>NZ_JBFBAG010000032.1:0-140259 GCF_040682155.1 Amycolatopsis sp. NPDC051371
GGTGTGTGGCGCCCGCGGTTTTTTGTTTGTGCTTTCTATCTGGGGGTCTTGGGGGTTTTGTGTTTTTCATTTACATTCTTTTAAAAACCTGTGTACCCCCCCCCCCACCTCTCCTAGCCCTTCAGGCCGCTCTGGGCGAGCCCTTCGACGAACTGGCGCTGCGCGATGATGAACACGACCAGGACCGGCACGACCGTGGTGGTCGCGGCGGCGAGCTGGACGTTCCAGAGGTGGCCGCCGTAGACGTCGACGTACTGCGTCAGCGCCACCGGCAGCGTGAACATGTCCTTGTCGGTCAGGTAGACCAGTGGTTCCAGGAAGAAGTTCCACGTGTTGAGGAACGTGAAGATGGCGACCGCGGCCAAGGCCGGCTTGGCGATCGGCAGGGCGACGCGGCGGTAGAGCCCGAAGCGCGACAGGCCGTCGAGCCGGCCGGCTTCTTCGAGTTCGCCCGGGATCGTGATGAAGAACTGCCGCATCACGAACGTCGCCAGCACGCTCGGCGCGCCGAAGATCGGGATGACGATCAGCGGCCAGTGCGTGTTGGTCAGCCCGAGGTCGTCGACCAGCCGGAACAGCGGGATGATCGTGACCTCGCTGGGCACCATCAGCCCGATGAGGATCAGCCCGAACAGCTTCTCGCCGCGGAACCGGATGCGCGCGAACGCGTACCCGGCGAGCGAGGAGAAGAACATCGTGCCGAGCGTGACGAGCACGGCGATGTAGAGACTGTTGAAGTACTGCTGCGCCAACGGAAAGTCCGTAAACGCCGTCTTGTAGTTCTCCCACTGCGGCGACGCCGGGAACAGCTTCGGCGGGTACGCGAGCACTTCGTTGGCCGGCAGCAGCGAGGCCGTGATCATCCACCAGGTGGGGAACACGAACGGCACGGCCAGCACGACCATCACGACGTAGCAGGCGATCTTGGCCCTACGACTCATGGAACACCCACCGCCTCCGCATCCGCCACTGCAGCAGCGTGAGCACGAGGATGACGAGGAACAGCACGACGGCGAGCGCGGAGCCGTAACCGAGGTCGTGGTTGGCGAACGCCTGCTGGTAGAAGTAGAACACCAGCACGTTGGTGCTGTCCGCGGGCCCGCCGAGGGTCAGCACCTGGATCTGCGCGAACACCTGCAACGCGCCGGCGACGGTGATGATCGCCGTCAGCAGCGTCGTCGGGCTGATCATCGGCAGGATCACCGAGCGGAACCGTCGCCACGGCCCAGCACCGTCCAATTGCGACGCCTCCATGATGGACGCCGGGATCCCCTGCAACGCGGCGAGGAACAGGACCATGTTCAGCCCGACGTTCTTCAGCACCTGCACCACGATCACCGACAGCATCGCGGTGCCGTTGCCGCGCAGCCAGTTCGGGCCGTCGATCCCGACCGTCTGCAGCAGCGCGTTGATCCCGCCGTTGTCCTGCAGGAGGAAGTTCCAGACGATCGTCCACGCGACGAGCGTGACGACCACCGGCGAGAAGAAGACCGTCCGGAACACCGTGGTACCGCGGAGCTTGAGGTTGAGCAGCAACGCCAGCGACAGCGCGAGAGCCAGGTTCAGCACGACCAGGCCGACGCAGAAGATCGCCGTGGCGCGGGCGACCTTCGGCGCGGTCGGGTCGTCGAAGAGCTTCGCGTAGTTGTCCGCGCCGGCGAACGCCGACGTCCCGGCCAGCAGGTTGACGTCCTGGAAGCTGTACCAGACCACCGCGGCGAGCGGCGCGACGACGAAGGCGAGGAAGCCGAGGGCTTGCGGGGCGATGAAGATCCACCCCGCAAGCTCTTCGCGCTTCTTCGAGGTGAGGGTCATTGGCTCAGCGCGGGGTCGATGGCCTGGCAGACGCCGGCCAGCGCGGCGGGCACGTTCGCGTCCGGCTTCCACATCGGGTCCAAAGCGGACTGCACGAGCGACGCGATCCGCGCGCTGCCGGTGTGCGACGGCAGCACCGCGCCGGTCTTGATCCCGTTGACCACGACGTTCTGCAGCTGCTCCTGGCTGAACAGCGGGTTCGCCTTGGCCAGGGTGGCCGCGTTGAGCAGGCTGTCGCGGGCCGGCGGGAAGTACTGGCCGAGCTTCGCCGAGTTCGCCGGATTGGTGAAGAACGCGAGGAAGTCCGCGGCGGCCTTGGCGTGCTTGCCCTTCACCGGGACGCCGATCCCGGCCTGCCCGATGACCTGCGCGTTCGCCTTCGGCCCGGCGGGCAGCGGGACGATGCCCCACTCGAACGGCTTGGCCTTGAGCAGCCCGGCGCGGCTGATCTGCGCGATGGTCAGGCCGCTTTCCCCGGCGAAGAAGTCCGCCGTCGTGCCCGGGCCCGGCAGTGCCTTGTCGGCGAAGATCGCCTGGTGCAGGAACGTCATCGCGGACGTCATCTCCGGCGTCGCGAACCCGCAGGTCTTGCCGTCCGGGCCCCACGCGTCGGCGCCGAAGCCGCGCCAGACCGAGGCCAGCAGCACCCACTGCTTGTATTCGAACTCGCGGATCACCAGGCCGGCCTTGCCGGTGTCGCGGGCGGCGACCTGCGTGGCGATCTGCTTGGCGGCGTCCCACGTCCACCGTCCACTCGCGACCAGCTGGTCGGGTGTCTCGGTGATCCCGGCCTGGGTGAGCAGGTTCTTGTTGTAGAACATGCCGAACGGCGACGTCGAGAACGGGTAGGCGTACAGGCCGCTGTCCTTGGTCCACAGTTTTGTGGCGGACGGCACCAGCTCGCCGGCGTTGTAGCCGGCGGCCGCGTCCAATGTGGGCTTCAGGTCGGTGAGGGCGCCGGACTGCACGAAGTCGGGCGCGTCGCGTTCGAGGATCCACGCCAGGTCGGGCGGGTTGCCGCCGGAGAGCTGGGTGGTGAGCGCGGCCGAGTAGGCGCTGGTGTCCCCCGGGACGACGTCGAACTTGACCGACGCGACCTCCGGGTGGGCCTTGCGGTACTCGGCGGCGATGGAGTCGAAGAGGGCGAGCTGGTTCTTGTCGGTCGTCCAGACCGTCATGCGCAGCGCGATGTTCGTGTCGTCGCCGGCGCCACCGGAGCAGGCGGTCGAGGCCAGTGCGACGGCGGACAGGGCCGCGGCGGCGAGCAGCCGGGTTCTACGGTAGGCCACGATGCCTCCTGGTTATTCGAATTATCAGCGACCGTAAGCGTCGCGTCCTGGGCTGTCAACCGGCGATACCGCCGGTCAGTGAATGTGCACAGTGGAGGGTTTCGCCGTGGTGGCGCCCTCGTGGAACGAACACGGCAGCAGCAGCTGCCGGGTCTTGGGGTTCTTGAGCAGCCCGACGAGGACACGCACGGCGTGTGCCCCCATATCGCGGCGCGGGATGCGGAACATCGACCAGTCCGTGGCGGTGCTCGGCACGGCGTGCGCGTGCGGCTGCTGCGACGGGTCGGCGTCGCCCAGCACCACGATCGAGAGGTCGTCGGGCACGTTCAGGCCGAGGTCGTGCGCGCACGCGAGGATGGCGTCGGCCATCGCCGAGCTCTCGACGAGCAACGCCGTGACCCCGTCGTCGAGCACCTGCCGCAGCGCACTCGCCGGGTCCTCTTCGAGGAACACCAGCGGCGGGCGGCGTCGCTTGCGCGAAGCCGCTTCGTACCCGCTGCGGCGGTCGAGCGTCGGCTCGTTCTCCTCGGTCACGCTGAGCAGGCCGATCCGCCGGTGCCCGAGCGCCCACAGCCGCTCGTGGACCTCACGGGTGGCCGCGACGTAGTCCGCGCCGACGTAGCTGATCGGCCCGGTCGGCGACTCGCGGCGCCCGACGAACACGAACGGGAACTGCTCCTCGACGAGCTGCGCGAGCTCCTGCGGGTCGTTGTGCCGGCCCAGCAGGATCGAGCCGTCGGCGATGCGCAGGCGGTTCGTGCCCTGGTCGTAGATGCGGCGGCGCCCGTCGCGGCGGCCACCGCTGGTGAACAGGAGCAGGTCGAAGCCCTGCTCCTCGGCCTCCTCCTCGATGCCGAGCAGGAACGGCCGGTAGAAGTCGGCCACCCCGGACGGGAACACCGACTCGTAGGTGAAGACGCCGAGGATCTGGTTGGTCCCACCGCGCAGCCGGCGGCCCATGATGTCCACGGTGTACCCGGTTTCGCGGAGCACCTGCTGCACGCGGTCGCGGGTCTCCGGGGTGATGCGCAGGCTGTCGGAGCCGTTCAGCACCATCGATACGACGGCTTGCGAGACGCCGGCCAGGCGCGCCACCTGGGCCTGCGTGACCCGGCCCGAACCCGCCGTCATCCGTGACTCCCTCCGGCTCGTCTCCGTCAGACCCTACCGGCGGCACGGTCAGTACCCCCGCACTTCCGGCCAGCGGCGCTCGACCCCGGCGTTGTCGAGCATCCGAGCGAAGTCCTCGAAGAGCCGGGCGTCGCTCTGGACGTCCCGCGGTTCGACGTCCTCGCTGATGGCGAACGCGGCGAGCAGCCCGGCGACCTCGCCGATGTTCCACTCCACCGGGTGCAGCCGGAAGCAGCCGTTGGTGATGTGCGTGGTGCCGATGTTCTTGCCCGCCGGCAGGAGGTTCGTGATGCGGACAGGCAGCAGCGCGCCGAGCGGGATCTCGTACGGCACGCTGGCGACGTCGATGTAGTTGTCCCCGCCGGTCGACGGGTGCAGGTCGATCCGGTAGCTCCCGACCCCGATCGCGTCCTCGCGGCGCACGCGGCCGTCGACGCCGAGGATCTCGGCCGAGACGTCGTGCTCGGTGACGGTCGTGACGGCCTTGATGCGCCGCGCTTCGCGGACGTACGCGGACTTCGCGAGGCCGTCCTTCGTGTCGGTGACGTCGGGGCGGAGCCTGAGGCCGGGGAAGCCGGTGCCGCCGTCCGCGCGGGGCGCTTCGGTCTGCAGCCAGTACAGGACGGACAGGCTCAGCTGCTTGGCTTCGTGGTGCGCTTGGGCTACGTCCGCTTCGGTGGTGTGGCCGGGGATCGTGAGCGCGGGCTTGAGCCAGTAGTCGTTGAGCGGCCAGTTGACGAGGGTGATGTCGGAGTCGAAGGCGCCGTCGGTGTGGAGGTTGCGGGCGAGGATGCGGCGGAAGGCCCACAGTTCCTTGTCGCCGGCGTCGGCGCTCTGGTCGGCCGACACGGCCAGGGGGTCGCCGGGCGGGTTCGGGACGAAGGTGCGTTTGACGGGCTCGAGCGTCCGGGGGTCGGGCGCGACGAAGCCGAGCAGCGCGCCCGGCCAGAAGTCCGGCTGGTAGTCGCGCCAGAAACCGTACATCTCGGGTTTGTCGATGACGTGGTTTTCGCCGTCGTGGTGGGAAACCGCGAAGCAGTAGGTGATGCCCTGGAGGTTCGCCGGGGCGGCTTCGGCGGGCGCGTGCGGTTCGCCGTGCTCTGCTCGGGACTCGGCGCCGGTCACGTGCTCGGTGCCGGTGAGCGGCAGGAGGTCGCCGTTCTCGGTGGCGTCGAGGACGTACTGGGCCTTGACGGTGATTCGTTCTTCACCCTCGAGGACCACGGCGTCGACGCGGTCGTTCGTCGTGTGCGCGTCGACCGGCCGGTGGTTGCGCAGGACGTGGATCCGGCCGGCGCTGACGTGCGGCGCGAGCATGGCCTCGAGGACGGCCAGGGCCACGCGGGGTTCGCCGCAGAGCTTGCTGACGCGCCCGGCGCCGGGGTTCAGCTCCGGACGTCTCGCGGCTTCGGCGCGAAGCGGGTAGTGGCGGCGGTAGTGGTCGCGGACGCCCTCGCGCAGGTCGCGGTAGGTGCGGGTGGAGCCGAACCGCTCGATCCAGGGGTTCTCGTCCGGCGGCACGGCTTGGGCGGTGAGCTGCCCGCCGAGCCAGCCGGTCTCCTCGGTGAGCACGACCCGGCGGCCGTGGCTCGCCGCGGCCAGGGCGGCGGCGACTCCGCCGAGTCCCCCGCCGACCACCAGAATCTCCGTGTCCAGTTCCCTCATGAAGCCTTCCCGGCGCTGATAATTCGAATTACTACGCGGGTATGGTGCGCCGGGGAACGTCTGGACGTCAAGAGCCAGGTTGTGCGCGAAGAGGCATCGCGCGTGATTGAGCGGGCATCACGCGTGTCTGGAGGGGCATCAGCGCGATGCCCCTCCAGACACGGGTGATGCCCCGTTGATCACGCGTGATGCCCCGCCCGTCACGGGCTACAGGGGCAGGCCGGCGTAGTTGTCGGCCAGCTCGGTCTTGGCCGACACCGAACTCACCGTGCGGCGGAGCTGCGACAACTGGAGCTGGGCGTCGAAGTCGTCGCCGTGGCGGTGCAGCATCGACGTCATCCACCACGAGAAGTGCGTGCAGCGCCAGACCCGCCGCAACGCCGTCTCCGAGTACGCGTCCACGAGCCCCTGGTCGCCCCGGAAGGACGCCGTCAGCGCACGTGACAGCAGCGCGACGTCCGCCACCGCCAGGTTCAGCCCCTTCGCCCCCGTCGGCGGCACGATGTGCGCGGCATCCCCGGCCAGGTAAAGGTTTCCGTGCCGCATCGGCGTCGTCACGAAGCTCCGCATCGGGAGCACGCTCTTCTCGGTGATCGGCCCCGTCTCCAGTGCCCACCCGGTGTGACCCAGCCGCGTGGCCAGCGCCGTCCAGATCCGGTCGTCGCTCCACTCGGCGATGTCCTCGTCCGGCGCCACCTGCAGGTAGAACCGGCTCACTCGCGGCGAACGCATGCTGTGCATCGCGAAGCCGTCCGGGTGCCAGGCGTAGATCAGCTCGTCCGCCGACGGCGCGACGTCGGCCAGCACGCCCAGCCACGCGAACGGGTAGGCCCGCTCCCACACCTGCGACGACGGGATCGACGTCCGGCTCGGCCCGTGGAACCCGTCGCAGCCGACGACGACGTCAGCGTCGATCCGCCGCGCCGCGCCGTCGGCGTCCACAAAGGTCACGTGCGGCGAGTCCGTCACGTCGTGCAGCGTGACGTCCGACGCCGAGTAGTACGCCGGACGGCCGGCCTTTTCCCGCGCCACCATGAGGTCCTTGGTGACCTCGGTCTGCCCGTAGATCGTCACCGACCGGCCGACGAGGTCGACGAAGTCCAGGTGGTGCCGCTCGCCGGGCCATTGCAGGTGGATGCCGCGGTGCTCCATGCCTTCGGCGTCGAGCCGCTCGCCGAGCCCGACCGAGCGCAGCAGGTCGACCGTGCCCGCCTCGAGCATGCCCGCGCGGATGCGCGCCTGGACGTACTCGGGGGTCTGCCGTTCGAGCAGCACCGAGTCGATGCCTTCGAGCCCGAGCAGGTGGGACAGCAGCAGCCCGGCCGGGCCGGCGCCGACGATGACGACCTGGGTGCGCACGGGAACGTCCTTTCACGCGGAGAGCCCGAGCATGGACGCCGGACGCGGCGCACTCTACGACATTCTCATTCAGTGAGAGGAATTCCCCATCGCCCGCGAGACGCCACGGGCCGCGGCGCGCAACGCCGGAATCTGCATCCGCGCGTCCGGGTCGTTGGGCACGATCACCGACAGCGCCGCGACGACGGCACCGCCCGGCCCCCGCAGCGGCACGGCGATCCCCGTCGTCTCCTCGTCGATGAAGCCCGCGCAGAACGCGTAGCCGTCGCGCCGGACGTCGGCGAGGAACCGCCGCAGCCGCGCCGGCTCGGTCAACGTCGTGCGCCGGAAGGCCTCCAGCGGGCCCGCCAGCACCTGTTCCTGCAGGTCAGCGGGCGCGTGGGCGAGCAGTACCAGCCCGGACGACGACGCGTGCAGCGGCAGCCGCCCGGCCACCCGCGTCACGTTCACGACCGCGCCGGGCGCCGAAAGCCGCTCGACGAACAGCACCTCGCGGTCCTCCAGCACCGCGAGCTGGGTGTGGTGCCCGACGACGGCGTGCAGGTCCTCCATGAACGGCAGGGCCGCCTCACGCAGCCCGAGCGTCGGCGACGCGCGCGACGCGAGCTCCCACAACCGGACGCCCACGCGGATCCTCCGATCGGGGTCACGGCGCAGCCAGCCGTGGCCGACCAGCTCGTCGACGATCCGGGACGCGGTCGCGACGTGCAGGCCGGCCCGCCGCGCGATGTCGGTGACCCGCAGCGCCGGCGTGTCCGGCCCGAAGGTCTCGAAGATGCGGACGACGCGCGAGAGCACGGACTCGCCGTGCTCCGGCTTCACCATGTCACCAGCGCCATGTCAGGCAGTGTGCCCCACCCGCGCGGGGCACACTGCCTCATGTCACGGCAGCGAGTTCAGGAACGGCTCGTGGCTGTTCTGGAACTCCCAGTTGTAGTACTTGTCCCAGTTGATCGACCACGTCATGAGCCCGCGCAGCGCCGGCGACGTCCCGCCGCGCAGCGTGTACGAGCCGCAGCCACTGCCCTTGGCCAGGCAGTTGACGGCCGTCTGGACGTCCGCGGGCGAGGTGTAGCCGTTGCCCGCGCTGACCGCCGCCGGCAGCCCGACCGCGATCTGGTCCGGCCGGAGCCCCGGGAAGAACTGCCCGGTGTTCGCCACGCTGAAGCCGGCCTTGAGCATGTCGGTCATCGCGATGTGGAACTCGGCGCCGCCCATGTTGTGGTACTGGTTGTCCAGGCCCATGACCGGGCCGGAGTTGTAGTCCTGGACGTGCAGCACGGTCAGCGAGTCCCGCAGCGCGTGGATCACCGGCAGGTACGCGCCGGTCCGCGCGTCGCCGGCGCCCGAGCCGCCGTAGAACTGGTAGCCGACCTGCACGAAGAAGGTCTCCGGCGCCATCGTCAGCACGAAGCCCGAGCCGTACTTGGCCTTGAGCGACTTCAGCGCGGAGATCAGGTTGACGATCACCGGCGTGGTCGGGTTGCGGAAGTCGGTGTCGCCGGGGTTGAGCGACAGCGAGTGTCCCTCGAAGTCGACGTCGAGCCCGTTGAGGCCGTACTTGTCGATGATCGCCGAGACGGAGCTGACGAACTTGTCGCGCGCGGCGGTGGTGGTCAGCTGGACCTGGCCGTTCTGCCCGCCGATGGAGATCAGGACCTTCTTGCCCTGCGCCTGCTTGGCTTTGATCGCGGCGGTGAAGTCGGCGTCGCTCTCGACGTTCGGGCATTCGGCGGCCGGGCACCGGGTGAAGCGGATGTCCCCGGACGTGACGGACGTCGGTTCGCCGAACGCCAGGTCGATGATGTCCCAGGCGGCGGGGACATCGGCCATCCGGACGTACCCGGAGCCGTTCGCGAAGCTGGAGTGCAGGTAGCCGATGAGCGAGTGCTTCGGCAGGCCGGTGTCGACGCACCCGGTGGTGCTCGCGGTGGCCGTCGAGCTCTTCGGTGACTCCCCTGCGGAGTTGTACGCGGCGATGGCGTAACTGTGGGTCGAGCAGGCGCTCAGGCCGCCGATGGTGGCACTGGTCCCAGTGGTCGTGCCGACGACGGTGCTGCCTTCGTAGACGCGGTACCCGGTGACGGTGCCGGCGGCGGCGCCCCAGCTCAGCGCGATGGAGTTCGCCGTGACGGTGCCGGTGGCAGGGGCGCCGGGCGCACCGGGCGTGCCGGGGGTGCTGCCGCCGGGCCCGTCGAGGACGACGTCGTCGGCGTAGTAGGTGCCGGCGCCGTACCAGCCGTGGAGGTAGAGCTGGGCGGAAGTCTGGTTGCCGGTGGTGAAGGTGAGGGACAGCTGGTTGTAGGCGCTCGCGTTGCCGGACCAGGTCGAGGCGCCGCCGGTGATGCCGAGGTAGACGGGGTTCCCGCGCACCCAGGCCGAGACGGTGTAGGTGGTGTTCGGCTGGACGGACACGGTTTGCGCGCACTGGGCGTATTCGGCACCGACGGGGGTGCCGGCGAGGGCGTACCCGCCGCCGTGCACGGGCGTGCTCACGGTGGTCGCGTTGGCGCAGGTCCAGCCGGAGAGCGAGCCGGCTTCGAAGCCGGGGTTGGCGAGGAGGTTGGCCGCCTCGGCGGGACCGGCCGCGAGACCGGAGAGCGCCAGTACGAAGGCGGCGAGGGTTGCGGACAGTCTGGAACGCCTCATCGGGTCCTCCAGTCGGGGAGATACCGATATTGTCTGGACCAATATGTAAAATGTCCAGACCAACTGGGGTTACCGCCGGCTCAGTCGCGCCGGTCTCGCTGCGCCGTCGAGCCCGGGCGAGCGTCTTGAATGAGTCATTCAGGACCTCCGAAGACCTGAATGACTCATTCAAGACGTTTGGCGGGCCGGCGTCAGCACCTCACCAGCAGCTTCGCCACCACCCGCGTCCGCCCCGCCCGGGCCCGGTCGATCACCTGCACACTGCTCCACCCGGCCGGCACCCGCTCCGCCAGCAGCGCCTCCCGCCACCGCCCCACCCGCCGGACGTGCCGGGCGAACGACCGCGGCCGCACGACCCTCCCCCGGCTCCGCTGCCCCGCCAGCGCCTCCGAAGCCGTCACGTCCAGGAACAACAGCCGCACCGGCCGCCCGCTGACCACTCCCACCAAAGCCAGCAACGCCCGGGTCGAAGCCCGCGTCGACGGCTCGTGGACCACCATCGGCCCCGCCGCCATCGCCCGCCGGACCACGCGGGCCCGGTGCCACGCGTGGACCACCGGCCGGTAGCACCGGTACGGCACCGACGGGACCGCCGCCGCCAGCCGGGCGCGGACCTGGTCGGAATCCAGCACCGCCAGACCGGGCGCCGCATGGTTGAGCATCGTCGTCTTGCCCGCGCCGGGCAGGCCCGCCACCACGAGCAGGTCGCGGGGCCCGAGCTCGATCACCGTGGGCACGCTCATGTCCCGTCAACGGCACGGCGAAGGTAATGGTTCCTTTACCTTTAACTCACCGAGCGTGATCAAGGATAGATCACACCCGACTGTACGGGCCACGCCACCCGGAGAGACGCCCCGATGTCACCTCCCGTGCCCGGAGTCACCCAATCGCCTGAAAACCCATGCACAGCAAGGCATTCATCGTTCCGGAACCGCTTCGGGTGAAGATCGTCCGCATCCCTTCCCGGCGTCCGGATTTTCCCTATCTTGTGGAAGGGACGCACTGCTAGAACAGGGGAACTCGCCATGACCCAGTCGCTGGAACTCCCGGTCCAGGAATTCTGTCTCGATTGGACGCTCACGGGTGACGACGGTGGCCGGGTCGCGGTCACGCTCTCCGGGCAGGTCTCCCTGCTCGACAACAACCGGTTCTACAAGATCGACGGCGTCGTCTACGTCGCCGAGGGCGACGCCGACATCCGCGCGATCGGGAACCCGTGCCTGTCCGTGCGGCGCAACGGCGTCGAGAAGACCGGGCGGCAGTGGGGCTGGGAGATGTGTTCGGCCCGCAAGCGCCTCGGCGCGCTGAACACGATGGAGGGCTACTTCGTCCGCACCGGCTACTGGGCGCCCGCCGACCGCGCCATCCAGCTGAGCCTGTGCGCCGAAACCGGGTGGAGCCGGCGCAAGAGCTACAGCCCGCACGTCACCGTCCGGATGGTCGACTGACCACTGTGGACGCCCGGCGCCGCGCCGCCGCGACCACGAGCCCGGCCGCGACCGCGCCCGCCACC
The DNA here is from genome assembly GCF_040682155.1 of Amycolatopsis sp. NPDC051371. NCBI lineage: Bacteria > Bacillati > Actinomycetota > Actinomycetes > Pseudonocardiales > Pseudonocardiaceae > Amycolatopsis > Amycolatopsis sp. NPDC051371. Next base: position 11,422 of record NZ_JBFBAG010000032.1, read on the forward strand.
GCGCACCCGGCGCCGAACCCCGGCGACGGTTCGTGCACGCGCAGCACCGAAACGCACAGCCACGCCACGGCACCGAACAGCAGGCCCAGCACCGGCCCGCCGACCGACGCGCCGCGCCAGCGGTGGCCGTTGCGGATGGTCCGCAGCCCGGACTCGAGGTAGGCCAGCGCGAACAGCGCCAGGATGAGACTGCCCGCGCCCATCGCGCTGGCCAGCGGGTGCTGACTGGTGAGCAGCGTGAACGTCTGGGTGACCGGCCCGGTCTGCACCGTCGCCGTGACCGCGCCGCCGACAACCCACCGCGCGATCGCCGGCAGGGTGAGCTGCGCGGTGAAGCCGTTGCCCGCCGCTTTCGCGTCGGTTTCGGCCGAGCCCAGCGGGATCCCGGCCGCGGACAGCGTCAGCGCGACGCGGCCCGGGTTGCCGGTGCCGGCCAGCGTCAGCGGTTTGCTGAGGTCCACCTCGACCGGCGTCGTGACGGGCTGGGTGCCGAGGTTCAACGTCGGCGACGCCTGGTGCGGCAGCCGCTCCGGGTTGAGGAGAGCGAGGACGACCAGCACGATCGCGGCCGCCGCCGCGGCCAGCCGCAACCACAGCACCGCGGCCTTCGAGCCCGCCGCCGGGTCCGCCTGGCCGGAACCGCCACCTGTGCGGCCGGAGTCCGGGCCGCCGCCCGAACCGGAGCCATCACCGGCCCAGCCGCCCGAGCCGTCTCCCGCCCAGCCGCCGGCCGGCCCGGGACCGGTGTCCGGCGACCCGCTCAGCGCGACCAGGGTCGCGTTGGGTCCCGACGGCCGCTGGACCGGCCGCGTCCGGGCGTCCCCCGGCGGCGCCGGCGCGGTGGGCGAGTTGAGCCCGGCGATCACTCGCGGCGTCAGGTGCAGCACCGGCACCCCGGACCGCTCGAGCCAGCCCGGCCCGTAGACGGCGGTGGCGGCCCCGGCCAGATCGGCCGCGAAAGACTCGACCTCGCGATAACGCGCATCGAGTTCACGCGCGAGGCTGCGCATGATCACGCCGGCGATCGGCATCGGGACGCCCGCGATCGGCCGCGGGTCGGTGAACATGTGCTGGCGCATCATGCTGATCGCGCCGCGCGTGTTGTCGAACGGCAACTGCCGGGACAGCAGTTCGTAGAGCACCGTGCCGGCCGCGTACACGTCGGCCGCCGGGCTCAGCGCGTTGCCCATCGCCTGTTCGGGCGCGATGTACGCCGGGGTACCGAGGATCTCGCCACCGTGCGTGACGAGCGTGGCGCCCTCGCTGATCACCCGCGCGATGCCGAAGTCCGCCACCTTCACCACGCCCTGCAGGTTGAACAGCAGGTTCCGCGGCTTGACGTCGAGGTGCAGCACGCCGGCCCGGTGCGCCGCGTGCAGCCCGGCGAGCATCGCCAGGCCGATCGCGCACGCCTGCTCGCCGCTGACGCCACCGCCGTGGAACCGGCTGTGCACGGTGCCGCCGTCGAGCCGTTCCATCACCAGCAGGTGCTCGCGGCCGGTGCGGACGTAGTCGTACACCGGCACGATGTGCGGGTGGTCGAGGCTGGCCAGCACGCGGGCCTCGCGGTCGAACAGCTCGCTGCTCGCCGCGTGGTTGAGCACGTCCCAGGGCAGCTGCTTGATCGCGACGCTGCGCCCCAGCGTCCGGTGCGTCCCGGCGAAGACGACACCCATGCCGCCTTCGCCGATCTCGGCGCCGATGTCGTACTGCGGGAGAGCGGCGACCAGCTCGGCCGGTGCGCTCATCGGGTGAATTCCTGGGTGGGCGGGATCGTCATCCGGACGGTCGTGTCACCGCCGGTGACGACCGGCGGCGGCGCCGGGTGCGGCGTCAGGTAGCCGAGCAGGAACGCGATCGCCGCGGCGCCCAGCACCACCGGGATCTCGATCGCCGGCTCCGGTGGGACCAGCCGCAGCACGGACAGCGTGATCACCGCGACCAGGCCGGTGCCGAACCCGGCGGGCAGGAACCGCAGGCCGCGGCGCCAGCGGTTCGGGGCCAGCCGGTGCCGGGCGAGCGCGAGCAGCGCGGCCAGCCAGGCGAGGATCGTGAGCACGAGCATCGCCAGGCCGAAGACGCCGTAGACCGACCAGAAGGAGCCGCGGACGTCGGCGACCGTCGTCGCCTCGCCGAGCGTCGCACGCTGGGCGTCGAGCAGCTCGACCGACGACGGCAGCAGCCCGGTCGCCTGCCCGGCGAGGTCGCCGAGGTCGAGCACGAACGTCCGGGTGATCGAGCCCCGCGCCGGCACTTCGAACGGCGCGGTCGTGTCGTAGGCGAAGAACGTGAGGGCGAGTGCGACGCCCGAGAGCCGCACGCTGCGGACCTTCACCGGGGCGGTGCCGGAGTTGGTGGCGACGACCTGCAGCTCGACCTGCTGGGCCGGGTCGATCGGGACCGTGGCGTCCGCGATCGGCCGCCGGTCGATCGACACCTGCACGCCCAGCGAGCCGGACGGTGCCGAACCGGACTGGGCCGACGCGGGTGGCGCGCCGAGCAGCACCCCGCACAAACCCAACGCAACCCCCGCCGCGATGACACGTCCCATTGGGCATCCCCTACTTGCGTAATCCGACTGGTCCGGAATGCTACAGCGAGCACACACCGGGGAGGGACGTCCCAATGGGATTCGTGGTTCGGCTGTTTTTCGGCACCGTGGCCGGAGCGATACTCCTGCTCACGTTGGCCGGCACGGGTAACGCACAAGTTCCGCCTTCGGTTGGTTTGAAACCGTCGACCGGGCCGGCGGGCAGTTCGTTCACCATTTCCTGGAATGGATTTCCGACCTGCCGGATCATCAATTTCTTCTGGGAAGGCTCGTCGCTCGGCTCGAAGGTGGCCCCGGCGACCAGCGGGCAGTTCCCCGCCGCCGTTCCGGGGTCGGCGACGCCGGGCGCGCACACGGTGACCGCGACGTGCACGAGCCAGAAACAAACCGCCAGCGGCACGTTCGTCGTCACCGGGGTCACCACCACCACGCCCCCGCCGCCGACGACCACGACCCCGGCACCGCCCGTGACCACGCGCCCGACCAGGCCCGGCACCACCACGACCCCGCCGAGCACGACCACCACCCCGCCGACGACCACGACCACGCCGCCGTCGTCGTCCACCACTCCGGCCACTCCCGGCGTCCCGACCACCACGAGCACCGAGCCCAAGCCGGGCGAACTGGTGCTCGACCGGCCGAGCGTCCAGCCCGGCGACGAGCTGTCGGCGTCCGGGAAGGGCTGCCAGCCGAGCCGGATGGTCACCCTGACCTCCGACGGCGTCGAGGTCGGCTCCGCCTACACCGACGCCTCCGGCGCCTTCACCGCGCCGGTCGAGTTCACGCGGATCGAGGCGGGGCGGCACACCGTCGTCGCCGAGTGCGGGGTGCGGCTGACCGGCGCGGTCGACCAGGTCGTGACGCGGTCGTCCGGCAGCCAGACCGGGACGCTGGTCATCCTCGTGTTCTTCGTGCTCGCGGGCATCACGGCGATCCGCTTCCGCTGATCCCCGGTTGACATGCAGCCGTCCGGCTGCCTATCGTGCATAGGCAGCCGGACGGCTGCACGTCTTGAGACGGCACAGCCTTTGGGAAGGCGCGATGGACGAGGTGTTCAAGGCCCTGGCCGACCCCAGCCGCCGTCAGCTGCTGGACGTGCTCAACGAGCGCAACGGCCAGACCCTGCGCGAACTGTGCGCGGGGCTGGACATGGCCCGCCAGTCGGTGAGCAAGCACCTGGCCGTGCTCGAGGCGGCCGGGCTGGTCACGACGACCTGGCGCGGCCGCGAAAAGCTGCACCACCTCGACGCCGCGCCGATCAACGGGATCGCCGAGCGCTGGATGACCCGCTACGACCGGCGGCGGGCCGGCGCGCTGGCCGATCTGAAACGAGCCCTGGAGTCCGAACCCATGAACGAATTCGCGTACACCACCCACATCAGCACGACCCCGGAAAAGCTCTGGCAAGCGCTTACCGAGCCGGCGTTCACCCGGCAGTACTGGGGCGTCGCTTTCGAAACCGACTGGAAAAAAGGCTCGCCGATGGTCTGGGCGGAAAGCGGTGCGAAAACGAGCCACCCCGATCAGGTCGTCCTGGAATCGGACCCGTACCGCCGCCTTTCCTACACCTGGCACACGTTCACCGAAGAATGGGCGAAGGGAAACGGGATCGACGCGGAAACGCTGGCGAAATTGCAGCGGGAAGGCCGTTCGAAGGTCTCCTTCACGCTCGAACCGCAGGGGGAAACCGTGAAGCTGACGGTGCTGCACGACGGTTTCGAACCGGACAGCACGGTCATGGCGATGTGCAGCCAGGGCTGGCCCGCCCTGCTGTCGAGCCTGAAGACGCTGCTGGAGACCGGCTCTCCGCTGCCCGGAGCGTAACCAACCGGACGAACCTGCCCAACCAGACAGATCTGGCACACGAAATCGTCTGATTTCTGCCCGTTTCGTGGGCGCCGGGCTGAAGTCCCGGTGAATTCCCTCCTCTCGACGGCATCCGATGCGGTTTTTCGGGCGATAGGCTCGCATAATCCGTGACCGGTGATGGTCCGATCGAGTGACGGGAGAGTGTGCGTGCCGGGGTCAGTGCGTACCCGCTGGATCGTGGCGGCCGTGGTCGTGGCCGCCACGGCGGGAGCTGTCGTGGCGTTCTGGCCGGACAGCGCGGCCGCGGGCGATCCGGAGATCGCCGTGTCGCGCTCGGCGTGCGGCACGGGCTGGTCGGACCCGAAGCCCGGGCCGCAGACGTTCCGCCTGCACAACACCGGGTCCGTGACCGCCGAGGTCGACCTGATCGACCCGGCGACCGGCGTGATCTACGGCGAGGTCGAGGGCCTCGGCCCGGCGACCAGCCGGCCGCTGCAGGTCAACCTCGGCAACGGCAGCTACGCGTTCCGCTGCCTGCCGGAGGACGCGGGCGCGATCGTCGGGCCGGCCGTGCGGGTCAGCGGCGGAGCCGAGCGGACCGGCCCGGGCGTCGCGCCCGTGACGCACAACGACCTGCTCGGGCCGCTCAAGGCCTACCAGCAGCACGTCACGACGGGTCTCGGCGAGCTGGTCGCGAACACGGGCGCGCTGAAGACCGCCGTCCACGGCGGCGACCGCGCGGCGAGCGAGGCCGCGTGGCTGACGGCCCACCTGACGTACGAGCGCCTCGGTGCGGCGTACGACGCGTTCGGCAACTCCGACGGCGCGCTCAACGGCACCGCCGTCGGCCTCCCGAACGGCACGTCCGACGAGGGTTTCACCGGCTTCCACCGCCTCGAGCAGGGCCTTTGGCACGCCGAGGACCTGGGCGCGCTCGGGGCGGTGGCCGACCGGCTGGACACGGACGCCCACGCGCTGCAGGCGTCCTTCGCCGAAAGCCAGGTCGACGGCAACGACCTCGGCCTGCGCGCGCACGAGATCATGGAGAACACGCTGCAGTTCGAACTGACGGGCCGCACGGACTACGGCAGCGGCACCACCCTGGCCACGGCCCGCGCCAACCTCGACGGCACCCGCGCGGTGCTGGACGTGCTCCGCCCGCTGCTGGCGCCGCGCTACCCGGATCTGTCCAAGGTGGACAGCTGGCTGACGCGCACCCAGACCACTTTGGACGCGGCGCACCGCCCGGACGGCAGCTGGACGCCGCTGGCGCAGCTGTCGCAGAAGGAGCGGCAGAAGCTGAACGCCGACGTGAGCGAGCTGACGGAGCTGCTGGCCCCGATCGCCGCGATCGCCGAGCCGAGGCGGGTTTCGTGACCGACCAGCCTCGCACCCACGCCGGTACCAGCCGGCCCCGCCCGCACAACACCGCGACAAGCCACTCCACCGGCGCCCGCCGGCCTCGCACCACCGCGCCGCGCAACGCCGCCACCACCCAGCCGCGGAGGGCCGCGTGACCGACCAGCCTCGTTGCCCCGGGCCGCACCCGGCCCCGCAGCAGTCCGCCACCGGCGTGCCTCGCCGGTCCTTCCTGCGCCGCGCCGCGATGGGCGCCGGCCTGACCGTCGCCGCCGGGGCCGGGCTCGGGGCTTCCGCCACCGCGACCGACAGCACCGCCGCCGACAGCACCGCGCCCGTCGCCTTCCACGGCAAGACCCAAGCCGCCATCCTGCGGACACCTCCCACCCAAACCATCGTCGCCTCGTTCGATGTCGTCGCCGAGTCGAAGGCCGAACTGACCGACCTCTTCCGCGCCATCACCGACCGGGCGCGGTTCCTCACCGCCGGTGGCGCCCCCGCCGCCCTCGGCATCACCGCTCCTCCCGCCGACTCCGGCGTTCTCGGCCCCGTCGTGCCCGGGGGCGATCTGGGCGTGATCCTCGGCGCCGGCGCGTCGCTGTTCGACGACCGGTACGGCCTGGCGAAGCTCAAGCCCGCCAAGCTGAAGCCGATGACGACGTTCGCGAACGACGCCCTCGATCCCGCCCAGTGCCACGGCGACCTGAGCCTCACGCTGTCCGCGAACTCCACCGACACCGTCCTGCACGCACTGCGCGACATCGCCCGCGCGACCCGCGGCGGCATGCAGCTGCGCTGGAAGCTCAACGGCTTCAGCTCCCCGCCGCGCCCGGCCGGCACCCCGCGGAACCTGATGGGCTTCAAGGACGGCACCGCGAACCCGGAACTGTCCGAAGCAGACAGTCTCGTGTGGACGTCCACACCGAGCGAGCCCGCCTGGGCCGCGGGCGGCAGCTACCAGGTCGTCCGGCTGATCCGGATGCTCGTCGAGTTCTGGGACCGGGTCTCACTGGCCGAGCAGGAGAACATGTTCGGCCGCCGCCGCGACACCGGCGCCCCGCTCGACGGCACCGAGGAGACCGACGTCCCCCGGTACGCCGACGACCCGATCGGCACCGTGATCCCGCTGACCAGCCACATCCGGAAAGCCAACCCGCGCACACCGGAAACCGACGCCAGCCGGATCCTGCGCCGCGCGGTGAACTACGACCGCGGCATCGACAGCAACGGCAACCTCGACATGGGCCTGATCTTCGTCTGCTACCAGCAGGACCTGGAGCGCCAGTTCGAAGCGGTCCAGACGCGGCTGGCCGACGAACCCCTGACCGACTACATCTCCCCGTTCGGCGGCGGCTACTTCTTCGCGCTGCCGGGCGTCACCGGCCCGGACGACCACTTCGGCCGCGTGTTGCTCGCGTGAAAGCCCGTCTTTGAATGTCACAGCCCACCACGAAAGGAAATCCACTGTGGACAAGAGAACCCGCCGGCGACGGCGTGGCCTGCTCGGCGCCGGGGCCCTCGCCTCGGTGGCCACGCTGGCCGTCGTCACCGGTTCCGCGGCGACGACCGCGGACGCTCAGCCGCTGAACCTGTTCCCCGCGCACGGGATCCCCACGGCCACGCCGATCAAGCACGTCGTGGTCATCTTCGGCGAGAACATCTCGTTCGACCACTACTTCGGCACGTACCCGAAGGCGGCCAACACGGACGGCACCCCGTTCCAGGCCGCGCGCAACACCCCGAAGGTCAACGGCCTCGACAAGAAGCTGCTGACCGACAACCCGAACGCCTACAACCCGAAGCGGCTCACGCACGAGCAGGCGCTGACCTGCGACCAGAACCACAACTACGGCGCCGAGCAGGCCGCCTTCGACGGCGGCAAGATGGACAAGTTCGTCGAGAAGACCGAGACGGACAAGTGCACCGGCCAGCCGGTGCTGTTCGGCGAGCCCGGCCTCGTGATGGACTACTTCGACGGCAACACCGTCACCGGCATGTGGAACTACGCGCAGCACTATTCGTTGAACGACAACTCGTTCAACACGGTGTTCGGCCCGTCCAGCCCGGGCGCGATCGACCTGATCTCGGGCAACACCCACGGCGTCCAGGCGGTCGACCCGGTGACGCACGAGCCGGTCAGCGACGCCTACACCGTGCAGTCGCCGGACGCGCACGGCATCGGCACGATGATCAACGACCCGGACCCGGCGTGGGACGACTGCTCGGACAAGAACCACACGAGCAAGGACAACCTGGCCACGATGCACGGCCGCAACGTCGGTGACCTGCTCAACCAACGCCACGTGACGTGGGGCTGGTTCCAGGGCGGCTTCCGCCCGACCGGCTCGGCCAACGGTTACTCGGTGTGCGGCCAGACCCACACGAACGTCGGCGGCAACGCGGCGGTGGACTACAGCCCGCACCACGAGCCGTTCCAGTACTACCCGTCGACGTCGAACCCGAAGCACCTCCCGCCGTCGTCGGTGCAGGCGATCGGCCAGACCGACCGCGCGAACCACCAGTACGACACGGCGGACTTCGACGCCGCGCTGAAGGCCGGTTCGATGCCCGCGGTGAGCTTCCTGAAGGCCCCGGAGTACCAGGACGGCCACGCGGGTTACTCGGACCCGCTGGACGAGCAGCAGTTCGTGGTCAGTGAAATCAACAAGATCCAGCAGTCCCCGGAGTGGAAGTCGACGGCGATCGTCCTGGCCTACGACGACTCCGACGGCTGGTACGACCACCAGCCGTCCAAGATCGTCAACGGCTCGCACGACGCTTCACAGGACCAGGCGATCTGCACGGGCAAGCCGACGACGATGGGCGGCTACGCCGACCGCTGCGGCTACGGCCCGCGGCTGCCGCTGCTGGTGGTTTCGCCGTACAGCAAGGTGAACCACGTCGACCACACGCTGACGGACCAGACCTCGGTGCTGAAGTTCATCGAGGACAACTGGTTCGCCGGCCGGATCGGCGATTCGTCCTTCGACTCCCGGGCGGGGTCGATGAACGGAATGTTCGACTTCTGGTGGCCCAAGGCGAAGAAGGTCACGCTCGACCCGAAGACCGGGGCTGTCACGCACAGCTAGGGATCCGGTGCCGGACGGGCCCGTGGCGACTCCGCCACGGGCCTGTTCCGTCAGTTCAGGTGCCGGGCCAGGAAGCCCTCGTCGACGCCGATCCAGCGGATGCGGCGGTGGTCGCCCGGGTTGGCGTGCAACGTCTTCTCCTCGGTGGCGAAGGCGTCGAACAACGCGAAGGACGATTGCCGGTCGACGTGTTCGTCGTCCCACGGGAGCAGGAACTGGACCGGGACGGTGATCCGCCGCGCCGCCGCGAGCAGTTCCTCGTAGACGAAGAACCCGCCACCGAAGATCGCGGCGGAGATCCGGGGGTCGGCCGCGGTCAGCGGTACCCCGATGGCGGTGCCCAGCGAGATGCCGCCGCCGTAGCCGATCGGTGCGTCCCGGCCGATTCCGGGCAGCCGCTGGAGAGCGTCCAGTGTGGCCTGCCATTCGGGGACGGCCCGGTCCGCGAGGGAGCGGGCGTAGCCGATGCTGACCGACCGGAACCGCTCGCGGTCGCCGGTCGCGTGCGCTTGCCGGAAGTCGGCGCGGACCTGCTCGTCTTCGGCCGTGCGCGGCCGGTCGCCGTGTCCGGGAGCGTCGATGGCCACGACGGAGAAGCCCTGCCGGGTCACGGCGTCCCGAGCCCGGGTCACGAGGGCCGGCGTCTTCTTGTGCAGGCCGCCACCGTGCCCCATCAGCACCAGGGGCGCGGCCGCCGGGCCGGCATCGCGCGACCAGAGGACACCGGGGACGTCGCCGACGGTGAAGCCGCGCTCGACGACGCCGTCCGACGTCGTCTCGGAGGTGAAACACAAAGGATCCATGGGAGTGCCTTTCGGGAGTGCCTGGAATCGAGGCGCTCCCGCGGCCTATCGCCCGGCCGTGACGGCGAGGGGGAGCACCCACGTGCGTACAGCGTTCACGGGTCTCACCTCCTCGGACGGATCACAGCCGACGGCACGGTACCAGCCCGGACGTCGTGCGGCCCAGCCGTTTTCCGCCGCCGGCTCAGGGCCGGACCGGCGCCAGGTCCCAGGCCAGCGTCACCACGGTCCCCGACTCGCCGGACGCGATGTCCGCCCGGTCGGCACTCGCCCGCAGCAGCATCAGTCCCCGTCCCCGCAGCGAAACCGGGCGCGGGTCGACCACCGGGGTCCGCCACCGCCCGTGGTCGCTGATGACCACCTCGATCCGGTCCGGGTGCACCGCCGCGTCGAGGTCGACCACGCCCGATCCCGCCCCGGCGTACGCGTGGTCGGCGACGTTGGCCAGTGCCTCGTAGCTCGCCAGGACGATGTCCTGCGCCCGGCTCTCGCCGACGCCCGCCGAGAGGACCCACGCCATCAGGTCGTGCCGGAGCCGCCGCAGGTCCTGGGGCACCGCCTGCACGCCGTGGGAGCGGAACGGTCCCGGGGGTTCGTCCATCGGTTGCCTCTCCGGGCTCGTCACTGGGCCAGCGCTTCGTCGACCGTCGCGTGGATGCCGATCCACGTGTCGAGGCCGGTGGTCTTCAGCGGGCCCGACGTCACCGGCGAGTCGCTCACCACCCGCAGCGCGCGCTCGGGCAGCCTGCGGTGCGCCGCCGCCAGCACCTGCAGGCCCGCCGAGCAGAAGAACGTCACCGCGCGCAGGTCCACCACCAGCGTCCGCGGTTCCCCGGCCAGCACGACGTCGACGACTTCCTCGAACTCCGGCGCGCTCAGCAGGTCGATCTCCCCCGCCACGCGCAGCACCGCGGCCGTGTCCCGCCAGTCGAGCGTGACCGCCAGCTCGACGGCGGGGAGATCCCGGGATGAAGAGGTCACGGCGCTTTATGGTGCCCCAACTTCCGCCGCCACGCCATCGAAGCCCTCACCGGTGCGGCAGTTTGACGACCGTGACCCAGAAATCGTCGATCTTCCGGACCACCTCGACGAACTTCTCGAAGTCGACCGGCTTGGTGACGTAGGCGTTGGCGTGCAGGTCGTAGCTGCGCACGATGTCTTCGTCCGCTTCGGACGTCGTCAGCACGACCACCGGGATGGTGCGCAGGTCCGGGTCCTGCTTGATCTCGCCGAGCAGCTCCCGGCCGTCCTTGCGGGGCAGGTTGAGGTCCAGCAGGATCAGCCCGGGCCGCGGCGCCTCCCCGAAGCGTCCTTGCCGGTTCAGGAACTCGAGCGCCTCGACGCCGTCGCTCGCGACGTGCAGCGCGTTGCGGATCTTGTGGTGTTCGAAGGCTTCACGCGTCATCAGCACGTCGCCGGGGTCATCCTCGACGAGCAGGATGTCGATCGGGTCATGCGCCTGCGTCATGCGTCCCATTATCCTCGCCGGCCGGGATGGTGAAGCGGAACGTGGTGCTCTCGGCCTCGGTGTCGAGCCAGATCCGGCCGCCGTGGTACTCGACGATCCGGCGGCACAGGGCGAGTCCGATGCCGGTGCCCGGGTACGCGCTGCGGGTGTGCAGCCGCTGGAACAGCGCGAAGACCCGTTCGGCGTACTCCGCGTCGATGCCGATCCCGTTGTCCGACACCGAGAACACCCAGTCGCCGCCGTCGCGCTCCGCGGTGACCCGGACCTCGGGCGGCGTCTCGCCCTTGAACTTCAGGGCGTTGCCGATCAGGTTCTGGAACACCGCCGTCATCAGCGCCGGCTCCACGCGCACCTCGGGCAGCTCGCCGTGTTCGACCTTGCCGGCGCTCAACGACAGCGCCACCTCCAGGTTCGCGACCGCGTCGTCGACCAGCCGGCCCGCGTCGACCTCGACGTGCTCGCCCGGCTTCCGGCCGACCCGCGAGAAGGCCAGGAGGTCGTTGATCAGGATCTGCATCCGCTTCGCGCCGTCGACGGCGAACTCGATGTACTGCTCGCCACGCTCGTCGAGCAGGCCCGCGTAGCGGCGCTGCAGCAGCTGGCAGAAGCTCGCCACCTTCCGCAGCGGTTCCTGCAGGTCGTGCGACGCGACGTAGGCGAACTGCTCCAGGTCGGCGTTCGACCGCTCCAGCTCGCGCGTCCGGCGGTCCAGCAACGCGTGCGCCTGCTCGAGCTCGGCGACCTCGTCGAGGATGCGCTGCCGCATGGCCTCGACGTCGGCGCCGAGCTGGGCGATCTCACGGGGCCCGCTCCCGTTCACCGGCCGGCGGACGTCCTGGTCGGCGACGTGACGGACCTCGCCGGCCAGCTGCAGGATCGGCCGGGTGATGACCCGCCGCAGGCCGAGGAACAGCACCACGAACAGCAGGGCGACCAGCACGGCGACCGCGACGAGCATGGAGGTCAGGACCGTCGCCGCGCGGTCCAGGTCGGCCCGGCCGGAGTCGCGGACGGCGGCGAGGTGGTCGAGCTGGGTGTCGAGAGACCCTCGGACCGCGTCGAACAACGTCCGGCCGCGCTCGATCTGCGCCGGGGTCACCGGGGGTGCGCCGGGAGCGATCGTGGGCGCCGCCGCGGCCTGCCATTCGGTGGCCGCCCGCAGGACGGTCTCCAGGTCGTCGCCGATCCGGGTGCCCGGGACCGCGCCGAGCTGCCGCAGCTGCCCGACCGCGTCGGCCTGCTCGCGCACGCCGTCGGTGTACGGGGTGAGGAAGTCCGGCTGCCGGCCGAGCTGGTAGCCGCGGACGCCGGTCTCCTGGTTGAGCAGCGCGGTCGACAGCTGGAGGGCGGCCAGCCGCTGGGGCCCGATGACGTCGAGCAGGCCGTTGCGGGCCGCGGTGAGGTTGCTCATCGCGATCGCGCCGCCGGCCAGCGCGGCGAGCAGCAGCACGGCTTCGGCGACGGCGAACAGGGTGAGCCAGCGGCGGATGGACCAGCCGCGTGCGTCAGTGCTCATCGAGCCTGCTTCCCCGGGTCGTGACTGAGCAGGGCGAGGGCGACGTCGTCGTCGAGCGGGCCGGAGTTGAGCCGTTCGGCGCGGGCGATCAGCTCGTCGAGCAGGTCGGTGCCGGCCAACCCGGCCTGGTGCTGGATCTCGAGGACGATGGCGGCCATCCGCTCGTGGCCGAGCCGTTCCGACCCGGCGCCGACGCGGCCTTCGAACACGCCGTCGGTGTAGAGCAGCAGCGACCAGCCCGGTTCCAGCGGCACCTCGAGGGCCTCCCACTTCGTGCCTTCGACGACGCCGAGCGGGACGCCGAGGCGTTCCCCGGAGAGCAGGTGCCCGTCGCCGGGGGTGAGCAGCAGCGGCGGCAGGTGCCCGGCCAGCGACAGGCGCAGGGATCTTCGGTCCGGCGCGACGACGACCATGCAGACGGTGGCGAACAGCGGCTCGATCCGCTCGTGCACCATGACCCGCTCGACCATGCTCAGCACGTCGGCCATCGGCAGGCCGGCCATCACGAGCGAGCGCCACGCGATCCGCAGCGCGACGCCGAGCGCGGCCTCGTCCGGGCCGTGGCCGCAGACGTCGCCGATCATCATGTGCACGGTGCCGTCGACGAGCTCGATCGCGTCGTAGAAGTCGCCGCCCAGCAGGGAACCGTTGCGGCCCGGGCGGTAGCGAGAGGCCAGTTCCAGGTGCGGGTCGCGCAGCAGCGGGCTGGGCAGCAGGCCGCGTTCGAGCCGCGCGTTCTCGCGGGCGAGCAGCTGTTGCTGCAGGAACTGCTGCTCGACCTGCTCGGCGCGCTTGCGTTCCCGGGCGAAGCGCAGCGCCTTGACCAGCAGCGGCCCGTCCACCTGGTCCTTGACGAGGTAGTCCTGGGCGCCGGCGGCGACCGCGGCGACGCCGGTGGCCTGGTCGTGCCCGCCGGTCAGGACGACGATCGCGACGCCGGGCGCGTGCTGGCCGAGCTTCGTCAGCCCGCTCAGGCCCATGGCGTCGGGCAGCTGCAGATCCAGGACGACGCAGTCGGCGGTGAGCGGGCCGGCCAGCGCGGCGGCGAGCGTTTCGACGCGTTCGAGCGAGAACGGCACGGACGTGTCCGCCAGCATCTCCTCGACCAGCAGCGCGTCGCCGTCGTCGTCCTCGACCAGCAGCACGCGCAAGCGGGTGCTGGAGTCCCACGTTGAGTCGTGCGCGGCGGTCACCGGCTTCTCCCCGTTCGGCTGCCCTCGAGCCAGCACATCCAGACGATCACCCTAGCGGCACCGGGGGCGGCCGCCTACGGCCGTGGAACCGGTCCCACAGAGGTAGCGCTTTATAGCACCCCGGCGTGACACCGGGCGCGTAACGGTTCGGGTCGTGACCGTGCCGGAATCGGGCAGTCCGGATCTACGCTGCGGCAATGTCTCCGCGCGCGGCTTTCGCCTGGTGGGGCGCGACGGCGTGCTGGTTCCTGGGCTCGCTGCTGGGCGGGCGCCGGACGGCCGTCGAGTCCGCCGTCCCGCTTCCGGTGGCGATCCTCGCGTACGTCGTCTGCGCCGGGCTGTGGGCGTTGCTCGTCTACGGCGTGTACCGCGGGGTCAAGGGAACTCGCCTCGCGCTGGCGATCATCGGCGTGCTCGGCGTCGCGGACCTAATGGTGCAGCTGATCGGGGACGTCGCCGCAGGCGCCGTCGTGCACGGCGCGTTCTTCCTGGCCGCACTGGTCCTTTCGGCCGCCGGGTTCGTCCTGCTGCTCAGGCGCCGCTGAGCCGCGCGGCGAGGAACTCCTGCTCGACGGCGTTGTCGCTCAACGCGAGCGCGGCGCGGTAGGCATCGGCCGCCTCGGCGTCGCGCCCGAGGCGGTGCAGCAGGTCGGCCTTGGTGGCGGGCAGGTAGCGGTAGCCGGCGAGGCGGCCGTCGGCCTCCAGCCGGGCGATCTCGGCGAGCGCGGCCGCCGGACCTTCGACCATCGACAGCGCGACCGCGCGGTTGAGCGCCACCACCGGCGAAGGCCACAGGCGCAGCAGCACGTCGTAGAGGGTCAGGATCTGCGGCCAGTCGGTCTCGGCGTAGCCGGGCGCCTGGGCGTGCAGGGCGGCGATCGCGGCCTGGACGCTGAACCGCCCGGGCGGGCCGCCCTTGAGCGCCTCGACGACGAGCCGGTCGGCCTCGGCGATCATCTCCGTGTCCCAGCGGGACCGGTCCTGGTCTTCGAGCCGCAGCAGCCGGCCGGCGCCGTCGGTCCGGGTGGCCCGGCGGGCCTGGTGGACCAGCAGCAGCGCGAGCAGCCCGGCGACCTCGGTGCCGGCGGGCAGCAGGGCGCGCAGCATCCGCGCCAGGTCCAGCGCGCGGCCGGTCAGCTCGTCCCGCACGAGGTCGTCCCCCGACGGCGCGGTGTGCCCGGCCGAATAGAGCAGGTGCAGCACGGTCAGCACGACGGACACGCGCGCCGGCAGCTCCTCGGCCGAGGGCACCGCGTACGGGATCCGCGCGGCGGTGATCTTCTTCTTGGCGCGGGTGATCCGGGCCGCCATCGTCGGCTCGGGCACCAGGAAGGCGTGCGCGATGTCGGCCGTCGCGACGCCGCACACCAGCCGCAGCGTCAGCGCGATCTGGGCTTCCTGCGCCAGCGCCGGGTGGCAGCAGGTGAAGACGAGCCGCAGCCGGTCGTCCGGGATCGGCCCGGCGGGCTCGGGCGGCTCGGCGACGTCGGGCTCGACCAGCAGCGGCAGCTTGCGCCGCAGCACTTCCCGGTGGCGGAGGCCGTTGAGCGCGGTCCGGCGCGCGACCGTGGTCAGCCACGCGCCGGGCCGGTCCGGGACGCCGTCGTCCGCCCAGCGCTTCAGCGCTTGGAGGTAGGCGTCCTGGACGGCCTCTTCGGCCTCGTCGAGGTCGCGGGTGACCCGCACTGTCGCGGCGAGCACGTAGGCCCACTCGCGACGGTGCGCCTCGGCGACGGCGTCCTGGACGGACTTCAGTCCGGCACCACCTGGAAGTCGACGAGCGGCCGGACCTCGACGCCGCCCTCGACGACGGGCGTCAGCTTCGCGCAGGCCAGCGCGTGGTCGAGGTCGCGGGCCTCCAGGACGTACACCCCCGCCAGCACCTCCTTGGTCTCCACGAACGGCCCGTCGGTCACCAGGTCGCCGCGGATCGCGGTGGCCGTTTCGTTGGGCAGCAGGCCGAGGCCCGCGGTCACCTTCCCGCCCAGCTCGGCGATCCGGTCGGGCAGCCCCATGTGCCGGTCCATGATCTCCTTCGGCAGGTCCTCGGCGGGCACCCGCTCGTAGATCAGCACCGCGTACTGCGCCATGTCCGTTTCCTCTCGATCGTGGTCCTTTCTTACCCCGTCACGCGAGGATCGGCGGAATCGACAACACCGGCGGAGGTTTTTTCAGCGCGCCGTCAACGTCAGCGCGAACGTGTTGCCCGGTCCCTGGAGCAGCGAGCTCAGGTACGCCGTGAACGCACCGCACCCGGTCAGCGGCGGGATCGGGTACTCCCCGCTCAACGGTCCGCCCGAAGCCGGCGCGAAGCCGCTGCCGGTCTTCAGGTCGACCGGGATCGGCGCGCTCGCGCGGCAGCCCGCGTCGGCGACCGGCAGCCCGAAGAGCGTCACCTGCGGCAGCGCCAGCGCGAGCTTCGCGTGCGCGACGAACCCGTCGCCGGCCGGTTCGCCGGTCTGTGGACCGTCCGGGCTGAACTGCAGGTCGGCCGTCCCGGGCACGAACCCGAGCACCTTGAACTCCGCCCGCGTTCGGTCGAACGCCGGGCTGAACCCCGTGAACGACCCGGTAAGCGGCGCGGTCGCCCCGAGCGCCTTCAGCGTCGTTGAGCCCGTGACGCCGTAGTCGTGGGAAGACGTGCCGAGGTCGAAGCTCAGCAGCACCGGGTCCTGACCGGGGTCGAGCGTGCAGTCCGAGGTGAACGAGCCGAGCCCGGTGAACGAGCCGTCCGCCTTCTTCGGCGTCAGCCGGGTGCTGAAGTCCCCGATCGTCAGCGTCGTCCGGCCCGCGTTCGGCAGCCGCACCGGCGGGACCGAGCCGGTCGCCTGGGTGGTGAAGGCGCCCGAAGCCGGCACCGCCGTCTTCGCCACGGTCAGCGGCAGGGCGAGCGGCAGCGTCAGCGAGCCGTTGGCCAGCGTCACCCCTGCGGACGCCGTCCCTTCGATGCTCGCCGCGCCGACCAGCGCCAGGCCGCGGGTGGACTTGTCCGGCACGGTCACCGCGACCGTGAGGTCCGCGGTCGTGAACGTGCCGCCGGGCGCGGACGGCACCTCGAAGGACGCCTTGACCTCGACGTCCAGCTTCTGCTTGCCGATCAACGGGAACGGGCAGGTGAAGCTCAGCCTCTTGTCCATCGGCGTCGACGCGTCCGCGGGCGGGACGGCGAGCGGCAGCACCAGGCAGGCGAGGCCCGCCGCGAGCAACGACCGGGTTTTCCGCACGGGCTCTCCTTCCAGGGCATGGCACCGGCCCCCGCCGCGGCGCGACGGGGGCCGGCAGTCGGGTCACTTCTTGGCGAGCACGAGATCCAGCGAGTTGCCGTCGCTCTTGGCGAACGCGCTGACGATGTCGTTGAACGGACCGCAGTTCTGCAGCGCGGACAGCGAGTAGGTGCCCGCCAGCTTGCCGCCCTTGAGCAGGTCGAAGTCGGCGCCGGTGGTCATTTCGCTGGTCGACGAGCTGACCGTGCCGCACTTCGGGTCGGTGCTGATCGGGATGCCGAACAGGGTGACCGTGGTGAGGAACGTGTCGAACTTGATGTGCGCCTTGAACCCGGTGCCGACCAGCTCACCGGTCTGCTGGCCGTTCTGCACGACCTTGACGTCCGAGCTGCCCTGCAGGAACCCGAACAGCTTGAAGTCGGTGTGCGTCGGGTTCAGCTTCAGGTCACCGGTGAACGTCTTGGCCGACAGGTTGACGTCGGCGTCGAACGAGCCGGTGATCGGCGCGGTGCTGCCGAGCGACTTCAGCGAAGTCGACCCGGTGATGCCGAAGGAGTACTTGATGCCCCCGCCCGGCGGGGTCGTGGTGGGCGGGGTGGTCGTCGGCGGCGTGGTGGTCGGGGGTGTCGTCGTCGGCGGAGTGGTGGTGGGCGGGGTCGTCCCGCCACCACCGGCGATGGTGATCGTGGCCAGGGTGTTGTTCTGGCCGGCGTCCTGCGTGCAGGGCGCGTCGATCGTGCCGTCCGGCGTGATGCCGGTGACCGAACCGTCGGCCTTGCGCGGGGTGACCTTGAGGTTCAGGTCGCCGACGGTGATCTTCGCCTGGCCGGGCTGGGTGAACGTCAGCGACGGCGTCTTGCCCGCCGCGTTGATGTTCAGCTCACCCGAGGCCGGGATGTTCGTCTTGTCCAGCGTGATCGGGACGTTGACCGGCAGGTTGAGACTCGGCGCCGCGACGGTCGCGGCGGCCGTCGCGGTGCCCTCGATCGTCGTGGCGCCGATCAGGCTCAGGCCGGCGACGGTGTCCGCGTTGATGGTGGACACGGCCTTGATGTCGAACGCGCCGGTCGGCTGGCCGGTGTTCACCGTGGCCGGCAGGTCGGTGTTGATCACCACCTTCAGCGACTGCGAACCCACCAGCGGCAGCGTGCAGTGGTAGTTCAGCGTCAGCGAGATCGGGTCGGCGGCACTGGTCTGCGCCCCGAGCACCAGTGCGGTGGCGACCAGCCCCACCGCCGCCGTGGCCGCGGCGGCCGCGACCGTCTTCTTCTTGCCTCTTGGGTGACTCACGATGGTCCTTCCGTGTATCAACAGTGATACGAAACGGCACGCGTTCTCCCGGAAATCGCGACCGGACCGTAAGTTAACGAGCGCGGATGGCGTCGATCAAGGCCTTTTGGTGAAAACGTCACGCCACACCGGCAAATTGTCACACCGGCACGTCACCCGGCCCGGGTTCCTAGCAGGCGCGGGAAGGTTTCCCCAGGACAGCGCGGTCGCCGAAGCGCTGACGCGCATGACAAATTCCGGTCGCGAAATGTTGACGCGAGTGCCAATCGACCTTTCCCTCCTTGCTCGCGCACAACCGCGCCGCGTAGCTTCGAAACCCATGAAAAGAATGCACAGCGCGGTGCTCGCAATGGCGGCGGCCGCAGTTCTGTCGTGCGCCGCCTGCGGGTCGGACACCCCGGCCGACCCCGGCCGGCACGCCGACCCCGCGGCGCTGGCCTGGGTCGACAAGGTGTGCACCGGGGTGGCCGCGGGCTCGGCGAAGCTGTCGCAGCCGCCGGCGGTCGACGACGCCGACCCGGTGAAGACCCGGGACGCGATGGTCGACTTCCTGGGCCGCCTGGGGTCGGCCCTCGACGACATGGCCGGTGGCATGCGCGCCGCCGGCGTCCCGCCCGTCCCGGATGGACAGTCCGCAGTGGACAAAGCGACCGGCAACCTCGCCGAGACCAAGACCAAGCTGGCCGAGACGAAGTCCAAGATGGAGCAGGCGAAGGTGACCGACCAGGGCAGCCTGCGCCAGGTGATCTCCGAAGCCGACGCGACCATGGGGCAGCTCGCCGACCCGGAGGGCCCGATCAAGGACCTCAAGGCGAACCCCGAGCTGAACCTGGCCTTCAGCGAGTCCGCGACCTGCAAGCGCGTCTACGGGACGGGCTCGTGACGGCCCGCCGCGTGCTCGCCGCGTTGGTGGCGCTGGTGCTTACCACGGGGGTCGCCCCGGCGGCTTCGGCGGCACCGCCGCCCGGCGGGACCGGCCCGTTCGACGACTCGTTCTACACGCCGCCTTCGCCGCTGCCCGCGGGCGAACCGGGCGACGTCCTCCGCTGGCGGACGTCGAACGCCGGGCCGCGCAAGGCATCCGTCGACGCGTGGCAGGTGATGTACCTGTCCACGAACGCGCTCGGGCAGCCCGACGCCATCACCGGGACCGTGCTCGTCCCGAAGAACGCCGACCGCGCGAGCGCCCCGATCGTCTCGTTCGACCCCGGCACGCACGGCCCGGCCTTCGACTGCACGCCGTCGAAGATGATCGACATCGGCGCGTTCTACGAGCAGCCCGGCCTCGACGACCTGCTCGACGCCGGTTACGCCGTCGCCGTCCCCGACTACGAGGGCTACCAGAGCGCGCCGGAGACCACGTACGTCGTGGGGAAGTCCGAGGGCCCGGCGGTGATCGACGGGGTCCGCGCGGCCCAGCGGCTCACCGCGGCCGGGCTGTCCACGACGTCGAAGGTCGTCTTCCGCGGGTACTCCCAGGGCGGTGGCGCCGCGGCGTGGGCCGGGGAGCTGCAGCCGGCGTACGCGCCGGAGCTGAACCTCGTCGGGATCGCGGCCGGCGGCGTGCCCGCGGACCTCGTCCAGGTGACGCTGCAGCTCGACGGCAAGTCGGGCTTCGGTGTGTTCGCCTACGCCCTGCTCGGCCTCGACCAGGCCTACCCGGAGCTGCGGCTCGACTCGTTCCTCAGCGACAACGGCCGCGCGAAGCTGGCCGAGATGAAGCGGAGCGCGTGCACGTTCGAGCTGCTCACGACGTACGCGAACCAGAAGATCGCGGATTACACGACCGGCCCGGGCTACATCAAGCCCGCGTGGGTGGCGCGGCTGAACGAGAACAAGCTCGGCGGCAGCCCGCCTCGCGTCCCCGTGTTCCAGTACCACGCGACCGGCGACCAGCTGGTGCAGTTCGCGCAGGCCGACAGCCTGCACAAGGCGTACTGCGCGGCCGGTGTCCAGGAGACGTGGAAGACCTACGACACCGACCACATCACGCTGGTCTACACCGGCAACGCCGACGTCCTGGCGTTCGTCAAGGACCGGATCGCCGGGAAGCCGGCGACGCCGAACTGCTGATCAGCGGTTCGTCCTGCCGTGCGGGTGCTGCTGCTGCCACGAGCTCATCACCGAGCTCACGTACTGCTGCCACTGGTCCTCGGCCGGCGGCGCCGACGTCGTGGGGCGCGCGGGCTTGCGCCCCGCGGCGGCCGGCGGGTTCGTGGTCCGGACCGGCGAGTCGTGCACCTCCGCGGTGAGCGGGGGCGCCTGGGCCGACGCGCTCATCGTCTCCACCGCGTCGCTCGAGGTCGGCGGCGCGGCGGGGGCGGTCGCCCCGGGTGGCGGCGTGGCCGTCCCGCCGACCTGCTGCGGCTGGAAGAGCACGACGGCGGCCAGCCCGAGCGCGACGGCCGCGCCGGCGGCGAGAACGTACGGCTTCGTGCGCCGGGACTCGGCCGGCGGTGCTTCCAGCGGACGTTCGTCCTCCGGCTCCGGGGCCGCGAGCTCGGCGTCGAGGATGGCCAGGGGATCGGGCTGGGGTTCGGGCTTGGGCACCGTTCCGGGCGCGGGTTCCGCGGCGAGCATCGCGTCGAGGTCACCGCGGATCATCAGCGGTTTCGTCTGCGAGAGGTTCACCAGCTCGGCGACCGAGGGGAGCTCACCCTCACCGCCCGTGCGTGCCATCGAAAGACCTCCACCCTGTCGGCGCCACCTGGAGGAACCATGCCCGAGCCGCGAGAGCTGCTCCGCTTCGCCGTCGTCGGCCTGGCCGCGTACGGGGTCACCCTACTGGGCGACTACAGCCTGAAGCTCACCGTGTTGTCCGAGAAGCCGGTGACGGCGCTTTTCCTCGCGACGGCGACCTCGACGGCGTTCGCCTACCTGCTGTCCCGGCGCTGGTCGTTCGCGGGCCGCGGCGGACACCGCCGGCTGCGCGAGGCGGCGCTGTTCTTCCTGGTCAACGCGGGTGCGGTGGCGGTGAACCTGGTGCCGCCGCTGGTCTCGCGGTACGCGCTGCACCTGTCGGTGCCGCACGTGAGCTACCTGGCGCAGGAGGTCGCGGACTTCGTGGCGGGGATGGTGCTGGGCACTTTGTCAGGAACGGCGTTCCGCTGGTTCGGCTACCGCCGGTGGGTGTTCCCGAGGTCAACGCCACCAGTCGGAGTCCCCCAGAGTGGTGAAGCCGAGCTTGTCGTAGAGCGGCTTGCCGGCCCGCGAGGCGGTCAGCGTGACGGGGCGGTCCTCGAAGTGCCGTAGGACGGCGCGCATGAGCGCGCGTCCGACGCCTTTCGACCGGTGCTCGGGCATCGTGGTGACCCAGTAGACGCCGCCGACGCCCTCGTCGGCCATGGTGACGCAGGTGCCTTCGCCGCCCTTGAGAAAGAAGGCCTGATCCAACAGCGCGGCCGGGAAGACAGTGCCTGGCTGGAGGGGCTGGTACTCCTCGAGCGGGAAGCCGTGAACGATGATCTCTTCGGCTTTCCGCAGCTCGCCAAGGGTCTTCACCAGGGTGACGCCGGGTTCTACCGGCACGGGCGCGGGTTCGCGGACCATGACGGGCAGCTGCCGCGGGCGGATGCCGGTTCCGCTCAGATCGAGCGTCCGGAAAGGGTCTTCCACCACGACGGTCCGGCCGTTTCCCCGCTGTTCCCGGACGAGCGCGGTCAGCTCGGCCCGGTCGGGATTGGCGGTCCTGACCATGACCCGAAACCGGCGGCCGTCGATGGCGGTGAAGGTGGGGTGTTCGCGGACGTGGTCACCGCGGGCCCGGGCGAGGACGGTCCACATCGCGACGGCGTTGCCGGAGGCCTGACTCAACCGCTGGGCGAGCAATCCAGTCATGCCGGGCAGCTTAGGACGGGACTGACCTGCGCCCCAGAGCCAATCGGAGCGGGCTGGCCCGGGCCAATTCGCCCGGGCCTCGCGGGTTGTCCACGCCCCAGAAATCGGCCCGAGCCGGGCGACCCAATGTGGCCTTCGGTGCGTTCAACGCACCGAAGGGCCCCTTGGGTGCGTCGAACCCACCCAAGCCCGCCGCCTCACTCCGCGCCCGGCAGCGCCCGCTCCGCCAGCAGCGCCAGCTCCAGCCGCAGCCGCTCCCCGGGATCGTCCAACCGCGCCCCGAACAACTCGCTCAGCTTCTTCAACCGGGCCCGGATCGTCTGCGGGTGCAGGTCGAGCAGCCGCCCCAGCTCCGGCGCACTTCCCCGGGTCTGGACCAGCGCCAGCAACGTCTCCGCCAGCTGCTCGCGCCGCCGCCCTGACAACGAGGCCAACGGCGCCAACGTCGTCGATGCCAGCTGGGCCACCAGGAACTCGTCCGCCAGTAGCAACAGCGTCGTCAGGTGGTCGCGGCACCAGACCACCGGGCCCGGCGCGTCCAGCAGCCCCCGCGCCGCCAGGTCGAGCGCGCGACGGGCGATCCGGAACGACTCCGGGGCCGCCGACGGCGGCACCGAGGGGCCGACCGCCGCCAGCCAGCCGGCCGGCAACGAAGCCAGCCGCGCCAGATCCGTGTCCGGGGCCGGGGTCAACGCCGCCGGCGGACTCCCCGAAGGGTCGGCCGGGACATGCGAAGGCAGCAAGCCCGAGGGGAACTCCGGCGCACCCGGCAACGCCCGGAACGCCACCGCGGCCACGTGCGAAGGCACCGGCAGCCCGGACGCCGCGAGCAGACCGTCCACTTCGGCCGGTGTGCGGCCGCCGATCAGCGCGTGCAGCAGCCGCCGGTGCCGCTCGCCGGTGCCGGACATCGCCGCTTCGGCCGCGCGATAGCCCTCGGCGACCGCCGCCATCGACGTCTCGACGTCCGCGAACATCCCCTCGGCCGCGCCGTACAGGACGTCACCGGACAGGCCGGCATCGCGCGCGATGTCGGCGATCCACCGCCACGTCACCCGGCTCGACACGCGGATCGCCGCCTGCACCGCCTCGCGGCTCAGACCACTGTGGAACGCCGCACGCCCGTGCCCGCGGAACTCGGCGAGCCGGTCGGCCTGCCACATCGCGGGCGTGCCGACGCGGTCGATGTCCCGCTCGATCCCGCGCCGCGCCTGCTCGATCGCCGCGGTCCGCGTAGGACCGTCGCCGAAAGTCCCGGAATAATCCGGAATTTCGGCGGCGATGCCGTCGATGCAGGCCCGCGCGATTTCCGGGATCCGCG
Organism: Amycolatopsis sp. NPDC051371; assembly: GCF_040682155.1. NCBI lineage: Bacteria > Bacillati > Actinomycetota > Actinomycetes > Pseudonocardiales > Pseudonocardiaceae > Amycolatopsis > Amycolatopsis sp. NPDC051371. The sequence continues at coordinate 34,882 of NZ_JBFBAG010000032.1, forward strand.
GACGCACCGCGTCACCGAGCGCGTGGGGCAGCCGGGCCCACACGGAGCCGTCCGAGGCAGCGGAACCGCGCATGAGGAATTCAGTCCTCCACTTGGGAATTGACGGCCCCAGAAATACCCCCGCCATCTGACACGGAGCGTAGAACGCCCACCCGTCCGTGTCAAAAGGACGACTTCGCGTCACCCTTTCCGGGCACAGCTCGTTGATTTTTCAGTGACACAACGGTCGGATACGCTCTGCTCCGCCCGGACGAACTCGAAGGGGGATTCGTGGTCGAGTACCGCAGCTTCGGCCTGCTGGCCTCGCTGCCGCGCGCGCTGGGCGCGGGCCTGCGCCCGCACGTCGGGCACGCCGCGGCCTCGATGATCCAGGAGGTCCGGCGCACGGTCCCCGCCTACGGCCTGCCGCTCAAGGGCGTGTTCGGCAAGGTCCTGGTCAAGAGCGTCGAGTACGCCGTGCGGCACTGCATCGACTCGATGGGCGAGCCGGGCCTGTCCCACGAGCACTGGGCCGACTTCTACCGCGGACGCGGCCGCGTCGAGTTCACCGAAGGCCGCAACCTCGACGCCCTGCAGGACAGCGCCACGATCGGGGCCCGGGTGGCCTGGCGGGCGATGCACCCCGGCGTCGTCGCCGCGGGCGTCGACCCGGCCGTCATCTCCGTCGCCGCGGAGGCCATCTTCGCCTACGTCGACGAGCTGTGCGCCACCGCGATCGAGGGCTACCAGCAGGCGCAGGCCGAGGCCGAGGGCGCCGTCCCGGTGCGGCGGCGGCGCCTGCTCGAGCTCATCGTCCAAGGTCCCGAAGGCGCCGCGACCAGCATCGCCGGGCTCGCCGGCGGCGCGGGCTGGCCGCTGCCGGAGACCGCCGCGATGGTCGCCCTCGAACGCGGCCCCGAGGCCGCCGACTTCCCGGCCGACCTGCTCGGCGACGGCGTCCTGGCCGACCTCGACGGCCCCGAGCCGCACCTGCTCACCCGCGATCCCGACGCCGACCTCGCGCCGCTGGCGGCCAAGCTCGACGGCTGGCGGGCCGCGGTGTCCCCGACCGTGCCGCTGGCCGACGCCCCGGCCGCGCTGCGCACCGCCCGCCGGGCGCTGCTGCTGTCCGGCCCGGACACCCCCGGCCCGATCATCTGGTGCCGCGACCACCTCGCCACGCTCTGGCTGCTCGCGGAGGACTTCCTGGCCGCCGAGCTGGCCCGCCAGAGCCTCGACCCGTTCGCCTCCCTCAGCGAGAAGCAGCGCGACCGGCTCAGCGAGACGCTGCTGGCCTGGCTGGAGACGCGCGGCGGGGCGCCGGAGATCGCGCAGCGTCTCGGCGTCCACCCGCAGACCGTGCGCAACCGGCTGCGGCAGCTGGAGGAGCTCTTCGGCGACCGGCTCAAGGACGCCGACGACCGGCTCGGCATGCAGCTCGCCCTGCGGGCTCAGCGGCTCATGCGCGCGCACCGGCCGGACGGTGCGCGGGAGCGCTGACCAGGCGGTCGAGCGTCCGCACCGGCATCGGCAGCACGCGCCGCCACGGACGACGACCCGGCCGCGGCGGCTGGTGGGTGAAGTGGAAACTCGCACGGCAGGACATCAGCGCGTCCGGTGCGTCATAACGACCATGCCTTCGAGGAATACGCGGATACCGGCGGAATGTCGATACGCGAAACCGGTGAAACCGGGAAATCCCGCACCCCCGATCGCCTTTTCTCCCCCGTTCTTGTCATGCGTACCCGCATTCGGCCGGAGTGGTGTTCGCCACATCGGACGCAAGTAGTCGGATGACCTATTTTCGGGTTCGCGAGAAAGGCCGCCGATGACACTCGAGACGTACACGATCACCCTCCACGGCCGCCGGATCCGGCTGCACGAGCACGCGCCGCCGTCGGCTGCGGGCGACGAAGCGATCGTGCTGCTGCACGGGATCGCGGGCAGCGCCGAGACCTGGGCGCCGGTGCTGGCGCGGTGCGCCGCGCTCGGCCGTCGCGTGCTGGCACCCGACCTCCCCGGCCACGGCGAATCCGAGGCACCGCGCGCGGACTACGGCCTCGGCGCGATGGCGAGCACCGTGCGGGACGTGCTGGCGGTGTCGGGTGTGCGGCACGCGACCGTCGTCGGCCACTCGCTCGGCGGCGGCGTCGCGATGCAGTTCGCCTACCAGTTCCCGGAAATGTGCGACCGGCTGGTGCTGGTCGGCAGCGCCGGGCTGGGTCCGGAGGTGAGCCCGGTGCTGCGGGCGACGGCGTTGCCGGGCGCGCCGCTCGTGCTGGCGCTGGCCGTGAACCGCGTGACGCTCGCGATCGCGCGGGCCGCGGCCCGGCTCGGGCGCCGGCTCGGCAAGTCGTTGAAAACCGAAACACGGGAACTGGCCCGCCATTTCGGCTCGCTGGCCGATCCCGCGCGGCGGCGCGCGTTCCTGGTCATCGCGCGCACCCTCATGGACCTGCGCGGGCAGCGCGCGAGCGCCGTCGAGAAGCTCTACCTGGCCGAAGCCGTGCCGACGCTGCTGGTCTGGGGCGCGCGGGACCCGCTCATTCCCGTGGCGCACGGCCGCCGGACCGCCGAACTGCTGCCGAACGGCCGATTGACCGTGTGGCAAAACGCGAAACACTTTCCACATGTGTCCGATCCGGACGGGTTCTGCCTGCTGCTGAACGAGTTCGTCACGGGGACCGAACCCGCACGGCTGACCCTGGACGACGTCGTCGAGCGGCTCACGGCCGCGGCGGGCCGGAAAACACCCGCCTGAAAAGTTGTCATCCGCGCACCATCCGCCCGAAGCGGAAGTGTCACCTCACATCGCGCCCTTCCACCCGTTCGGGTGTAGTCCGGACGGGTTACCGCGAAGTCAGCGGAGAACCCGTTGACAGTGCCGTTCGCGCGAAATTATGTTGCCTGAGCCACAAAATCCGGACCGGCTTCGACGACGAAGAGGCCAGTTTTGTTGCCAGCAAGGATAAAACACATGACCGACGTGGACACCGGGTTCGCCGCCCCCGCACTGCGGACGGGCCGGCCCAACCCTGGCGAACGCTCTTCCGGACCGGCGTACCGGCAGCAGTCCGTGTCGGCCGACCGGCCCCGGACCACCTATCCCCCGACCCAGCGGACCGCCGGGGAACCCCGGCCCGTGCGCGCTTCCGGCGCCATCGGGCTGTGGGCGTCCCTGCCCCGCGAGCTGGCGATCCGCTTCAAGCCGCGGGTCGACCCGCTGGCCCGCGCCATCCTGCAGGAGGTCCAGCGGGCGGTGCCCGAGTACCGCCGGCCCCTCGAAGGCGCGTTCGGGCACATCATCACGCAGGGTGTCCGGCAGGCGATCATCCAGTGCCTCGACAGTGTCGGCACCCCCGGTGCCGTGCCGCTCGAGACGTGGACGACCGTGTTCCGCAACCTGGGCAAGATCGAGTTCAACGAGGGCCGCAGCCTCGACTGTCTGCAGACGGCCTACCGGGTCGGCGGGCGCGTCGCGTGGCGGCACATCTCGGAGTTCGGGCAGGCCGCCGGCGTCGCCGCGGACACGCTGTGCACCAGCGCCGAGGCCATCTTCGCCTACGTCGACGAGATTTCCGCGCTCTCGATCGAGGGCTACACGGCAGCGCAGACCCGCGCCGCCGGCACCCGCGCGCGCCGCCGGAGGCGACTGCTCGAACTGCTGCTCGCCGACCCGCCGTCGGCGCCGCAGACGATCAGCGCGCAGGCCGCGACCGCGCAGTGGGCGCTGCCCGCCGAGGTCACGGTCGTCGCCCTCGAACCCCGCGCCGACCAGCACAGCCTCGCCGCGCCGGACCTGCACTCCGACGTCCTCGTCGACCTCGAAGGCGGCGAGCCGTGCCTGGTCACCGGCGACACGGAGAAGCACTTGAAGAACCTCGCCGAGCGGCTGCAGGGCTGGCGCGCGGTGATCGGCCCGACCGTCCGGCTCACCGACGCGCCGCGGTCGCTGCTGTGGGCGCGCCGGACGCTGAAGCTCGTCCAGCGCGGCGTGCTGCCGGACGCGCCGGTCACGCGCTGCACCGACCACCTGTCCACGTTGTGGCTGCTCGCCGACGAGTTCCTGGTCCGCGAGCTGTGTTCCCGCAGCCTGGAGCCGTTCCGGGACCTCACCCCGAAGCAGCGGGCGCGCCTCGGCGAGACGCTGCTGATCTGGCTGCAGTCCCGCGGCAGCGCGCCCGAGATCGCGAAGAAGCTCAAGGTGCACCCGCAGACCGTGCGGTACCGCATGCACCAGCTCATCGACCTGTTCGGCGACCGGCTCGACAGCGCCGACGCCCGGCTCGACATGGAGATCGCGCTGCGGGCGGAGGCCCTGCTCGGTTCCTAGCTCCCTCAACGACGAGGTGGTGAGGTGTGTGACCGGACCGTCCGGCGAAACGACGTTCGGGCCGATGCTGAGCGGCGACGGCCGGCCGGGACAGCTGTGGGCCATGCTCCCCCGCGAGCTGGCCGCGGTGTTCCGGCCGCGGATGCTCGACGTCGCCGACGAGGTGCTGCGCGAGATCCAGCGGACCATCCCGGACTACGCGCGGCCGCTCGACGGCGCCTTCGGCAAGGCGCTGCGGGCTGGCGTGCAGGCGGCGATCCTGCAGTTCATCGACCGGATCGCCGCGTCCGGGCCGGTGCCGGACTCGCGCCGGAAGCTGTTCGTCGGGCTCGGCGTGCACGAGCTCGCGCAGGGCCGCAACCTCGACGTCCTGCAGGCGGCCTACCGGGTCGGCGCGCGCGTCACCTGGCGGCGGATGGCCGAGGTGGGGACGCGCGCGGGCGTGCCGTCGGCGACGCTGTGCCTGCTGGCCGAGGCGATCTTCGCCTACATCGACGAGCTCTCGGCGTTGTCGATCGAGGGGCACGCGGCGGCGCAGGCTCGGGCGGCCGGGGCCTTGGAAAGACGTCGCCGCCGACTGCTGGACCTGCTGCTGGCGGACCCGCCGTCGCCGTCGCGGACGGTCCAGGAAGCAGCCACGGCGGCGGACTGGCCGTTGCCGCACCGGCTGGTCGCGGTGGCGCTGGACGGGCCGGTGGACGTCGCCGGGCCGGACGCGCTGGAGGACTTCGAAGACGGGACGCCGCGGCTGCTGCTGCCGGCACCCGCCGACCGTGCGGAGTTGACGGCGGCGCTGGCCGGCCACCGGGCGGCGGTCGGTCCCCCGGTGCCCCCGCGCCAGGCGGCCCGCTCACTGGCGACGGCGCAGGAGGCGTTGCGCCTGGCGGCGTCCGATGTCCTCCCGGACGAGCCGCTGACCTGGTGTGAGGACCACCTGGCGACGCTGTGGTTGCGCAAGGAGCCGTTCCTCGCGACGGAGGTGTCCCGGCGCCGGCTGGCCCCGCTGACGGCGTTGAACCCGAAGCAGTACAACCGCCTGGCGGGGACGCTGCTGGCGTGGCTGGAGACGTGCGGCAACGTCCGCGAGGTGGCCGACCGCCTGGCGATCCACCCGCAGACGGTCCGCGCGCGGGCCCAGGAGCTGGAGACGCTGTTCGCGGACCACCTGCGAGACCCGGACGACCGCTTCGAGATGATCCTCGCCCTCCGCGCCACCCTGACCTGACGCAGTGTCGACCCCTGATCACGAGTGATGCCCCTTCAATCACGCGTGATGCCCGCTCAATCACGCGTGATGCCCCTCGCCGCCCCTCGCCGCAGCTCGCTGCCCGGTGGCCCGGTGCGGAAAGGGGAATCTCGCGTGATCAGAGGGGCATCACGCGTGATGGGGAGGGCATCACGGGTGGTTGGAGGGTCGGCTCGGTGCCGGGGCGGGTGCCGGTGTGCATGTCACGTACTCGGCGAGGTCGTCCACGCTCGCGCCCCGGAGCAGCAGCGGCACCGGGAGCGTGACGCCGAACTCGCGCTCGGCCGCCGCCCGGGCTCGCATCGCCGTCAGGGAGTCCAGGCCCAGTTCGACCAGCGGCACGTCGTGGGGCACCGGGCCGCCGAGCAGCCCGGCGACGATGGCCGTGAGCCGCTCGTGGACGGTCGGCGGCATGGGGACCGCCGTCAAAACCCCCGAGAAGAACGGCCGGCGGACGAGTTCGGGGAACTGCCCGGCGACGCGGGTCGGGTCGAGCCGGGCTATTCCGACCGACGGCCGGTCCGAGGCGAGCACCGCGGGCAGCGCGTCGAGGCACTCGGCCACCGGCATCGGGTCCAGTACGGGTTCCACGCCCCAGTTCACCGTCGTCGCGGGCAGTCCGCGCGAGCGCCGCCAGGCGGCGAAACCATCCAGCCACGCGTCCGCCGTCGCGAGAGCCGTCCGATCGGGCGCGCCGAACAGCGCCGTCGACGACGAATACAGCAGCCACCAGTCCGGCGGCGTGTCGGCGGTCGCTTCGTGCAGCCGCCGCGCACCGAGCACCTTGGCCCGCCACACGGCCGCGACGTCCTCCGCAGCGTGCACGATTCCCCGCAGCGGCAGACCACCTTCGGTGGCCGCGGCGACGAGCCGTTCCGCAATGCCGGGTTTCTCGATGTCTCCGTCGACGACCACGACGTCCACTCCGGACAGTCCGACATCACGTGCGAGTCCGCAAAGGACGATCCGCGTCGCGCCATTGCTTGCCAGCCAACGCGCGGTGGCCGACCCCAGCGTGTCGGAGCCGCCGGTGATCACGTAAGCACCGGGCCCGGTCGACACGCCGTCGACGAGCGGCACGCGGGTCAACCGAGCCGCGTACCGGACGTCTCGGCGCCACCGCACCTCGTCGTCGGGCGCGTCCGAACGCAGCTCGCGCGCGAGAACGTCCACACCGGACCGAGTATCGCAGTCGACGAGCGTCGCCCGCAGCCCCGGCCGGTCGAAGGCCAGCACCCGCACCAAACCGCGCAGGAACACCAGCCCCGGCTCGCCGCTCGAATTCGTGACCAGGTGGAACCGGACGCCGGGCCCGAGACGGCCGAGCACCGAGAGCACGGTGCGCAGCAGGTCCTGGGCGTCCTCGGGATCGCGGTAGGCGTGCGGCGCCCCGGCGAGGAACACGACGCCGCGCACCGGGCGCTCGGCCAGGAACGCCGGCAGCTCGTCGAGGTCGTCCTGCGGCAGAGAAAGCGCTTCGTCCCCGGCCGCGGCCAGCGCCAGGGCGAGCGCGACGGCCCGGCCGAGCGCGGCCGGGTGCTCGTCGGTGAGCAACAGCCACGAGCCCCGTCCCGCCGGCGTGATCGGCGGCAACGGCGCTCGCGGCCAGGTGATCCCGAACGCACGGGCGGCGAGCGGAACACTGTCAGAGGCCTCGACCCGGAGGTCGCCGAAGTCGGCGACGACCTCGCCGTCCCCGGTGACGAGCTGCACCGCGCCAGCGCCGTCGGCCAGGCACCGCACGCCCCGGTCCGCGTCGCCAAGCAGCCGGACCCGGCCGAACCCCGCCGGTACAGAACCTTCGGGCACCATCGCCGCCAAGACCGCGTGCAGCGCCTGAGCGGGCGCACACGGCCATCCGTCCACTTCGGACAGGGGTGCCGGGGCGGGCTCGGTGTCGGCGGAGACCCACGCCGTCGCGTGCCGCACCCAGCCCGCCCCGGCCTTCGCCCGCACCACGGCGGCGCCGTCGGCGCGGATCTCCGTGCTGAGCAACGTTTCCCCGGTCACCGCGAGCATCCGGTGCACCTCGAGGCCATCGACCCGGACGCGGCCGGTGCCGAACAGCTCCCGGGCGCCGGTCAGGAACAGCTCCAGGAATCCGGTCGCCGGGAACACCGGGACGTCGTGCACCCGGTGCTCGCTCAGCCACGCGGGCGCGTCCGGGGCGATCGTCGCCTGCCACAGGTGGCGGCCCTCGTCCGGCACCTCGACGCGGGTGCCGAGCAACGGATGGCCGATCGTCCGCCGTGGCGGCCGGAACGTCCGGTGCTCCCAAGGGGACGGGGGCAGGTCGAGCACGGGCGCCTCCGGGTACCGCCGGTCGAGCACCGCCGGGTGCCCGGCGGCGTGAAGTTCGGCCAGCGAGCGGGCGAAAGCGTTTTCTTCGCCGTCGCGCCGGCTCAGGGTGGGCAACGTCCGGACGCCGGCCGCGGTCTGCTCGACCGCGGGCAACGCGATCGGGTGCGGGGAAACCTCGACGAACCAGCGGTGCCCGTCGGCGACGGCGGCAGCGACCGCCTGGGTGAACCGGACCGGACGTCGCAGGTTGGCCGTCCAGTAGCCGGCGTCGAAGGCCGGCAGCGCGCGCGGGTCGTCGAGCACGCTCGAGTAGTACGTCGTCGTGGGTGGCCGCGGCCGCAGTGCCCCGAGCCCGGCGCGGAAGCGGTCCAGGATCGGGTCGACGGCGGCCGAGTGTCCGGTGCCGGCCAGCCGGCGCGCCAGCAGACCGAGTCCGTCCACATGGGACACCAGCACGGCGACGTCCTCGGCGCTGCCCGCGACCGCACACTGCGCCGGCGACGCGTGTTCGACGACCGTGATGCCCGGGAACCCCAGCTCGCGCACCTCGGCGGCGGACAGCTCGACGACGGCCATCGCGCCGGCGGGCAGCTCCGAAAGGAGGTTCGCGCGGCTGACGACGATGTCGAGCCCGGCCCCGGCGTCCAGCACGCCCGCGACCACGGCCGCCGCGACCTCGCCCGCCGACTGGCCGAGCACGGCGGCGGGCTCGACGCCGTGCGCCCGCCACCACTCCGCCAGGGCGACCTGCAGCCCGAACACCAGCGGCGGCACGACGGCGGGGTCGCCCAGCGGCCGGCGCAACGCGCCCCGCAGCGAGAACCCAGCCTTGGCCAGGAACAACGGTTCCAGCGCGGCCACCGCGGCCCGGAACTCCGGTTCGGCGCCCAGCATCCGCCGTCCCATCGCGGGCCACTGCGAGCCGGCCCCCGAGAACACGAAGACCGGGCGCGGCAGCTCGCGCCCGGCCGTGCCCCACATGACGTCCGCGGTGGTCTCGCCGCCGGCAACGGCCCGGAGTCCCGCGACCAGCGCGGCGCGGGACGAGGTGACGACGGCGGCCCGCAGCGGCAGCTGCTCCCGGCGCCGGGCGAGCATCGCGGCGAGGTCCCCGGGTGCGGTTCCCCGGCCGGGTTCGGCGAGCCAGTCGGCCAGTTCACCGGCCCGGCGGCGCAGGGCGGGCTCCGACCGGGCCGACACCGTGAAGATTTGCGGCCGGCCGTTCCACCGCGAGCCCGGGGCTGCGGGCGCCAGGGGCTTCGGCCATTCCTCGAGCACGACGTGCGCGCCGGTGCCACCGGCGCCGAACGCCGAGACGCCGGCGCAGGCGGTGCCCGCGTACCGCGGCCAGTGGATGGGCTTGTCCACAGGGGACACCCGAGGTGAGCCGAGCCCCGCCGACGGTGGGAGCCGGCCGTGCCAGAGTGCCAGCACCACCTTGATCAGCCCGAGGATCCCGGACGCTGCTTCGAGGTCGCCGAAGCTCGCCGTCGCCGAACCGACCAGCAGGGGCCGCCTGGGGTCGCGGTTCCGGCCGAGCACGATGTCGAGGGCCTGCGCCTCGACCGGGTCACCCTGCGTCTCGATGTAGTCCACAGTGGAGGGATCGGATCCCGCGGCACCGTGCGCGTCGGCCAGCACCTGCTCCTGCGCGGCCGGTCCGCCGGCTCGGCCGGCCGAGCCGGTCGCGCTGCCGCGGATCACCGCCAGCACGCGGTCGCCGTCGCGGCAGGCGTCGGCGAGGCGTTTCAGCACCACCACTCCGCAGCCCTCGCCGGACCCCGGCGGCGCGAACAGCACGTGCACCCCGGCGGCCAGCACCAGGTCGGCCTCCCTCGCGGCCAGCGCGCGAGCCGCGTGGTGGACGGCGACCAGCGCCGACGAACCCGCCGTGTCCACGACCAGACTCGGTCCGCGCAGGTCGAACCACTCCGACACCCGGTTCGCGATCATCGACGCGGCCGCACCGTCACCCCGGCCGACGTCGGCGAACAGCGCGTAGTCCGCGGCCGAGACGCCGGCGAACACGCCGGTCCGGCTGCCGCGCACCGTGCCGGGCGCGATGCCGGCGTGCTCGAGCGCGGCCCACGTCGTCTCCAGGAGGATCCGCTGCCGCGGGTCCATCGCCGCGGCGTCGGCCGCGTCGATCCCGAAGAAGGCGGCGTCGAACCCGGCGCCGTCGGCCAGGAACGCACTCGGGCGGCGGTCGGGCGGCACGGCGCCGGCCAGCAGCGCACTCCACAGCTGGTCCGGCGACTCGACGCCGCCCGGCAGCCGGCAGCCGACGCCGAGCACGGCGACGGGCTCGCCGGCCCCGGGCCGCGGCCGGGTGTCCGGCTCGGCCAGCGCCGCGGCCAGCACGGCGATCGACGGGTACCGCCTGAGCAGACCGAGGTCGGGTTCGCGGCCGAGCAACTCACCGAGTTCCGCCGCGACGGTCACCGCATCCCGCGAGGACAGGCCCAGCTCGGCCAGCGGGACCGCCGCGTCGACCGACTCCGGCGCGAGACCGGCGAGCCCGGCGATCCGCTCGGTGAGCCACCGGCGCAGCTCACCGGGGTCGGTCATCGCGCGCCTTCCGGGACGAGCGGGCCACCGAGGTAGCGGCACGTCGCCCGCCTGAGCGGTAGCAGCACGACAGCCAGCCGGGCGAAATCGCGGTCCGGACCGCAAGATCGATCCGACCGCGCGGCGCCGGGACGGCCGGCTCGACGACGATCACGACCTGCTCACCGGGCGCGCCGACAGCGCCGGCCGGCGGCGTGGTGGCGGGCGAAGAGCCGGCGCGACCACCGAAGACCGGTTCAGAACTCGTGAGCATGGATTCCTCGCGCATTTCTCGCGGTGGATCGATGATTCACCGTATTTCCCGCGTTGAATCCCTGTCAACGAACCGAGAATGTGCGGAAATACTTTGTCATTCCGTTCACTGCCCGATGGGCAACGCCTGTTGTCAGGGTGACAATCACGCGGCGGACATCCCGCTGACCCGCCACTTCCCGGCCACGCGCTCGGCCGTGACGCTCAGCTGAGCGGCCCCGGTGCTGTGCTGCCCATCGCCTCTCGTGCCGGTCTGGTCGAGGAACACGAGCAGCGCCGCGCGGTCGCCGTCCAGCAGTTTCACGCCGGACGCGACCGCGGTCGAGGTGACCACGAGCTTCTGGTCGGCCGCGAGCTTGCGGACCTCGCCGAAGAGCTGGTCGTACTGCGCGAGGGCTGGGCCGGCGAGGAGTTCTTTCGCCGCCCGTTCGTTCTTGGCCGGGTCGTCGTAGCGGTAGGAGAACAGCGTGCCGAGCGCAGCGCTGATCTGTTTCCCGGCGTCTCCGGTGCCCGCGACGTCGGAAAGCGCGGTGTTGTGCGCGACGACGGCGTTCGTGCTCCGCGCTTCGAGCGTGAACCACACCGCGAGACCGGCCATCACCACAGCGATCGCGGCGAGCAGCTTCCGTCGTGGCCGGGCGGTCGTGAGTGGGAAACCGGGTTCTAACCCTGTTTCACACTCACGAGAGTCTTGGTCCTCGGAGTCGTGGTGGCGGCCCGCGACCTTCACCGAGCGCTTCTTCGTCGCTGCCTTCATGGCGCCTCCCCCGTCGGGACCTGGCCCAGCCCGGTGACCCGCCAGCCCTCGGGCCCGCGGCTCAGGTCGGCCTGGAACCGGTTGCGTTTCGTCACGGCGTCCCCGCCTTCGGGCGCCACCACCAGCTCGACCGACGCGATCAGCTTCGCCGTGCCCGCGCCGGTGTCCACTTCGGTCACCGCCGCGTCGGTCACCTTGCCGGTGGTGACGGTCTTCGCCTGCGCGATCCGGTCGAGACTGCCTTGACGATCGGCAGCCAGCTCGTCGTGCAGCGCGCCGCCCGACAGCTCGAGCCAGTGCTGGTACCCCGGCGCCGCCTGCCGGTAGTCCAAAGTGGTCAGTCCGGCGACGGCGGTCCGGCCCGCCTGCAGCGCGTCTTCCCGGACGACTGCCCGCGCGACGCCGTCGTCGTGCGCCGCCTGCCACCAGGTGAACCCGGACCACCCGGCCGCGACGGTCGCCAAGACCGCGGCCGGCCACACGAAGATCCTCACGGCCGTCCTCCCGGTGCGTTCTGCGAACCCCGCACGTTCGTCGGGTCGCCCTTCGGCAACGCGCACCGCGCGGCCGTGTTCAGCGGGCGGGTCGAGGTGTCGAGGCCGTCGCGGTACGGCGTCGGGTAGCCGGTGGTGCAGGGCGGCGGGTCGAAGAACGTGAGCGACAGCCCGAAGTGCGCGCCGTCCGGCCGGACGACCGCGCTGCCCGCGGCGACCGCCGCCGGCGCGGTGATCAACAGCTGCCGCAGCCCGCTCTGCCGCGTTTCGAGGACGTCCGCGGTGGTCAGCAGGTTGGCCAGCAGCACACCCAGCTGCGGCCCGGAGTCGCGGATCAGCGCACCGACCTCGTTCGCCGCCGCGGGCACCGCCGGGATGAGCGTGCGCAGGTCGCCGTCGGACTGCTTCAAAGTGGACGCGAGCAGCTTCGCGTTCGCGCCGAAGCTGCGGATCGCGTCGGCCTGCTGCACCTGCGTGTCGAGCACGACGTGCGCGTCGGTGACGAACCGGGTCAGCGGCGCCACGTGCGCGCTCGCCGCCTGCACGAACTCGATGCCGCGGCCGATGAGCTGGTCGAGCGCCGGGCCGGCGTCGGACGTCGCGTTGTACAGCTCGTCGACGACCGTTCGCAACGCCGGCTTGGGCACCGAGTCGGCGAACGAGTCCACCGTCGACAAGACGACGTCGACCGGGAGCGGGATCTTCGTGTCGGCCTGGGTGATCACCGAACCGTCCCGCAGCTTCGGCCCGCCGTCCACACGCGGCCGGAGGTCGACGTACTGCTCGCCGATGGCCGACCGGTCGGCGACGACGGCTTCGGTGTCGGCCGGGACCGGCGCGGTGCCGGAGTCGATCTCGAGGTCGGCTTCCATCCCGGCCGGGGTAAGCCGCAGCTCGCCGACGCGGCCAATCGGCACCCCGCGGTAGGTGACCTCGGCGTTGGTGAAGATGCCGCCACCGGTCGGGAACTGCGCCTTGACGGTGTAGCCGCGGTCGAAGAACACCTTGTCGAGGCCCGCGTAGGTGGCCCCGACGTAGGCGACGCCGAGCACGGCGATGACGACGAAGGCGGTCACCTGGACGCGCACGAACCGGGTCAGCATCAGTGGCCCACCTTGAGGAACCCGTTGAGGTAGTCGCCGCGGATCGTGTCGAGGGCGGCGTCCGGGAACGGGAAGGTGAAGATCATCTCCATCGCCTTCGGCAGTTTGTCCCCGGAGTCGGCGAGGCGCCGTAGCAGCGGTTCGAGGGCCTTGAGGTCGGCGACGAGGTCGTCCTTGCTGCGGTTCACCGTGTCGACGGCGACGGACGTCAGGCCGTCGAGCGACTTGAGCATCCCGACGAGCGCTTCCCGCTGCTGGTTGAGGACGCCGATGCCGGGCGTCAGGCCGTTGAGCGTCGTAGTGATCTGGTCGGTGTGCGCGTTCAGCGTCTGCGCCAGCTTGTTGACGCTCTCGATGGCCCGGGTGATCTCGGTGCGGTGCTCGTCGAGACCCTTCACGAAGGCGTCCAAACTGGACAGCAGGCTGCGCGCCGCGGTTTCGCGACCACCGAGTGCCTCGTCGAGCTGGTGGCTGATGTTCTGGACCTGCGCCACGCCGCCACCGTTGAGCAGCAACGACAACGCGCCGAAGACCTCCTCGATCTCGGGCGTCAGCGTGGAACGGTCGAGCGGGATGGCCGCGCCGTCGAGGAGCCGGCCGGACGGCGTCGCGTCGTCCGGCGGGGCCAGCTCGACGAACTTCTCACCGAGGATGCTGGCCTGCCGCAGCCGCGCGACGGCGTTGCCCGGCAGGTCGACGTCGCCGTTCAGCAGCAGGTCGACGAGCGCGCTGTGCCCGTCGGGCGCCAGTTCGACCTTGACGACCTGCCCGACCGGCACGTCGTTGACCTTGACCCCGGACTGCGGCACCAGGTCGAGGACGTTCGTGAAGCTCGCCCTCACGTGGATCGGGTGGTCGCCGAGCGCGGCGCCGCCGGGCAGCGGGATGTCGTAGACGCTGACCCCACGCCCGCAGCCGGTGGTGACCAGCGCGAGCGTCACCACCGCGGCCAGCTTGACCAGGGACTTCATTTCGGCTCCGGGAATTCGAGGAGGTTGCCGCGGCCGTCGATGGTTCCGTTCGCCTGGTCGTAGGCGCCCAGCAGGTTCGTCAGGGCGTTCGGGGCCGCTTGGAGGGCTTCGGCGAGAGAGTCCTTCTGGTTCACCAACACCTTGGTTACGTCGGCGAGCTTGTCCACATCGGACTGGACCTTGCCGCGGTTGTCCTTGATGAACCCCTGCACGACGCCCAGCGCCTGGGTCAGCTCGGTCAGCGCGCCGGAGAACTGGTCGCGCTGGTCGGCCAGGACCTTGCTGAGCGACGCGATCTGCGAGATGGCCTGCTTCACCTGCCCGTCGTTGGCGGCGAGCATCGCGGTGAACTTGCTGATGTTGTCGACGGAGCCGAACAGGTCGTCCTTGGAGTCGCTCGCCGCGCGCGCGAACTCGCCGAGGTTCTTGATCGCCGTGCCGATCGTCTGCCCGTTGCCGTCGAGGTACTCCGCCGACTTGGTCAGCACCTCGCTGACCGCGCCGTCCTTGTTGGCGCCCTGCGGGCCGAGCGCGGTCATCAGCTGGTTCAAACTGTGCAGCAGGTCGTCGACCTCGACCGGCGTCGCGGTGCGCTCCCGCGGGATCGACGCGCCGTCGGCCAGCCGCGGCCCGCCTTGGTAGACGGGCGTGATCTGCACGTACCGGTCGGCGACCAGGCTCGGGGTGATGACGACGGCTCCGGCGCCGGCCGGGAGCTGGACGTCCGGCTTGAGCGTCATGGTCACCTTGACGTCGGTGCCGTTCGGCTCCACTTTGGACACGGACCCGATCGCGACGCCCAGGACGCGGACGTCCGAGTTGGGGTAGACGCCGACGGCGGCCGCAAAGTAGGCGGTCAGCGTGCGCTCGGCCGGCGCGGTGACCAGGGGCCAGACCGCCGAGACCACCAGCGCGAGGACGACACCGAGCGTCAGGGCCTGTGATCGCGTTCGCCGGCGAGCCTGGGCTCCCAGGTCGATGAGCTGGTGCGCCATCAGCGTCCCCCGTTCTTCGGCGGCAGGCAGCTGCCCGGCGTCGTGCCGGTGGGGATGAGCCCGCAGATGTAGGTGTCGATCCACCGGCCGTTGCCGACGGCGTTGCCGAGCAGCCGGTAGAACGGCCCGGCCAGGCGAAGGCTGTCCTCCAGCTTCCCCTGGTTCTGCTGCAGCACGGTCGCGACGCGGTCGAGCTGGTCGAGCGCCGGTCCGAGCGTCTTCTGGTTGTCCGCGACCAGCCCGCGCAGCTGGATCGAGAGGTTCTTGACGCCGCTGAACAGGGACGCGATAGCGTCCTTGCGGGCGTTGAGCTCGGTGAGCAGCGTGTTGCCGTCTCGAATCAGGGCCTGGATCTGGTCGGAGCGCTCACCGAGCGTCTTCGACACCTGGTTGGTGTTCTGGAACAGCTTCACCAGCTCGTCGTCGCGGGACGCAAGCGTTTGCGACAAGGCGGCGATCCCGTCGAACGCCGTCTTGACGTCGCTGGGGGCGGACGCGCCGAGCGTGTCGGACAGCACGCGGAACGCCTGTGCGAGCTGGTTCGTGTCGATGGCCCCGACCGTGCTAGCCAGGTCGTTGAACACCTCGGTGACGTCGTAGGGCGAGCTCGTGCGTTCGGCCGGGATCGGCTGGTCCGGGTTCAGCTCGCCGTTGCCGACCGGGTCGAGCACGAGGTTCTTCTGGCCGAGCAGTGTCTTGATCTTGATCGCCGCCGTGGTCCGGTTGCCGACCCAGGTGTCCCTGACCCGGAACAGCACCTCGACGTGGTCGCCGGCCAGCCGCACGTCGGTGACCTCGCCGACCTTCACCCCCGCGACCCGGACCTCGTCGTTCGGCTTCAACCCGGCTGCCTCGTGGAACTCGGCCTTGTACGTGGTGCCGCCGCCGAGGAGCGGCAGGTCGTCGGAGAAGAAGGTCGCGCTGCCGGCCAGGGCCATGACCAGCGCGGTCACCGCACCGACCACGATCGGGTCGCGGCTGCGGAACGGCTTGATCCGCGGCGGTTTCATCGGCACCTCGCAGCGGTCACGGGAATACCCGGTGGGGGTCCGCCCGGCGCGGGCTTCGCGTCGGAGTCGACCGCGCACAGGTAGAAGTTCGCCCATGAGCCGTAGGAGAAGAGCGTGCCGATCCGGTCGAGCTTCTTCGGCAGGTTGTCGATGAACTGCTGGAACACCGGCGTGTTGTCGGCCAGGTTCTTCGACAGGTCGCCGAGCGCGGTGATGCTGTCCTTGAGCGGCTGACGTCCTTGCTGCAGCAGGTCGGCGGTGGCGGTGGTCAGCTCGCCGAGCCCGCCGATCGCCTGCCCGATCGGTTTCGCGTCCGCGGCGAGGCCGGTGACCAGCTGCGCGGTCGTGTCGACGAGCGCGTCGAACTGGTCGCCTTGGGCGTTCACGGTGTCGAGCACGGTGTTGAGGTTGCCGATCACCTGCCCGATCACGGCGTCCTTGCCGGCCAAAGTGGACGTCAGCGACGCCGTGTGCTGCAGCAGGCTTTCGATCGTGCTGCCCTCGCCCTGCAGGACCTGGATGATCTCGAACGACAGCTGGTTGACGTCGTTCGGCGACAGCGCCTGGAAGAGCGGCTTGAAACCGTTGAACAACGCGGTGAGGTCGAGCGCCGGTTTGGTCCGTTCCAGGGGGATCTGCGCGCCTTCGCCGAGGGTGGGCGAGATGTCGGTGGCGCCCGGGTCGACCGAGAGGTACCGCTGCCCGACGAGGTTGCGGTAGCGGATGGTGATCGAGGCCGACGACGTGAGCCGGTGCGTGCGGTCGACGGAGAACGCGACGTCGGCCAGCCGGTGTTCGACGACGTGCACCTCGTCGACCTGGCCGATCCGGACGCCGGCCATGCGGACCTCGTCGCCGGGGTTGACCGACGTCGCGTCGGTGAACCGGGCCGTGTAGCCGATGGTCGCGCCGACGCTCGAGTTGGCGATGGTGATCGCGAGGATCCCGGTGGCGACCGCGGTGACCAGGAAGAAGAGGAGGCCTTTGATCGCGGGGCCGGCAACGCTCCTCATCGGACGGTCACCTCCGTCCCGCGCAGCGCCGGTCCGATCAGGACACTGCTCCAGTCCGGCACGTCGCCCAGTGCGGGCTTCAGGACTTCGGCGACGAGCTGCCGCTCACCCGGCGAGTTCGCCGGGCCCAAATCACCGTCGGTGGCACCGGCGGCCGCCGCCCCACCGCCGTAGCAATTCGGCCCGCCGGTGGCGTCGAACCGCGGGGTGTCGCGGCCGGGCACGTACTTCTCGCGCGGGTTCTGCACGGTGAGCGTCACGTGCAGGCCCGGCTCGTTCGTGCCTTTGCCGAGGGTCTTCTCCATCAGCGGCTTGAGCCGGTTGACCGCGTCGAACAGGCACGGGAACTCCGGCGAGTACTGCGAGAGCAGCTCCAGGGAGGGGCGGCTTTCGACCGAGACACCGATGATGTTGTCCTTGTTCTTCCGCAGGAAGTCGTTCAGGTGCCCGGTGGCGCTGGTGACGCTCGTGTACAGGTTGTCGAGGTCCGCGCGGGTGTCCACAATGGTCTTCGCGGTCGTTGACAGGTCGGTGAGCGCCTGCAGGATGTCCGGCGCGGCGGTGGTGTAGACGTCGGCCGCGTTCGCGAGCCCGGTGATGTCCGCCTTGAACTGCGGCATCAGCGGGTTGAGCTGCGCCAGAAGATCCTGCAGCCGCACGATGCTGTCGCCGATCGGCTGCCCGCGGTGGTCGAGGGCCTGCGAGATCGCACCGAGCGAGCTGTTCAGCTTCTGCGGCTGGACGGCGCGCAGCAGCGGCAGCAGGTCGCCGAGGACGCGTTCCAGCTCGATCGCGCTCGACGAGTGGTCCTGCGCGATGACGTCACCCGCGCCGAGTTTCCCTTGTGGACGGTCCGGCAACACGAGGTTGACGTACCGCTCGCCGAACACCGTCTTCGGCAGCAGCCGCGCGGAGACGTTCTCTGGTAGCAGGCCGATTCTCGCCGGGTCGAGCGCGAGGTCGATCTCGGCGCCGGTCCGCGTGCTGCGCACCGCCCGGACCTCGCCGAACGGCACGCCCTTGACCTTCACCTCGGCCGTCGGCGCGAGCTGGTTGCCGACTCGGTCCGCTCGCAGCGTCACCACTTCGGAGTCGTCGAAGTCCTTGTCGTAGATGGCGACCGCGAGGTAGCCGAGCAGGACGAGCACGCCGAGGAACGCGACCCCGGCGAGCTGCGTGCCGAACCGGCTCATCCCGACACCTTCACCGTGGTCGTCGCACCCCAGATGGCCAGGGACAGGAACAGGTCGAGCACGCTGATCAGCACGATCGACGTCCGCACGGCCCGGCCCACCGCGACGCCGACACCGGCCGGGCCGCCGCTTGCCCGGTAGCCGTAGAAGCAGTGCGTCAGGATCACGCCGACGCTGAAGACGAGCACCTTGCCGAACGACCACAGCACGTCGCCGGGCGGCAGGAACAGCGTGAAGTAGTGGTCGTAGGTGCCGCCGGACTGTCCGAAGAAGACGACCGTCGTGAGCCGCGAGCCGAGGTAGGAGATCAGCAACCCGACGACGTACAACGGGATGATCGCGATGAACCCGGCGATGATCCGCGTGGTGACCAGGTACGGCATGCTCCGCACGGCCATCACTTCGAGCGCGTCGATCTCCTCGGAGATCCGCATCGCGCCGAGCTGCGCGGTGAACCCACTGCCCACAGTGGACGACAGCGCGAGCCCGGCGACGAGCGGCGCGATCTCGCGCGTGTTGAAGTACGCGGTGAGGAACCCGGTCATCGCGGAAATGTTGATCTGGTTGAGCGCGCTGAACCCCTGCAGGCCCACGGTGACCCCGGTGAACACGCACAGCCCGACCATCACGCCGATCGTGCCGCCGATCACCGCGAGCGCGCCGCTGCCGAAGGTCACTTCGGCCAGCAGCCGCACGACTTCGCGGAAGTAGCGCGTCACGGCCAGGGGGACGGCCGCGAGCGCGCGGACGTAGAAGAGCAGCTGGTCGCCGAGGTCGAACAGCCGGTCGCCGGGTTTGCCGAGGATGGCCACTCAGGTCCCCTTCGCCGGAACGAGTTGCAGGTACAGGGCGGTGAGCACGGTGTTGACGAAGAACAGCAGCAGGAAGGTGATGACGACGGACTGGTTGACCACGTCACCGACGCCTTTGGGGCCGCCCTTGGGGTTCAGGCCGCGGTAGGAGGCGACGACCCCGGCGAGGTAGCCGAAGATCACCGCCTTCACCGAACTGACGACGAGGTCGGGCAACTGCGCGAGGGCGTTGAAACTGGCGAGGTACGCGCCGGGAGTGCCTCCCTGGATGATGACGTTGAAGAAGTAGCCGCCGAGCACACCGACGACGCTGACCAGGCCGTTGAGCAGCACGGACGCGCAGACGGCGGCCTGCACCCGCGGCACGACCAGGCGCTGGATCGCCGAGACGCCGAGCACCTCCATCGCGTCGATCTCCTCGCGGATGCTGCGCGCGCCGAGGTCCGCGCAGATGGCGCTTCCGCCGGCGCCGGCGATGATCAGCGTGGTGACGATCGGGCTGGCCTGCTGCACGACGGCCAGGACGCTCGCCGCGCCGTTGAACTGCTGGGCGCCGATCTGGCTGGTGAGCGAGCCGAGCTGGAGCGAGATCACCGCACCGAACGGGATGGAGACGAGGATCGCCGGCGCGATGGACACGCTGGCGATGAACCAGAACTGCTGGACGAACTCGCGGACCTGGTACGGCCGGCGGACCATCGCGATGATGATGTCGAGGCCCATCGCGCACATGCGGCCGAACTCGCGCAGGCCGTTCGCGGCCCGCTGCTGCACCTGGATCGTCATGCCTTGCACCCGGTGCTGAAGCACCGCAACGTGAGGTTCGAGACGAAGGTGTTGCCCGGCCCCGAAACGAGACCGGTCAGCAACCGGCTCAGGTCCTCGTGCCCGACGCAGCCGGCGAACGGGGGCGCGGTGAAGGTGGAGGTCACCTTCACCGGCGGGGCCGGCAGCGAGATCGGCACCAGCGCTTTGATGGTGACCGACGCGGGCTGAGCCGTCCGGCAGTCCGGCCCGACGTCGAGGGTCTTGCCGTCCACTTCGGCGTCCGAGAGCTTGATGAAGACCTTCGCGGTCACGTCCGTGTCGGCGCAGATGTTCGTCTGCGTGGCCTTGCAGTCCTTGTCCTTGCCCGTGTGCACCGTGGCCGTTCCGGTGGCGTCGCCGTCCGGGATGATCTCGACCCGGCCGGTGGTGGCCATGAACCGGAACGCCACGAAGTACCCGTTTGTGGGCGGGATGGCCAGCTTTCCGGTGATCGGCACCGTGTTGGTGAGGCCGCCCAGTGCGCCGTCGAAGGTCCCCGGCGGGAAGGCGATGTCGGAGCCGAGCTTGGCCACGTGGCTCGTGGTCGGCTGCTGCGCGTCCCCGAGGGTGAACCCGAAGGGGATCTGGGTGGCGGCTTGGGGTGCAGACGCATCTTTATCAGACACGGCCTCGCTCGGCGCGGCTTCCGCGGCGCCGAGCGAGAACGCGGCCAGCACCAGCACGAGCAGGAGCGGCACCGCGCGTGTCAGCACTGGCATCAGGAATTCCTCATGGTTCGTAGTAACAAGTTCACTTCTTGGTCAAGTTCACTTCGAGCTTGTTGCCCGGGCCGGAAGTGATGCCGGTGATCAGGCCGGTGAGGAAGCCGCAGCCGGTGAACCGCGGGATGCCGTACGTCGAGGTCAGCTTGCCGCCCTTCAGCGGGTCGAACCCGGGCGCCGAGGCGAGCGGCACGTCGGCCGGCTTCACCGTGTGGCACGACTTCGACGACAGGATCGGGAAGCCGAACACGCGGACCTTGGTGAGCTGGACGTCGACCTGCGCGTTCGCCTTGACCGCGCCGCCGGTGAGCGTGCCGTTGATGGCGCCGACCTGGTCGAGCTGCACGGTCGCGGACGCCGGGATGAAGCCGAGGACACGGAAGTCCACATCGGACTTCGGCAGCTTCAGCTGCGCGCCGAACTTGCCGGACGCGCCGTCGAGCTTGGCGTCGAGGCTGCCGGGGCCGAGCGGCAGTGTGGCGTGCAGCTGCTTGAGGGTCGACTTGCCCTTCACCGAGTACTTGACGTCGATGCCGCCCGGGGGCGTGGTCGACTGGGTCGTCGGCGTGGTCGGTTCCGTGGTGGGCGTCGTCGGCTCGGTGGCGGGAGTCGTCGGTTCCGTCGTCGGCGTGGTGGGTTCCGTCGTCGGGGTCGTGGGCTCAGTGGTCGGCGTCGTCGGCTCGGTCGTCGGCGTGGTGGGTTCCGTCGTCGGAGTCGTGGGTTCCGTCGTCGGGGTGGTCGGCGTCGTCGGCTCGGTCGTCGGCGTGGTCGGTTCTGTCGTCGGAGTCGTGGGCTCCGTCGTCGGAGTGGTCGGCTCAGTGGTCGGTGTTGTCGGCTCGGTGGTCGGCGTCGTCGGCTCAGTGGTGGGAGTCGTGGGCGCCGTCGTCGGAGTCGTGGGCTCGGTCGTGGGCGTGGTCGGGGTCGTCGGCGTGGTGGGCGTCGTCGTGCCGCCCGCCGGCTTGATCTCGAACGTGCCCAGCTGCTGGTTCTGGCCCGGCACGGCGACGCAGTCCGAGGTGAACGTGCCGAGGTCGGTCGGCTGGCCGTCCGCGGTGCGCGGGGTCATCGTGGTGCTGAAGTTCCCGACCGTCACCGACGCGGTGCCCGGGCTGGGGAACGTCACGGCCGGCGCCTTGCCGCTGCTCTTGACGTGGAACGCGCCCGAGGCCGGCACCGGCGTCGAGGCGATGGTCAGCGGCAGGTTCAAGTTCAGCGTCTTGTCCACCGGGTACTTGAGCTGGGCCGCGGCCTTCGCGCTCCCGTCCAGCGAGGTGGCGCCGACCAGCGTCAGGCCCTCGGTCGCGGTCTCCGGCACGGTGACGTCGACGTCGAACGTGATCGGCGTCGACGACGCGCCCGCCACGGCGTCGTCGGGCAGGTTCGTGTCGATCTTGACCGTCAGGACCTGGTCGCCGATCAGCGGGAACGGGCAGTTGTAGTTCAGCGTCAGGCTCACCGGCGCGGCCTCGGTCGGCCCCGCCCCGACCAGCGCGACGGTCGCCGCGATGCCCGCGACCGTCGCGACGGCGAGGCCGTAGGCGGGCTTTCTCGACTTCCACGAAAACTTCACGGCTCGTCACCTCGAGGAATGGGGGAATTTCAGCGAAAGTACCTCCGTAATTCCTGCCGAACAAGCCGCCGCCAATTCTTTGTCACGCGCAGGGGATCGGCCCCGCCATGAACGGTCACGCAGGTCAACGGTTGTCACGTGCGGACGATCCGCGTCCGCGAAAATTGTCACGCGCACGGCGAATGGTGGCCATCTTCTTGCTCGTCACCACCGCGTCCCGATACCTTTTTCCGGGCAGGGAAAGGAGCGGCCATGAACCAGCCGGTCATCGCCGTGACTGACCTCGCGAAGCAGTACGGCGAAGTCACCGCGCTCGCCGGGATCAGCCTCAGCGTCGCCCGCGGCGCGGTGCTGGCGGTCCTCGGCCACAACGGCGCCGGGAAGACGACGCTGATCGACATCCTCAGCACACGGGTCCGGCCGAGCGCCGGCACCGCCCGCGTCTGCGGCTACGACGTCGTGCAGCGCGGGCGCGCGGTCCGGCGGCGGATCGGGGTGACCGGGCAGTTCGCCGCGGTCGACGACGCCCTGTCCGGCCGTGGGAACCTCGTGCTGATCGCGCGGCTGCTGGGCGCGAAGCCGCGGCAGGCGCAGGCGCGGGCCGCCGAGCTGATCGCGTCGTTCGGCCTGGAAGACGCGGCGGACCGCCCGGCCGGCACCTACTCCGGCGGGATGCGGCGGCGCCTGGACCTGGCCGCGGGCCTCGTCGGCGCGCCGCAGGTGCTGTTCCTCGACGAGCCCACCACCGGTCTCGACCCGGTCAGCCGGTCCGGGCTGTGGTCGATCGTCGACGGCCTCGCGGCGCGGGGCACGACCGTCGTGCTGACCACGCAGTACCTCGAAGAGGCCGACCGGCTCGCCGACCACGTCGTCGTCCTCGGCCTCGGGCACATCACCGTGTCGGGAACGCCGTCGCAGCTCAAGGCGCGGCTCGGCAACCGGACGGCGACGCTGACCTTCGGCACCGAGTTGGCGTTGCGGCGCGCGGTCGACGCGCTCGCGCGCCTCGGTCTCGCGGCGGGCCGGACCGGGCTGGTGCTCGCGGTGCCGCTGAGCGGACCGGGCGACATCCCGGTGCTGGTGCGCGCGCTCGACGCGGCCGGCGCGCCGCTGCGGGACCTGACGGTGACCGAGCCGACGCTCGACGACGTCTACCTTTCGCTGCACCGGACGGCGGTGGCGTCGTGACGCAGGCCCGGCACCACGCGGCGGTGGCCGCGCTCGCCGACCCGGCGGCCTGGCCCGAATCCGGCTTCTGGACGCAGGTCCGCGTGCTGGCGGCCCGTTCGCTGCGCACGGCGTTCGGCGACCGGCGGCTGGTCTTCTTCGGACTGTTGCAGCCGGTGGTGCTGCTTCTGTTGTTCAGCCAGGTGTTCAGCGGTGTCGGGGCGCTGCCGGGCGTCGCGGCGTACCAGGGTTACGTGAACTTCCTGGTGCCGGCGACGCTGGTCAACATCGCGATGACGACGGCGATGAGCTCGGGCGCCGGCCTGCTGGCGGAGATCTACGGCGGCTTCACCGGACGCCTGCGGTGCCTGCCGATCTCGCTGTTCTCGGTGCTGGTGGCCCGGACCCTCGCCGACTCGGCCCGGCTGGGCGTCCAGCTGGTGGTGACGGCGCTGGCCAGCGTGGTCTTCCTCGGTTTCCGCCCGGCCGGCGGCCTGACCGGCCTCGGGCTGGCCCTGCTGCTGACGATGGTGGTGGGCTGGTGCCTGAGCTGGGTGTTCGTCGCGATCACGACGTGGCTGCGCAAGGCCGAGACGCTCCAGGCGGCGTCGTTCGTGGTGATGTTCCCGCTGATGTTCTCCTCCAGCGCGTACATGCCGCTGGACACGATGCCGGCGTGGGTCCGCGCGGTCTCGGCGGTGAACCCTCTGACGTACGCGATCGACGCGACCCGGGCATTGGCCCTGGCCCGCCCGATCGGCTGGTCCCTTCTCGCGGCCCTGGCCATCGCCGCGGCAGCCGCGCTGGCCGGCTCGACCTTGTCGGCCCGCACCTTCCGCACCCGCACGTAACTCGCGTGATCGAGCACGTAACTGGCGTGATTGAAGCCGTAACTCGCGAGTTCCGGCTTCAATCACGCGAGTTCCGGCTCTGATCACGCGAGTTCCGGCTCTGATCACGCGAGTTACGGGTTCAAGCCAGGGCTTCCAGGTGGGTTGCGGCCTCCTCTGCCCCACCAGCCGCTTCGAACGACTCGCGGATTCGGGCCGCACCGGGCCGGCAAGCCTCCGCCGACTCGATCGCCTTGCGGATGTCTCCCGACTTCGCGCGGTCGAAGCGGATCCGGATGCCCGCGCCCGCCGCCGTCACCTGCTGGGCCAGCATCGACTGGTCGTCGCGGATCGGGGCGACCACCAGTGGCAACCCGGCCGACAGCGCTTCGCACACGGTGTTGTGCCCGCCGTGACAGACCACCACCGACGCGTGCGCGAACACCGCCACCTGCGGGATCCGCCGGAACAGCCCGACGCTTTCACTGATCAAGTGACCGGCCGGATCCACCACCAGGCCCTGTACAGAGGGCATCCCGGCCAGTGCGTCGACGCTCTCCGCGAGGAACCGTGCTCCCGCCGAGGCGTTCGACGTCCCCAGCGTCACCACGACCAGCGGCCGATCGTCTACAAGAGACCACTCCCCCGAAGCGGCCGGCAGCGCCGGGCCGACATAGCTGATCGGAACCGCCAGGCGCGACGAACCGGCCAGTGCCCGCGTCGTGAACGCCAGCACCAGGTGCGGCGAGAACCGCAGATCCCCGAGCAGCACGCCGTGCCGGGCCCGCAGCCCGGCTTGGAGATCCGAAACCCAGGACGCGATCTTCGGCAGGGAACCCAGCGGGTCGGCCAGCTCGGTGGACGTCGACGCCGACGTCGCCCACGGCAGTCCGCACCGCGCGGCGACCAGCGCCCCGGCCATCGCCTGCTGATCCACCACGACCACGTCGGGCGCGAACGACGAGACCGCCGACAGCACGCCCGGCACCATCGCGTCCGCCAGGGGAACCAAATAGGACTCCCACAAGTACTTCAACGCGGCGAAGCCCCGCAACTCAGGCGGCCGCAAGGAAAGAGAAAACGGTGAAGAATCCCCAGCCGGGAACACGCGGCCGGAGACCAAAGTGGACACTTCCGGCGACGGACCGCACCAAGCCACGGAATGCCCCCGTGCCGACAACGCCGAAGCCACCCCGCGCAACGGCGCGACGTGCCCGGCCAGCGGCGGCACGACCAGCAGGAACCTCACGCTGCGTGCCGCTCGATCCAGCGCAGCACCAGCTCGCGCACCTCGCGGTGCTGCTCCACCAGCACCGAGTGCCCCTGCCCTTCGAAGACGTGCAGCTCGCCGTGCGGCAGCACCGACGTCAGCGCTTCGAGGTCGTCGGCCTGGTAGCCCTGACTGCCCAAAATGGACAGGACCGGGCAGCCGATCGCCGCCACCTGCTCCCACGTGAGCAGGGGCCCCAGCGGCACCTCCTCCGCCATCTTCGTCGACGTGATCCGCTCGGCCGCCATCTTCGCGAGCCGCCGGTGGTGGGCGCTGAAGTTCGCCTCGATCCAGTCGAAGCTTTCCTCCACCTGCAGGAACTTCACGGTGTACGCGAGGATCTCGGCCATCTTGCCCGCCCACACCTCGGTCGCGGGCTCCGACTCGATGCACACGATGCTCCGCACGCGCGAAGGATTGGCCACGGCGTAGCTGTAGGCGAGGGTCCCGCCGAAGCTGTTGCCCACCAGGTGCACCGGCCGGTCGACGCCGAGCTGCCGCAGCAGGTCGTCGAGGTCCGCGACGAAGTCACCCAGCGTGTAGCCCCTCACGGGCCGCTCGGTTTTGCCGTGCCCGCGCAGGTCGTAGCTGATGACGTCGATGCCGGCGGCGGCCACCGGCGGCGCCAGGGTGAGGTAGAAGCTCGCGAGGCTGTCGGTGCCCATACCGTGCAGGAACACCACGGTCTCGGTGCCGCCGGCGGGCACGAGCTGCACGTTGGTGCGCAGCCCGTTCACGGTCATCGTGGGCACGTGCGCTCCCCCACGAACCGGGCGATGTCGCCGACGGTCAGTCCGATGACGTCGTCGAGGTCCTGTTCCGCCAGGTACTCGGCGAGGTTGACCTCGGCGCCGAAGTGCTCGGCGAGGATGCTCGCGAAGGTCACCAGGTCGATGCTCTCCAGCTGCAGGTCCTCGTGGAACGTCGTGCCGGGCGTGATCTCGATGCCGAGCACGTCGCCGACGAGCTCGGTGAGCAGCTCGGCGACGACGTCGAAGGTCGCGGACGCGTGGTCGATGGTCATGGCGTGCTCCTGAGTTGTGCGATGGCGGTGTCACCGTTCAGCTCGACCGTGACGGCGAAGTCCGGGAGGTCACGGCCGCGGCCGGACACCCGCCCGTCGTCGTGGACGCGGATCTCCGCCGGGTAGACGGGTTCGGCGAGCCGGGCCCGGACGGCGTCCTTCGCGGCGATGCGTTCGAGCAGCCAGCCGCGAGCTCGCCGCGGGGACACGGCGGCGAACTCGGCGCGTTCCTCGGCACTGAGGTAGATGCCGGCGTAGATGTCCCGCGCGGCGACCGTCGGCCAGCGGTCGGTGACCGCGACCGAACCGTCGTCCCGCCGTTCCGCGAGCAGGTGCCGGTCCGGGAAGGCGTACACCCGGTGGGCCGCGCGGTCGCAGGGGAACCGGACGTCCCGCCAGCCCTCGATGCTCGCCAGCACCCGGCCGTCGCGCACCAGCTCGGCGTCCATCTCGAGCACGTCGGGCCGGGGCAGCCGGACGCGGACCAGGCAGGTGACGCGCGTGCCGGGCGCGGGTTCCGGCCCGTGCCAGGTGAGCCGGCCGATCGACCGTGGGAAGGCGAGCAGGCCGTCGGAGCGCGCGGCCATCAGCCAGCAGCCGAGCAGCTGGCCGACGTTGTCGAGCAGCCCGCCGGGCGCTTCCGGCACGACCAGCTCGCCGCGGATGTGCTGCTCGCCGAGGCCGGTCAGCCGGGCCAGGCCCCGGTACGCCGGCCCGTGGAACATCTCGCGCCGCGCGTAGATCTCTTCCGCGGTCAGCGGCGGCGTGGTTTCCGGGCCGGGCACTCCGGCCGGGGACGGCGGCGCGGCGAACGTCCCCAGCTCGACGGTCAGCAGCGCGTACGGTCCGATCTCGACGGTCACGCTGCCGCCCTCACGGCTCATCGAGAGCGGCACCCGTTGCGCCGGGGAGGCGATCAGCCACCGGGAGAACACCGCGTCCCGCACCGCGACCGCCGCCGTGCCCGGCCAGGCGCGTTCGACGGCCCGGCAGGCGAGGTCCACCAGCGTCGTCGCCGGCACCACCGGCCGGAAGTCGGACTCGTCGGGCCAGCCCTCGCGCTGCCGGAAGAACCGGTGGTCCCGCAGGTACGGCATCGCGGCCAGCGAGACGTCCACAGTGGACCCGACCCGCCGGCTCGCGGCGGCCGCGACGACGTCCGCAGCGGTCCGCCGGGTCTCGGTGAGCAGGGCGGTGAACTCGGCGACGATCGCGTCCGGCACCCCGGCTGGCAGGGCGTGGTCGTCGAGCAGCCCACGAGCCGAGTCTCCCAACGACAGCAGGGAGTTCCCGGTGCTGAGCCGGATCCGCCGCGGCTCCAGGGCCGCGAAGTCCGGATTCCCGCCCTCGACCCACAACGCGGTCGCGACGCGGCGCAGCTGCGCGAGGCCGGACCGGGTGCCGGACGCGGCCGCGACGACGAGGTGCCGCCGCTCGCCGAGCGTGTCGGTGACGTACGAGCCGAGCTGCCCGGCGCCGACCTGCACGAACGCGCGGAACCCGGCGTCGTGCAGCGCTTCGGTCAGCTCCCGGAAGCGGACCGGGCGGATCAGGTGCACGAGGTACAGGTCGCGGACCGCGTCCGGTTCCGCCGGGTAGGGCCGCGCGGTCGTTGCCGACCACACCGGAAGGGTCGGCTCGCGCAGGTCCAGCTCCGCGGCGAGCCGGGCGAACGGCGCGAGGTGCGGCCGCATCAGCGGGGTGTGGAAGCCGGACCGGAACGGCAGCGTCCGGGCCACGATCCCCAGCCCACGGCAGGTTTCGGCGAACTTCGCGACGGCATCGGGCGGACCGCACACGATCGTCTGCTTCGTCGCGTTCTCGTGCGAGACGACCAGGTCATCGGGCAGCAGCTCCGCGACCCGCCCGGCCGGGCAACCCAGTACCAGGTAGTCCGCGTCGGGCAGCTCGAACCCGTCGGGCCAGTACCGCTGCAGGAGACCCGGCTCCGCCCGGTACATCCCGGCGGCCTGCATCGCGGTCCACTCGCCGACGCTGTGCCCGGCCAGCGCGTCCGGCCGGATCGACAGCCGCCGCAAGGCCTCGTCGAGCACCAGCCCGGTCGCCGACACGCTCGCCGCGCGGTCGAGCACGCTCGCCGTGGACCACTGTGGACGGTCGAGCCCGAAGTGCTTGGTCACGTCTTCGATGCGCGGTTCGGCGCCGGCTTCCAGTCCCGGGTGGACGAACGCGATCTTCCCCGTCGGCAGCAACGGGTCGACCGAGCACCAGACGTCGCCACCGCCGTGCCACGACCGACCTCCGGCCGCCACTTTGGCGAGCACCTTCCGGGCCGTGGCCAGCTTGCGCTCGTCCGGGCCGACGATCGCGATCCGGCAGGGGCCGTCGCCCGAGCCGGGCCGGTCGAGCTGGTCCAGGAGTTCTCCGGGGGTGTTCGCGGCCAGCCGCAGCACGCGTTCCGGCTCGTCGACGCGCACCCGCCGCTTCGGCGCCGGGTCGCCGGCCGCCAGCACGACGTGCGCGTTGACACCGCCGAAGCCGAACGCGTTGACCGCGCCGACGCGCGGCAGCGCGCCCCACGGCTCGGCCTCGGCCAGCACCCGGAACCGGGTCTTGTCCAGCAGCGGGTTCGGGTCGGCGCAGTTGAGCGTCGGCGGCAGCACCTCGTGGTGCAGCGCGAGGGCGACCTTGACCAGCCCGGCGACCCCCGCCGTCGGCAGCGTGTGCCCGATCATCGACTTGACCGAGCCGATCACCGACCGAGACTCCGGCCCTGCCCCGTCGGCCTGGCCGAAGACGTCGGCGACGGTGGTCAGCTCGGCGGCGTCCCCGGCGGGCGTGGCCGTGCCGTGGGCTTCCAGCAAGCCGATCTCCGCCGGATCGAGCCCTGCCCAGGCCCGCCGCAACGCGAGCGTCTGCCCGGCGACGGACGGGCTGAGCAGGCTCGCGCCTCGCCCGTCGCTCGACGTGCCGCTGCCGCGGATGACGGCGTACACGCGGTCCCCGTCGCGCCGCGCGTCGGCCAGCCGCTTGAGCACGACGACCGCGGTGCCCTCGCCGATGAGCATGCCGTCGGCTTCGCGCGAGAGCGGGCTGATCCGCTGGCTCGGCGACAACGCGCCGAGCTGGGTGAACAGCGCCCAGAGCGTGTCGTCGTGCGTCTGGTGGGTGCCCCCGGCCAGCACGACGTCGCAGCGGTGCCGGGTCAGCTCGCCGATCGCCTGGTCGACGGCGACCAGCGAAGACGCGCAGGCGGCGTCCACGGTGTACGCCGGGCCGCCGAGGTCGAGCCGGTTGGCGACGCGGGCCGCGGCGAGGTTCGGCACGAGCCCGGCCGCGGTCTCCGGCCGGAACTCGCCGAGGGGTTCCAGCAGCGCCGTCCGCAGCCGGTCGAGGACGTCCGGCCCGGCCGACGGCAGGAGCTCGCTGACCGTGCGGGTGACCTGCCGGACGGTGCGGACGCGCTGGTCGAAGCTCCGCAGCCCGGGCGAGAGGTAGCCGCCGCGGCCGAGCACGACGCCGATGCGTTCGGGGTCGCCGAGCCGGCCGAGACCGCCCGCGTCGTCGACCGCGGCCACGGCGACGGCCAGCGCCGTCAGCTGGTCCGGCTCGGTGCCTTCGAGCGACGTCGGCGGCACTCCGTGGGCGATCGGGTCGAAGACCAGGGTGTCCGGGGCGAACCCGCCGCGGCGGCCGTGGGTCCGGTCCGGCGCGGTGGCGTCGTGCCCGTGGAACGCCGGGTCCCGGCGGTGCGACGGGATCTCGGTGACGGCGTCGACGCCCTCGGCGAGGTTCCGCCAGTACCGGTCCACTGTGGACGCACCGGGCAGGAACACGCCCATGCCGACGATCGCGACCGGCTCCTGGGTCACCACAGTGACGCCGTGTACAGGACCGCGCGGTCCGTGCCGTAGGCGAGTTCGCGCAGCAGGGCGGCGGTGCCCTCAGCCGCGTCGAGCAGGCGGACGTCACGGCGTTCGTACTCGCGCGCGAGTTCGGGTGACACCATGCCGCTGTGGTCGTCCGCGGGCGCCCACGGTCCCCAGTGGACGGTCACCGCACGGCCCGGCCAGCTTCTCGCCAGCGACTCCAGTGCGTCGTTCGCCGCGGCGTAGTCGGTCTGGCCGCGGTTGCCGAGCACCGCGGCGATGCTGCCGAAGAACGCGACGAATCCGGGTTCGACGTCGAGCGCGTCGAGCAGGGCCCGCGCGCCGTCCACTTTGGTCTCGTACACGGTCCGGAACGACTGCTCGTCCTTGTCGGCCATCAGCTTGTCGTCGAGCACGCCGGCCGCGAAGACGACGCCGTCGATCCGGCCGTGCAGGTTCTTGACGAGGTGGCGCACGGCGTCCGGGTCACGCACGTCGAGCGTCCGGTAGGCCGGGTCGCCGCCGGCGGCGCGGATCTCGTCGAGGGTGCGGCCGATCTCGCGCTGGGCCAGCACGGTCCGCACGCGGCGTTCGACGTCGGCGACCGAGCCACCGCGCCCGGCCAGCACCGCGCGCATCGCGGTGGGATCTTCGGGCAGGTCGTCCGGCTCCCCCGGCCACGCCGTCCGGCCTGCCAGCTCGATCCGGCAGCCGGACGCGGAGAGCGCGACAGCCGTGTGGGCGGCGATCCCGCGGGCCCCGCCGATCAGCAGAACGACGGAGTCCGGGCCGAGGCCGAGCGCGGCCAGCTCACCGCCGCCCGGCCCGGCGCCGGAGTACGCGATCGACCCGAGGCCCGCCGGCCGGGGCTCGATCGTGAAGCGGCCGGTCTCGTCGTGGCCGACCACGGCCGGTCCGTCGCTGAGGGCCTCGTCCACCAGGGTCTTCGCGACGTCCTGCGTCACCTCCACGAGCCGGGTGACGCCGCCGCGTTCCAGCGCCGCCGACCGCACCAGGCCGCGCAGCCCGGCCACGGCGTCCGGCTCCGCCGCCACGAGCACGGTGCCCCGCAGTGCCTTGAGCCGGGAGAACACCTCCGTCAGGTCACGGGCGAACAGCACGGTGATGTCCGCGTCCCCGGTGACGACCGCCGCCCCGGCCGCGGCGAACGCCGCTCGCACGGCGTCGTCCTCGCCCAGCACCGCCACGGTCTTCCCGCGCAGCCGTTCGGGATCCGGGTCCAGCGGCACCGGCACCCGTTCGAGCCGGTACCGGGTGGGCGCGGCGGCCGCCGGGGTGGGGTTCAGCCAGCTCTCGAGGTGCGCGGTCAGGGCGTCGGCCGTGCGGTCGCGGCTGAGCTGGTCGGTGCGGTCGTCGGCGGGGAGGCCGAGGCGGCCCAGGAGCGTCCCGGCGATCTCGGTGCGCTTGATGGAGTCGATCGACAGGTCGGCTTCGAGGTCGAGGTCGCCGGCGATCATCTCGGCCGGGTAGCCGGTGCGTTCGCTGATCACGCCGATCACCGTGGTGAGGACGTCTGCGGCTTCCGGTGCTTCGGGCTGCGGTTCCGGCTGCGGTCGCGGTGCGGGCTCGTGGACCACGACGGGCGCGGCGGCGGGCGCGCCGCCCAGGTAGCCGAGCATGATCTCCCGCTGGGCGGCGACGAGCTCGCGGGTGGTGCGCAGGAAGTCGACGACCGCCTGGTCACGGCCGGGAGCGGGCTGGGTCATGGCTGAACTCCGGATTCGTCGGGCCGGGAGGAGGGCAGGGGCCTCGGCGCCGGGCGCACGGGCGGACCGTCCGTCGACGGCCCAGGCGGTCGGGGACGGTGCCGGCCGTTTTGGCCGTTGCAGCCGGTCGGTGCGGACGTCGACGCCTGCGCGCGCAAGCGTTTGCAGCGCGGTCAGAAAACCCTTGAGATCGGGCCCGCACGCGACGACGGTGTGCGGCCGGTCGCCGAGGATCTCCCCGACGAGCCGGGTGAGCACCCGGCCCGGCCCGACCTCGACGAACGTCCGCGCGCCGGCGTCGTACATGGCTTCGACCTGCTCGAGGAACCGCACGGGCGCACCGATCTGCGCGACGAGTTCTTCTTTTACGTCGCCTTCGTACGGCTTCGCGGTGCGGTTCGACCACACCGTTCGCCGGGGTTCCCCGATGGATTCCCGGGCGAGTTCCTTGCCGAAGAGGTCGCCCGCTTCGGCGACCAGCGGACTGTGGAAGGCGCAAGCGACCGGGATCCGCTGGGCGGCGATGCCGGTCTCGCGCAACCGCCGGATCGCGCGTTCGATGGCGGCGGTCGGTCCGGAAAGGACGGCCTGTTCGGGCGCATTGTGGTTGGCGATCACGACATCCGGGCCGATGAGGGTCGGGGTGAGGAGGTCCCGCTTTACCCTGACCGCCGCCATGGTGCCGGGCCGGGCTGTGTCGGCGATGGCCTTCGCGCGGGCTCGGCTCAGCCTCAGCAGGGTTTCGGTGTCGAAGGCCCCGGCGACCGACAGCGCGACAAGCTCGCCATAGCTGTGCCCAGCGAGAAAGTCCGGCCGGACGCCGACTTGCCGCAGGAGCCGCGCCACGGCGGTCTCGACCAGCCCGAGCGCGGGCTGCGCGATGCGGGTGTCGGTGAGGGCCCGTTCTTGCGCTTCAGCGGCGTCGACGTCGAAGGCGTGCGGTGGAAACGCTTTCGCGGCGACGTCGGGGGCGAGCTTGAGCAGGTCGGCCAGTTCGGGGAAGTAGACGAACAGCTCGGTGAGCATGCCGGTGCGCTGGCTGCCCTGACCGGGGAAGAGGAAGGCGACCTTGCCCGGGTCGGAGTCGCTTTTCCGGACGTTCCGAAGGATCTCTTCGGCGTCGGCGGACCAATCCCGTAGGCCATGGCGCCGATCCGGGGCGACCGGTCCCGCCCCCAGCACCGCGTGGAAGTTCGTCCCGCCGAAGCCGAACGCGCTGACCCCCGCCAGCCGGGCCGGATCCGCCCACGGCCGCGCCGCCGTCGTGAACGTGAACGGGCTCGCCGCGTCCCAAGCCGTGTTCGGTCTGCTCAGGTGCAGCGTCGGCGGCACGACCTCGTGCCACAGCGCGAGCGCCGCCTTGATCAGCCCGGCCAGCCCCGCCGCGCACTTCGTGTGACCGATCTGGCTCTTCACCGACCCGAGCACGCACGAACCAGGCGACGCGCCGGCCTCCGTGAAGAAGCCGGTCAACGTCCGCAGCTCGGTCGCGTCGCCGACCACCGTCCCCGTCCCGTGGGCCTCGACCAGGCCGACGTCCACAGGGGACACTCCGGCGTCCCGGTAAGCCCTTTCCAGCGCGCGGTGCTGACCTTCCGGACGCGGCGCGGTCAGGCCGAGCGCCTTGCCGTCACTCGCCGCGCCGACGCCCTTGACCACGGCGTAGATCCGGTCGCCGTCGCGTTCGGCGTCAGACAGGCGCTTCAAAACCAGGCACGCGACGCCCTCGCCCAGCGCGATCCCGTCGGCCGCCGCGTCGAACGGGCGGCAACGGCCGGTCGGTGAAAGTGCGCCCGCCGAGGTGAACATCAGGTAGTCGTGGATGCCGTTGTGCAGGTCGACCGCGCCGCACAGCACCAGCGAGCTCGTCCCGGCGCGCAACTCCTTCGCCGCGAGGTCGAGAGCCGCCAGCGACGAGCCGCACGCCGCGTCCACCGTGTAGTTCGCGCCGCCGAGATCGAGCCGGTTGGCGATCCGGCCGGAGATGACGTTGGCGAGCGTGCCGGGGAACGTGTCCTCCGTCGGTGCGGGCAGCTGGGCGAGCAGCTCGGGCGGCACCTCGTCGAGGTAACCGTCGAGCAGGGACCGCAGCGTGCCCGCGTTGGCGAGGTCGCCGCCCGCCTCCGCACCGAACACGACGCTCGTCTGCTCACGATCGAAGTCGCGCTCGCCGTACCCGGCGTCGGCCAGCGCCCGGCGCGCGGTCTCCAGCGAGACGAGCTGCGCGGGATCGATGCTGCCCATCGCCGACGGCGGGATGCCGAAGTCGAGCGGATCGACGTCCAGCGGCGGCAGGAACCCGCCCCACTTCGACGTCGACCGTCCGAAGTAGACAGCGGGGTCCCAGCGTTCCGGCGGGACCTCGGTGACCGCGTCCTCACCACGCAGGACGGTCGACCAGAACGCTTCGAGGTCCGGAGCGCCCGGGAACGCGCAGGCCATGCCGATGACGGCGATGTCCCTGCTGTCCGAATCCGGAGCGGATTCCTCCACGCGTGCAAAGGTTTTCCCGGAAGTCACGTCGGCGTGCAACTCGGCGATCGTCGTGCGGCAGTCACGCAGCACGGCGACCTGACCGGCCATGTACATCCCCTCGGCGAGCTGGGTTCCCTCGTCGAGCCGCTCGCCGTCGCGCCGGACGCCCTTGCTCGCGACGCGCAGCCGTCCGGCGTTCAGCTCTTCCAGCCGCTGCCACGCCTCCTGCGCGGGCACGTCACGCAGACCGGCCTTGACCTGCTCGAACTCGGTCGTGTACGGGCTCGGCAAGCACCGCGTCCGGTGGCCCCGCGCGGTCTCGAGCGTGACGGTCGTGTCGGCGGCAATGGCGCGTTCCTGGAACAGGCCGGTGATCGCGCCGTGCGCGACGGCTTCCTCGGTGAAGAGGTACGCCGTGCCCATCAGGACGCCGACGGCGTCGAGCGGCGCCGCCATCGCGGTGACCATCGCCGCCGACCGGGCGTCGTGGATCCCGCCCGCGAACAGCACTTCGACATCCTTGGTCGCGCCGAGGACGGCCAGTTGTTCTTCCCACAGCTCGAAACTCGGCCGCGGACCGACGTGCCCACCGCATTCGGCGCCTTCGAAGACGAACCGGCGGACCCCGGCGTCGAGGTACTGACCGAGCAGGATCGGCGACGGGACGTGCACGAAGGTCGCGATCCCCTCGGCTTCCAAGGCCTTGACCTGACCCGGTTTTCCGCCCGCGACCAGCACGCACCGCGGCCGCACCGCGCGGATCGCGGAGAGCTGCTCGACGCGCAGGTCGTCGGGCACGAAGCCGAGGATGCCCGCACCCCACGGCCGGTCGCCGAGGCGGTCGGCGGTGGTGGTCAGCAGCTGCGTGGTGCGCGTGCCGTTCGCCGTGGCCACCGCGACGAACGGGAACCCGCCGGCCTCGGCGACCGCGGCGGCGAACCCCGGCTGGTCGCTGACCCGCGTCATGGGGCCCTGGACGATCGGGAGCGCGCTGCCCAAGGTCCGGCACAGCCGGTCGGAGGTCGCCGGCGCGGGCACCTCGACGCCGATGATCCGGCGGACGTCCGCTTCCACTGTGGACTCGAGGAGCACTCCGGCCGCGCCCCCGGCGAGCGCCCCCACCGCCGTCCGCGGGCCGGCCACGCTGCCCCACACCGGAACCTCGAACGTCGTGAGAAGTTGTTGCAGAAACACGAAGGCACTGAGTTCGCCGCCACGGGGGAGAAGTCCCAGCGCGCCACCTTCGACGGCCTCCCGGGCCGTGGCGACGTCGGACACCTCGGCGAGCGCGCCGGTCCACGGCGCCGTCGTGCGGACAGCGAAGGCGGCGCCCTCGGGAACCGGGCCGTCCGTGCGCACCCCGTAGGGCACCCGGACCCGCGTCGCGACGAGCCGGAGATCGGCCGGATCGGCGCCGTCTAGCACACCGAGGCCGCCGCCGCGCGCCACGGCGGCCACCGCGTCGGGGTCGCCGATGCCGAGGCACCGCAGCCGTCGAGCGTGCGACGGCGGGACGAGCTCGGCCATCGGCGGACCTCCTGTGCGGGGTGGGGTGATCTTCACGCAGACCAATCACAGGAATAACGCACCGGACCCGGAAAAAGCAATACTCGTGCTAGGGTGGGAAACTGTGAACACCGCACGATCATGGCCCCCACCAGGGCTTTTATCACCTGCCTTCTAAGGCGGAAATACAATTCACTCACCTGCGTAACAATAGCCCGGAAAATACTGGAGCCCGCGTGGAACTGACCGGACGGGTCGTCGTGCTGACCGGCGCCGCACACGGAATCGGGGCCGCCATGGCGCGGCGCCTCGCCGCCGAAGGCGCGGCCGGGGTGGTCGTGTCCGACGTCGACGCGGCGGGCGCCGGGCGCGTGGCGGACGAGATCGCGGACGCGGGCGGCCGCGCCGTCGCCGTGACCGCCGACGCGACGTCCAAAAAGGACCTCAAGACGCTGGTCGCGGCGGCCCGCGCCGAGTTCGGCGAGGTGGACCTGTTCTGCGCCAACGCGGGCGCGGCGTTCGGCACCGGCGTCCACGCGGCGGACGAGCAGTGGGCGAAGTCGTGGGAGCTCAACGTCATGCAGCACGTCCACGCCGCGCAGGTCGTGCTGCCCGCGATGCTCGCGCGCGGCGACGGCTACCTGCTGATCACGGCGTCGGGCGCCGGGCTGCTCGGCACCCCCGGCGACGCGCCGTACTCGGTCACCAAGCACGCGGCGGTCGGGCTCGCCGAGTGGCTGGCGATGACCTACCGGCCACGCGGGGTGCGGGTCAGCGCGCTGTGCCCGCTCGGTGTCCGGACGGCGCTGCTCGAACCCGGCATCGCCGCCGGTCACCCGGCCGCGCTGGCGATCGCCGCGGCGGCGCCGCTGCTCGAACCCGAGGACGTCGCCGAGGCGGTCGTGCGCGGCCTCGGCACGGAAGAGTTCCTGATCCTGCCGCACCCTTGCGTGCGGGAGTCGTTCGTGCGCAAGGCGGGCGCGGTCGACGCGTGGATCGACGAGATGGCTGTCCAGGGAGGCTGACGTGGAGTACCGCAGGCTCGGCGCGAGTGGGCTCGCCGTGAGCGAGATCGCCTACGGCAACTGGCGGACGCACGACGCTCCCGGCTGCGTCGCCGCGGCGCTGGACGCCGGCGTCACGACGTTCCACACCGCGGCGGCGTGGGACGGCGGCGCGGCGGAAGCGTCCTTCGGTGAGGCGTTCGCCGGCGTGCGTCGCGACGAGATCGTGCTGTGCACCGGGGTGTTCTGGCCCGAGGGCCCGGGGCCGAACGACGCCGGGCTGAGCCGCAAGCACGTGATCGCGTCGCTGGAAGGCTCGCTGCGGCGGCTGCGCACCGACCACGTCGACGTCTACCAGCTGCTGCGCTTCGACTACCGGACACCGGTCGCGGAGACGTTCCTCGCGCTCTCGGACCTGGTGCGGCAAGGGAAGATCCGGTACGTCGGCACGTCCGAGTGGACGGCCGAGCAGCTGCTGCAGGCGCATGAAGCGGCTTCGCGGTACGACGTGCCGTTCATCGCCAACCAGCCGCACTACTCGATGCTGTGGCGGGTGCCGGAGGCGCAGGTGATGCCGGTGGGCGAGCGGATCGGCGTCGGGCAGTTCGCGTCGGTGCCGCTGGCGCAGGGCGTCCTGACCGGCAAGTACCGGGACGGGCGCGTACCGGCGGGCTCGCGCGGGGCCGGGCCGGCGCCCGCGCGGCCGCTGCTGATGCCGGAGCTGCTGGAGCGGGTGGAGCTGCTTCGCGGCGTCGCGGACGACGCGGGCTTGACGATGGCGCAGCTCGCGCTGGCGTGGACGTTGCAGCACGAAACCGTCGCGTCCGCGGTGGTGGGCGCGAGCACGCCGGAGCAGGTCACGGAGAACGCGAAGGCCGCCGGCGTCCGGCTGGACCTCGACGTGCTGACGCGTGTCGACCACCTGCTCGGCAGCTTCGTCCAGACCGACCCGCGGCTGGTGTGGTCGCCCCCGGCGTTCTCAGCGTTCTCAGCCTGACCCGAGGCAGACGAAGGGCCGGCGGAACGGGTCGACGGCGATCGCGTCGGCCAGCGCCAGCGCGGGGCTGTCCCGGACGGCCAGCGCGCGGTAGTAGTCGTCCATCGCGGCCGCCGAGGCCAGGTCGCCGACGCGAGACAGCGGCGCGATCACCGTGCGGGAGCCGCTGGCGAGCAGCGCACTGGCGAACCCGAGGGCTTCGTCGCCCGGCCGGATCCGGTTGAGCGCGAGCTCGCACGCGGCGAAGACGACTTGACGCGGCGGTTGTCGCAGTCCGGCCATCTCGTGCCCGAAGAGGGCGCCGTCGGCGAGTTCGAGGCGGGAGAACAGCGCGTTCTCCGGCTCGTGCGCGCCGTGCGCGGCGAAGTGGGCGAGCTTGGCACCGTCCATCGCGCGCAGCACGGACTTCACGGTGGCTTTGGCGCCGGTCATGGTCGTCGCGGTGCGGTAGTGGGTGGTCAGTTTCTCCAGCTCACCCCGCGCGCCGGCCAGCCCGGGCCCGCGCACGAGCACGATCTTGCGGGCGCGCGGCAACTTCGTCAGCTCGGCGGCGAGCCACGCGGTCGCCGACGGCGCGACGACGGTGGGCCGCCCCCGCAGTCCGGGCAGGACGCCCCACGGGACGGCGTAGAGCGGGCCGGTGGGGACGATGACCAGGTCGCGGTCGCCGAAGACCTCGGCGAGCGGCTGGATGAGCTGGGCGTCCAGTTTGTCGGCCTGCTTGCGCGCGGAGGCCATGACGACCTCGGCCAGCCGTTCGGGCAGGTTGTCGGGTGCGAGGGCGTCGAGGTCGACGTTGAGCACGCGCGCGGACTCGGCGGCGGCCCCGGCGGACCCGAGCCGCACGAGCCGGCACTCACCCCCGGCGACGACGAGGGCGACGAGCTCGTCCCCGGAAGCGGCGAAGCTGACCAAGGCGCGCTCCCCGAGCTGCGCGACAACCTCGCCGAGCCCCGCCACCGGCCGCGGCCGGCCCCAGCGCCCGGTGTGCCAGCCGAGCCGCTGGGCCTCGCGCAGGCGTTCGTTGTACTTGGCCCGCAGCCCGGCGATGGGGTGGCCGTCGTGCTGGGCTTCCTGGATGGCCTGCCCGAGGCCCCGCACCTCGGCGACGCGCGCGGCGAGCTCGGGATCGGTCCCGGCGGAGAGCGGTTCGTAGCGGTAGGTCTGGGCGCGCGTCCGTTCGAGCCAGACGAACAGCCGCCGGGCATCGCTGCGTTCGAGCACGAGCTTGACAGCGAGGTCGGCGAGCTCCTGGCCGTGCAGGGCGGTCCCGGAGACGAGATCGAGTCCACCCATCCGGTCGCGGACGGCGTCGAGCTCGGTGAGCCCGGACCGGATCTCGGTGAGCGCCCTGGCCCGGCTCCCCTGGGCGACGGCCAGTTCGGCCCGGCAGAGGCGGCGCAGCATCCGATAGTCGATGGGGGTGAGCTGCCCGGGGCGGGGGACTTTCCGGAGGGTTTCGACGGCGCGTTTGAGGTTGCCGCGCCGGATGTCGAGGCGGACGGCCAGCATCCGTGCGGTGGCGGCCTGATCGGCGAGCCTCGGAACCGGCATCTTGTCGGCCGCGCGCAGCGCCCTGCCCGGCAGAGCCGCCGGAAACGCCCCGTTCCGCAGCGCCTCGCGCGTATCGGCCTGCAAGCCGACGATGGTCGCGTTCGCGACACACGTCTTGCAGCCGACCTTGAGCATCCGCCTGCGCGCCGCGGCGGCCATTTGCCGGGCGAGGTCGAGGTCATCGCTCAGCAGCGCCGCAGAAGCCCGGTGCAGCTCGACGAATCCCAGGTCACGGGTCACGCTGTCCTGGTCGGCCATCACGGCCATGTGACTGTCGAGGTGAGCACCGGCCTCATCGGCGAGCCCGGCGGCCAGCAGAGCTTGAGCCTGCTCGAGCCACAACCAGGGCGGCGCGTCCCGCCCCAGCGCCCGGTAGCTGCGCTCGCTCACCTCGTATAGGCGAAGGGCTTCCGGCACATCGCCCGTCCGGAGCGCCAACGTGCCCAAGTTCCGGTGGATGTCAGCGGCTTGGGCGCGCAGCTCGTACTTCTCGGCCAGTTCCAGCGACCGGTTCAGGTCCGCACGAGCCTGCTGGACGTTGCCCAGCCGGGTGTAACTCGAGGCTCGCATGGTCAGCGTCTGCGCGAAGGCCTCCATGCGCGATTCCGGCGCCGCCCCGTGCTGCAGCCGGTACTCCTGGTGCTCCAGCGACAGGTCGAAGTATTTGAGGCTGTCCTCGTTCCGTCCCACGGTGGTGAGCTTCGCGGCGTAGTTGTGGTCGAGCGCGCCGTTCAGCTCGGCCTTCAGCACCCGATCGTCGATCGCGCCGGTCAGCAGCCGCACGTCGTCCAGCGCGGCCAGACCGGCACCCACGTCACCGGAAATCTCCGAAGACAGCGCGGCGAGCAGGCTCGACACGCGGATCCGCACCACGAGCCACTGGGTGTAGTGCTCGTCGGGCACGGGGTAGATCGAGTCGAGCAGGCCGACTGCTCGCCGGAGGAGGCGAACGCCTTCGTGGTAGCGCGCGAGGCACGATTTGTCCGCGGCTGCCCGGTGAAGCTGTCGAACCTTGTCGATGACTTCGGTCGGATCGAGCTTTGTCACGGGCACTCCACTATGACACCACAGCCCGTAGCAGAAAGAAGCCCGCCTGCCGACAGAAGATCGGCAAGCGGGCGATCACAGTTCGGTGAAGGTCAGCGGGCGACCTGGTAGCAGGGCGGTCCGCAGTTCGGCATCACGATCGGGCCGTCCTTCTTCTCGGTCCCGATGTGCTCGTGGTCGATGTGCACCCAGCCGTGTTCGTCGGCTACCGGGCCGGCGTTCTCGACCGGCTCCGGGGTTTCCTCCGGCTTGGTGTCCGTGGGCGTCGACATGGTCGATCTCCTCTCCCCTGGGGATCTGCATGGGGCCGCTCGCCGTGACGGTGAGTCCCCCTCGCGGGGCCCTCTCCCCGCGAACGGACCAATAGTTCCACACCGACGCGATGATCGGGAGGGTTTTCGCTACGGAAAGTCAATCCGAAGCCCGTGATCAGGCCAAACTTCTCGACCGGAACGTCCTAACGAGTGAACTCTGTAACGACGTCCAATGCGGACGTGCATCCCGCCGGGTGGCCGAGCGGGTGCCGGGGCCGTCCGGGGTGAGGGGTTGCGCCGGGTGCGGACGGCGATCCTCGCCTTCTTCGGCGGTCCCGGGTGCCTGATTCGTCCGAAGGTGAGAGCTCCGTCGGCTTGCTCGGCCTCTCGTCGCAGGCTGCCGGGGAGGGGCGACGGTGCCAGCTACGCGCCGAGCGGCTTCGACGCCCTGACCCGCGGCTCGCCAACCTGCGCCATCCTGCGCAGCTCCTTGGCGCCCTGCGCTCGGCGGGCCTCACGGGCGCAGGACGATTTCGAGCGTGCGACCACCACTCTCCTGGCCGGCCGGCCAGGAGAGTCCTTTGTGGACCACTAACTCGTCATGCCCGCTTTTCGGTCACCGCCTTGTGGATCGCGTTTACCAGCCTGACGTTCTCCGGGGCCGCTCCGCCCGGGAATGCGAAGCGCCGGCGGTTGTAGCCGTACGCCAGGCCGCTTCGGGGGTCCGCGAACGCCTGGGAACCCGCCGCGCCGCTGTGGCCGAATGCTCCCTGGCCGAGGACCGGGTAGTCGTCCGAGACGATCGCGAAGCCGAGGCCGAATGCGTTGTGGTTGCGGGTCGACAGGTCGTCGCCGGTGGAATGGATCTGGGCGAACTCCGCCGCCGTCTCCGGGTTCAGCAGCCGCTCGGGGCCGCTGATCGCCGCCGCGTACATTCCGGCCAGGCCGCGTGCTGAGGCCACGCCGCCCACCGAGGCCGGGCTCAGCCGGCGGACCGCCTTGAGGTTCGGGAGGTCCCAGAGCTCCGGTGCCTTCGGGTGGTTGCGGTTGAACGCGATCCCCGTGATGCTGTCCGGTCCCGTCGCGTTCGCCTCCAGCTCGGCCAGCTGCTCCGGTGTCGGGAGCATCGGCTGCGTCGTCAGGAACCTCGGCTCCAGCTCCTCCGGCAGGCCCAGGTAGAAGTCGAGGCCGAACGGCCGCCGGATGCGCTCCTCGTAGTGCTCCTGGATGCTGCGGCCGGTGACGCGCCGGACGACCTCGCCGGTCAGGGCGCCGATCACCAGCGCGTGGTAGCCGAACGCCGTGCCGGGGCGCCAGTACGGCCGCTGCGGGGCGAGCCGCTCGGCGATCACGCGGTCGTCGGCGATCTCGTCGGCCGTGAAGCCGGCGTCCGCGCCCACGACGCCGGCGCGGTGCGCCAGCAGCTCCCGGAGGGTGACCGCCGCCTTGCCCGCCGCGCCGAACTCCGGCCAGTAGTGGCTGACCCGCTGGTCGAGGTCGAGCACGCCGTCCTGGACGAGCAGCGCCACCACCAGGTGCGCCGCGCCCTTGGTCGAGGAGAACACGCCGGTCAGCGAGTCGGCGGTGATCTCGGGGCCGGTCCACAGGTCGACGACGCGCTCGCCGTCGACGTGCGCCACGAGCTGGGCCGCGTAGTCACCGCCTTCGGCGGTCGCGACGGCGGCGAACTCTTCGCGGACGGACTCGAACCCGTCGGCGACGGTCCCTTGGATGTGCTCGGACGACATGGCGGCTCCCTCAGTGATCTTTCGCCTGCGCCTGGAATCAACCCGCGCGGCGGCGGGGTATTCCGCGTAACGCCAGGGCGTCCCGCCGAGATGTTCCCGGCATGGGGGCACCGGAGCACGAAGCCGAATCGACCGAAACCACGCGGCCCGGCCGCGGCCTGGCGATCGCGTCGCTGGCGATCGGCGCGTCCGGGCTCACGCTCGCCGTCGCCACCTGGGCGGCCTGGCTGATCGTGCGGCCGCCGGTCGTGACCGCGTGGGTGTTTTCCTGGGTCGCGCAGGCGTTCGTGCTGGTCCTCGGCGCGCTGTGGTTCGCGTTGCTGCCGATCAGCGTGCTGGCGCTCGTCTTCGGCGTGCACGCCGGTGCGCGCACCCGGCCCGGTCCCGGCCGGATCGGCGCCACGCTCGCCGTCATCACCGCGCTGCTCGCGCTCTCGGGGGCCGCGGTGTTCGCGACGACGTCGTGGCGGCAGGTCGGCCCGCCCATCGGCTACTTCGACACCCAGAGCGGCCCGGCCCGGTAGAAGTCCCGCGCCCGCGGGTACCACCGGATCATGAAGCTGACTTCCACCGTGCTGGGCACGCCGGAACCGCGTGCGCTCGCCGAGTTCTACTCGAAGCTGCTCGGCTGGCCGATCAAGACCGACGAGCCGGAGTGGGTGACGCTGCGCCCGGAGGACGGCAGCGCCGGGCTGTCGTTCCAGCTCGAGACCGACCACCTCCCGCCGGTGTGGCCACCCGCCGGCGGCGCCCAGCAGATGCAGCTGCACCTCGACATCGAGGTCGACGACCTCGACGCGGCGACGTCGGCCGCGACCGCCGCGGGTGCTGTCGTCTCGGACTTCCAGCCGCAGGAGGACGTCCGCGTCTGCTTCGATCCGGCCGGGCATCCGTTCTGCCTCTGGACGCGGGCATGACGTGACGCCCCGCGTTCGCCCGGTCACAGGATCCGCTATGTTCGCCTGAGGTCCTGTTCCCGGCGAACGG
This sequence comes from Amycolatopsis sp. NPDC051371, assembly GCF_040682155.1. Classification (NCBI taxonomy): domain Bacteria; kingdom Bacillati; phylum Actinomycetota; class Actinomycetes; order Pseudonocardiales; family Pseudonocardiaceae; genus Amycolatopsis; species Amycolatopsis sp. NPDC051371. The sequence continues at coordinate 78,428 of NZ_JBFBAG010000032.1, forward strand.
AGTTGAGTCCTGTGGGGGTGCACCGGATCTGGCACCACGGACTGGTCCCCACCGAGGGGAAACGCCCCCTGGACGCCTTGCGCAGCAGGCTGATCGCCCGCCAGCGGCAGCACGACGACTACACGGTGGCCGATCTCGGCTCCTCCGACGACGGCGGTTCGCGCCGGTGCGACCTGAAGTTCGGGTGGACGGGCGGCGAAGGACGCTACTCCGTTCAGGTATTGCTTTCGTTGTGCTACCACGCCGGTGAAGATCGCGTGGCGTGGTTGCTGGCCGCCGCGTGCACGCGGGCGTGGCGCAGCTGCCACGAAGCGCCGGCGCACCGGATCGGGCTGGAGGAGCTCGGCGCGAGCGGGAGTGACGAGATCCCGATCGAAGCGCCGGTTCTCGCGATGCGCGGCTGGTCTCGCAAGGAGTGCGACCGTGTCGCGGAGCTGCTGGGCGAAGCGCTGGTGGCGGACTGGCGGACGTCGGCGGTCCTGATGCTCACCGAACCGCCGACCGTGCCGGTGGACGGCTGGCCCGGGCTGGTCAACGTGTTCGACGTCGACGACCGCTTCCGCCGCACCCTCAACCAGCACGTGCCCCTCGGCTACGAGGTGCCGCAGGGCGCACGGCTGTACGCGCCGCTGTGCGACCAGCTCCCCGACTTCGTCGAGACCGCCAGCCCGGTGTCGGGCGAGGCGCTTCAAGGAGCGATCACGCGACTGCTTCAGACGCGCGGCCGGACGCCGCTGCCCGAGGAGTGGGCGGAGGTACCGAGCGTGAAAGCGTGGTACGCCACGGATCCGTTCGACGCGCCGGAACGAGAGCCGGACGCCGAGCTGACCGAGAAGCTGGACCGCGCCGAGCGCGAGCTGGCGGAGGCGCGGGGCGTGATCACGATCCTGCGCAAGAAGTCGAAGGCCGAAGCCGAGGACCGGGATCGGCGCGCCGGCGAGGTGAAGGTGCTCCGCCGCCGGCTCGAGGAGCTGTCCGCGATCGACGTTGCGTGCCTGCGGACGCAGCTCGCGCAGCTTCAGGAAGAGGTGGACGACTACGCGCGCGCGTTCGAAGAGACGGAGACCGAACGCGACGACCTCAGACGCGTGAACGGGCTGCTGGCGGGCACGCTCGCCCGGTTCCACGACGCCGACGACGAGGTCGCCGCCGCCGAGCGTCCGCCGGAGGAGTTCCCGAGTTTCGCCGAGCTGATCGGCGCCGCGACGGCGACGCTCAAGCACCTCGCGATCACGGCCGAACCGGCTCCGGCCGCGATCCTCGACCACCACCCGAAAGCCGGCGCATGGCGGCGCAAGGCGTGGGACGCGCTTCGCACGCTCGACGCGTACGCGGGCGCGCGGACCACGTTGCTCGACGCGGGCCAGGACCCCGGGCCCGAGCTGTCGGACGTACTCGCGTTCGCCCGCACCGGCCAGCCGGGGTCGCTGATCAGCGCCAACATCATCGCCCTGGCCGAGTCGGACACGGTGACCACGAACGAACGGCTCCGCCAGGCGCGGACGTTCCGCGTCGACCCGCGGACGAATCCCTGCGGCCGCGACTACTTCGGCGCCCACATCGCCCTGGAACGCTTCAAGTCGCCGGCGCCACGGCTGCACTTCCTCGACGACACGGACGGCACGGGCACGGTGTACGTCGGGTACCTCGGCGCCCACCTGCCAACGTCGAAGACCAACTGAGCGAGAATCGCGCGCATGACGGAGATCGCGCGCAAGCACCTGGCCTACTGCTGGATCGCCCGCGGCGACCGGGTGCTGTTCCTCCGGCGCGGGCCAGGCGTCTTCCTCGCGGGACGGTGGGAACTGCCCGGCGGGACGGTGGAGCCGGGCGAAGCTTTCGAAGCCACCGCGGTCCGGGAAGCGGCGGAGGAAACGGGGTTGCGGGTCCGGGTGACGGGTGAACTCGCCCGCGATTCCTGGCCGGACGTCGCCGGGCGCGCGATGGAGATCCACGCTTTCGTTTACACGGTGGAAGAAGACGGCGCCGGAGACGTCGTGCTCAACCCGGAAGAGCACGACGACTTCGCTTGGCTTGCGCCGAGGGAAGCCGGGCGTCTCGAGATGGCGGAGCATTTTCGCCGGCTGCTGTGATCGCCGCGGGTGCGGCGCCGGTCTTCGGTCGCAGGAAAGGGAAAGAGTGGTCATGCCACTGACATTACCGAACAAACGTGCGAAGATCATCACTGAATCGGGTGAAACCCGGACGGCGCTGCGACCTGGGATTTCTGTTGTGGCGCAAGGGAAACGGGCGTAAGCAGCCCCCCGATTTCCACACTACCGGAAGGCACCGACAAAAACGGCCCAGGGAACCCCGAATTCCACGATACCGGGCAGCACCGACAAAAACGGGGCCTAGCGGGGAATCAAATACCTCAGCAGCACGCTGCTCCCGTCCGTCAGCACCGAAGCCAGCTCCAGGGAAGCCGGGTCGATCGCCCCGCCCACCGCTGCCCGGCTCGATGCTCCCGCGACCAGGAACGGCGCCACCGTCAGGCGGAACTCGTCGACCACTCCCGCCTCGATCAACGACCCGAACAACTTCGGCCCGCCTTCGCAGTCGATGCGGCCCAGACCCTCGGCCGCCAACGTCGAGACCACCTCGGAAGCCGACACCTCCGATGCACCCACGACGAACACCCGGGCCCCGTTCGCCGCCCATTCGTCACGCAACGACGAAGGCGCCGCAGACGACGTGAACACCAGCGTCGGGACCGCAGCCTTCGTGATCACCGGGGCATCGGCGGGCAGGGACCGCCCGGTCGTCACCACCGCGACCGGGGCGATCGGGGCCAGTCCGAACCGGCGGCGGCGCTCGGCCGTGCGCTCGTCGGGGCGCATGCCCTCGAACCCCTCCGCCATCGCCGTGCCCGCGCCCACCAGCACCACGTCCGCCAGGTCGTTGCCCAGCCGGTAGACGATCCGGTCGGCCGGCGTCGACAGGCTCGCCGAGCGGCCCTCGACCGTGATCGCGCCGTCCGTGCTGGCCACGAAGTTGACCGCGACCCACCGGGGACCGGCCGGGTACTGGTAGAGCTGTTCCAGATCGTGGTCGTCGAGGCCGCGCTCGACCGGCCAGATCTGCCGGATCACTCCCATCGGACCGCCTTGGCCGGCGGGCGCGTGCCCGCGATGCTCGCCGCCATCTCGGCCGCGTGCCTCGTCGCGCGCACGTGCCCGGTCCGGATGATCGCCGCCCCGGCCGACGCCGCGAGCGCCGCCAGCGCCAGTCCGGCAGGGGTTCCGTCGCCGGCGACCGAGAGCAGCACCGGCAGGTCCTCCGGCAGCGACGGCGCCGCCCGCAGCACCCCGACGTCCAGGACGAAACCGGGCGCGGAAGGAACCGAAGAGCCGGCGTAACCGGCGCCGAACCGCGCCGCGACCTCGGTGAGGTCGGTCCGCGCGAGGATCAGGTCGGCTCCGGCCTCACAGCACGCGGCAGCCACCGCAGCGTCCGCGGTGTCGACCGCCAGGCAGAGATCGGGGAACTTCGAGCGCGCCCACGCGACCAGGGGTTCGACGCCGGTTCCGGCGAAACCCACGAGATCGGCGCCGTCCTCGACGGCGTTCAGGACCGCTTCCCGCGCCGCGTCGGGCTCCGGGAGCACTTGAACCACGGCCAGCACCAGCGCGCGGTCGCTGCTCAACCGGCGGCCCCGGAAGACGAGGTCGGGGGTCTTCATCGCACTCTCCCTGCTGGACATCCGTGCGCCCGATCATAAGCGGGCCAGCAGGTGAGCGTTCTTCGCCGGCAGGTGGCGGGGCCTCGTCGCCGGGCCACCCGACCGTGGCGGAATTCCTCAGGAGGCGATGGCCTCGTTGATCGCCAGCAGCTCCTGGGCGGTGCGCGTGGCGGTGAACTCGATGACTTCGTAGCGGGCCAGGCGCCGGACGACGAACGGATCGCTGGCGAGCACGGCGTCGAGCTTGCCGCGCAGCACCGACCGCGTGAGGATCACGTGGTCGGCCGCGCCGGTCCCCTTTCCGGAAACGAGGAAGACCCCCTTCGTGAATTGTTGACGCAACCAGTCCGAATGGTCCGGGAGCGCGTAGTCGACTTCTGTTTCGGGCGCTGTGTAGGTCAGCAGGGCTATGTACATGACTCGATGGTAGAACTCTTTCGCCCACAATGCATCCGCCTCGCGAGTGGCGCCGGGCACGCGATTCGGCAATATTCCGGTCAAGAACAACACAATTCCTTTACCAGCGCTTTTCGACGTTTCTTCCCCATTGCCGTACGCCCGTCGTCGTACGCCGTGGTGTCGACGCCGGGCCGACGCGGTGACCCCCTCCCCGGCGCGACACTCGGTGCATGAACGCACTGACCCGGATCTGGCACGACGGCAGGCGAGCCGAGCGGATCGCCTACGCCGTCGGCGCGGCACTGTTCCTGAGCGGCGTCGCGCACGCGGCCGTGCTCGTCGCCACCGGTGGCTCGTGGCTGGGGCCGCTGTCGATGCGCAAGGCCGTCACGTTCGGCCTGTCGTTCGGGCTGACGCTCGCGTCGGTCGCCTGGGCGACGTCGTTCCTCACCGTCCGCCCCCGGCTGCGCACCGCCCTGCTCGGCGCGTTCACGGCCGCGAGCGTCGCCGAGGTCGTGCTGGTCAGCATGCAGGCCTGGCGCGGGGTGCCGTCCCACTTCAACTTCGAGACGCCGTTCGACAACGCCGTGTCGATGACGCTCGCCGCGGGTGGCGGAGTGCTCATCCTGACGGTCATCGGGTTCACGGCCGCGGCGCTGGTCGGGCCGGGCCCGGAAGCGGCGAGCCTGCGCCTGGCCGTCCGCGCGGGCCTGGTCGTGCTGCTGGTCGCGCTGGCCACCGGGGCGGTGATGATCGCCCGCGGCGTGGTCGAGGCCCGCGGCGGCGACCCGCAAGGCGCCTACACCACCGCCGGGTCGCTCAAGCCGCTGCACGCGGTCGCGATGCACGCGATCCTCGTGCTCCCCGCGCTGGCCTGGGTCCTGCGGTTCACCCGCTGGCCCGAAGCGCACCGGCTGCGCGTCGTCAAAGCAGCCGTGGCCGCCGACGCCCTGCTCACCGCCGTGATCGGCGTCGAGTCCTTCACCGGCATCGACCCGCTGGCCGCACCGCTGCCGCTCCTCGCCCTCTCCGTGCTCGCCGGCGCCGCGTTGGCCGGCCTCGGGGTCTACGCCGTGACCGGTGTTGAACCGTCCGTCCGATTCACCCGTGTCCCCATCGGGAAGGCAAGGGGCCGGTAAAGCGGCGGACGGAGACCACGCGTGCGGCACGGTATGACCACCAGAGGCCTTTTCCAGCAGAGTGCGGCCCACAGCCCGTCGTTCTTCTCCGTGGCCAGGGCGATGGGACAGCACGCCGACGACCTCGCGGACTTCTGCATCCCCTGCAACCCGTACTTCCCCACCGACGAGATGTTCGGCGAGCTGGAGCGCAACCTCCGCACGATCCTCAAGTTCTACCCGAGCGACGCCGGCGCGATCACCGCGCAGCTGGCGAGCGTGCTGCGGCTCAACCCGTCGACGATCTCGCTGGCCAACGGCTCGACCGAGCTGATCACCTGGATCGACCGGCTGCTGGTCGACGCCAGCATCGCCGTGCCGATCCCGACGTTCGGCCGCTGGACCGACCAGCCCCTCGAGACCGGCAAGCGCGTCGACATGTTCCTGCTCAAGGAGTCCGACAACTTCGAGCTCCGGGTCGACGAGTACGTCGCGTTCATCAAGCGCCGCGGCTCGCGGGTCGCGGTGCTGTGCAACCCGAACAACCCCGACGGCGGGTACCTGCCGCGCCGCGAGGTGATCCGGTTCATGGACGCCCTCGAGGACCTCGACCTCGTGGTGATCGACGAGTCGTTCATCGACTTCGTCGAGGCCGAGATGAGCCCGTCGGTGGCTGCCGAAGCCGTCGTACGGCCGAACGTCATCGTGCTGAAGAGCCTCGGCAAGAACTTCGGGCTGCACGGGATCCGCTTCGGCTACCAGGTGTCGAACCCGGCGTTGACGCGCAAGCTGTCAGGCGCGCTGCCGAAGTGGAACGTGAACTCGCTCGCCGAGACCGTCATCTTCATGCTCGCCGAGCACCGCGCGGAGTACGAGGACAGTCTCAAGAAGCTCGCCCTCGACCGGTTCATGATGAACTCGCAGCTGAACCAGTTCCCGGAGCTGACGGTGTTCCCGTCGCAGGCGAACTTCCTGCTCGTCAAGCTGCCCGGCTCGGTCGAGGGCGCCGAACTGTGCGACTACCTGCTCGCCGAGCACCACCTGCTGGTGCGCCAGTGCGGCAACAAGATCGGCATGACCAGCCAGTTCATGCGCTTCGGGGTGCGGCCGGACACCGAGGTCGAGCGGCTGGTCGAGGGTCTGCGAGGGGTCGAGCGACTGGGAGGCGGCGGGCGCCACACGCCGGCGATCGAGCTCGTCGCGCACGCCCGCGAGCCGGAACGGTCGATCAGCTGAGCACGTGGGCCATGGCGGGCTCGACGGCGAACGAGCGGCCGTTCGCCGACCTCGACCGCTCCGGCCGCACCAGACGCCTGCGCCGCCTCGCCGAAGCCGCCCTGACCGCCTACGACGTGTCGGTGGCCCGGTTGACGCCGCTGGGGCGCGGGCTCAACACGGTGTTCCGCGTCGACGGCGCGGACGGCCACCGGTACGCGCTGCGCGTGCAGCGTGCGGACGGCCCCGGTGCCGCGCAGGTGCGGGCCGAAATGGCGTGGCTCGCCGCGCTGGGCCGTGAAACCGACCTCGTCGTCCCGCGGCCGGTGCCGACGCGGGCGCGGGACTGGGTGACCGTGGTCGCCGACCCGGCGGTGCCGGAGCCGCGCACCTGCGTGCTCTGCCACTGGGTCGACGGCCGGTTCGTCGACGAACGGCTCAGCGCGCCGCAGCTGTACGCGGTGGGCGAGTTCACCGCGCGGCTGCACCTGCACGGCGCGCGGATGAACGGCCTCGACCGCGGGCGCGTCGACGACCTGACCGAGTTCGGCCGCTCGCAGGTCGACGGCTTCTCCGACGCCGTGCTCGACCGGGCGGTCGTACTGGCCGGCGGCGACGAACGGGTCCGCACCGCCGTCGGGCGGGTGCGCGCGGTCCGGGCCGTCCTGGGGTGCGGCGCCGACGTCTTCGGCCTGGTCCACGGCGACCTGCGCCAGGAGAACTACCTGTTCCACCGCGGCCGCGTCCGGGCGATCGACTTCGACGACTGCGGGTACGGGCACTACGCGTACGACCTCGCCGTGGCGCTCGACGAGCTCAACCACCTGCCGCAGCGGGACGAGCTGCGGGAGTCGCTCCTCGACGGCTACCGGTCGGTGCGGCCGGACGCCGCGACGACCGACCCGGCGGTGCTGAACGCCTTCGCCGGGCTTCGCCGCGTGCAGCTGCGACTGCGGACCTGACGTTACAGACCGGCGCTACAATTGCTACATGGCCGGACGATCGAGCAGCACCACCAGCACCCGCGACCGCCTGCTGCTGGCCGCCGGGCAGCTCCTGCACGAAGCGCAGGGCGGGCCGGTGTCGACGCGGGCGATCTGCGAACGCGCCGGCGTCCAGGCCCCCACGCTGTACCACCACTTCGGCAGCAAGCAGGGCCTGCTCGACGCCGTCGTGAACTACGGCTTCACGCAGTACGTCCAGGCCCCCGCGCCGGGCGGCGACCCGGTGGACCGGATCCGCGCGGGGTGGGACCGCCACGTCGGGTACGGCCTGGAGAACCCCCAGTTCTACGTGCTGCTCTACGGCCAGATCGAGCCGGGCGTGCCGTGCAACCTCACCTCGAGCGCCGAAGCGATGTTGCTGGAGCTGTTCACGCCGCTGGCGCGTGACGGCCGGCTGCGCGTCGACGCGGCGGAGGCCGCGCGGCAGTTCGCGGCGGCGAACAGCGGGGTCACCCTGAGCCTGATCGCGCAGCCCGAGGAGACCCGCGACCTGGCGATGTCCACGCAGGTCAGGGAGGCCGTCCTGGCCGGGCTGCTCGCCGAGCGACCCGCCGAGGGCTCGTCCGTCGGCGCGCTCGCGGTCGCTTTGTCGACCGCGCTCACGGACGACGTCGACGAGCTGACCACGACCGAGCGGCACCTGTTGCGCGAGTGGCTGCACCGCCTCTCGAACTGACGCGCTACATTTGCTACATTGGTCCGTATGACAAGTGTAGTGAGCCTCGGTACCTACGGCGTGTTCCTGTCCCCGCACCGCGACGACGTGACCCGCAAGCAGCACGCCGTCGCGGCGGACGAGCTCGGCTACGGCACGGCCTGGCTCGGCACCGGCCGCGCGTCGATCAGCGACCTCGCCTTCGTCGAAGACATCTTGGCCTCGACCGAGCGGATCACCGTGGCGACGGCGATCGTGAACGTCTGGGCCGACGCGCCGGAGCCGCTGGCCGAGTCCTACCACCGGCTCGCGCAGCGCTACGGAAAGCGCTTGCTGCTGGGGATCGGCGTCGGCCACCCCGAGTCCGTCACCGGCTACCACAGCCCGTACGCCACGCTCGTCGACTTCCTCGACCGGCTCGACGCCGCCGGCGTGCCCATCGAGGCCCGGGTGCTCGCCGCGCTCGGCGACCGGGTCCTGGAACTGGCCAGGGACCGCACGGCGGGCGCGCACCCGTACCTCGTGCCGGTCGAGCACACGCGGCACGCCCGGTCGGTCCTGGGCGCGGGCAAGATCCTGGCCCCGGAGCAGAAAGTCGTCGTCGGCGCCCCCGAGGAGGCCCGCGAAGTCGGCCGGGCCTTCATCCGCGAGCCCTACCTCGGGTTGCGCAACTACGTGAACAACCTGCTGCGCCACGGGTACACCGACGCCGACGTCACCGGCGGCGGCAGCGACCGGCTGATCGACGACCTCGCGGTGCACGGGACGCCCGAGGAGATCGCGAAGCGGCTGCGGTCCCATGTGGACGCCGGCGCCGACCACGTGGCCGTCCAGGTGATCGGCCGGTCGGCCGAGGTCGAGGCCGAGAACCACCGGCAGCTGGCCGAAATCCTGCTCTGAACAGCTCTGATCAGCCGGGCGCGGGCAGGAGGGCGTTCAGCGCGGTGACGATCGTGCGCTCCTCGTAGGCGAAGTGGTCGTCCAAAGCGGACGCCAGCCGGTCGAACTCCGTCCGCAGCCGGGCCGGATCGGTTTCCTCGTCGACGAGCCGCTGGATCTCCTCCTGCAACCGCGCGACGACGACGTGGTCCTCGCCCAGCTTCGCCACTGTGGGCGCGAGCGCCGGGAACCGCGTGGCCAGCATGGGAAAGATCGCGGCACCCTCCCCGGAGTGGTGCCGGGTGAGCGCGGTGCAGAAGCCGGAGCACCGCGTGCTCAGGCGCTGCGACCCACCGTCGCGCAGGTCCCGCAGCTCGGCGCGCAACCAGTCGTGCACCTCGACGAGCCAGTCGCCCATGCGGCGCACGGCATCGAGCCGGTGCAGCTCGACGACCGGCAGCACGCGCGCCGTCTTCGCCTGGTAGTCGGCGAAGCCCGGTTCGCGCGCGACGATTTCGGCGAACAACGCGTCGCGGTCCGGCGGGAGCGCGGCCATCGCGTCGAACGTCTCGGCGTCGGTTTCCACTGTGACCAGCGGGTTGTGCCGGATGTTGTGGTACCAGGCGGGGTGCTTCGGCGAGCCCATCGCCGACGCGACGACGACGAGACGGCCGCCGATGTCCAAGGCGCCCAAGGGAATGCGGTGCTGCCGGCCGGTGCGGGCACCGGTCGTGGTGAGCTGGATCAAGCTGGTCCTTTCCGATGAAGTGATCACCGGAGGCCGTGAACCGACACGGATCGGGCGCGCGGAGGGCACACTTCTGCCTGGGAAGGCAGAACGTGTCGATTCAAGGGGCTGAGTAGCCACTACCTCCGTGCATAGGCCCATCCGGAGCGCATCGCCACGGTAGCACGGAATCAGCGGGCTTCGGCGGCCTTTCGCGCTTCCTCGGCGGCGTTGTCGGCCTGCTCGTAGGTTTCCTTCGCCTTCTCGAACTCCGCCGTCGCGCGCTCGGCACGTTCCTCCGCCTCGGCCAAGCGCGTGCGCAGGTCGTCGACGCGGGCCGTCGCCTGCTCGGCCGCGCGTTCGGTGCGGACCAGGTCGCGCTCGGCCACCGCGCGCTCCTTGGCCAGCTCGGCGGCCTCCTTGCGCAGGCGCTCGCGCTCGGCGCGGACGCGTTCGCGCTCCTTGCGGTCCTCTTCCTCGCGTCGGTGGTCCTTTTTGGGCTTCGCCGGTTCGGCCTTTTCCACCAGCTTCGCCGGGCGCTTGCCGGTGGACGGCGGGGCGGCGCTCGCGGCGAGGGTGAACCACTGGTCGGTGTCCTGGTGAGCCACGGACGTCAGGCGCCCGGCCACGGCGAGCTGCGCGGTGCCCGGGTCGGCCGCGACGGCTTCCAGGGTCGCCTCGACCTCGCGGGAGACGGTGTCGCTCATCGACGGCAACCCGTGGAGGATCCGCCGGACCAGGTCGCCGCGGCGCCGGGTCAGCGCCCGCAGGTCGTCGCCGGCCAGGCGGGTGTGGGCGTCGCGCAGCTCGTCGCCGAGTTCGGCCAGCTCGTTCAGCTCGCCGGCGTCTTCCCTGGCCAGGCGGTTGACGATCGCCGCGGCCGTGGTCGGCTTCCGCAGCTCGCGGATCTTCGCCGCGAGCTCGGCGTCCCCCTCGGCCTTCGCGGCCTTCGCGGCCGCATTGCGCGCGCTGACGAACTCCGCGAGGTCACCCCCGTAGAGCTCGCCGGCCACCGTGTCGAAGTCCATCGTGCTCCAGCGAACCACATCGGACTGGTGCGAGCACCTGCGAAGAGTCATCATCGGGGGCATGTTCTTCGATCTGGGTGTCCGGGACTTCCTCGACCGCGCGGAAACGGTGTACCCGGACCGCGTCGCGGTGGTCGACGAGCCGGACCAGCCGGCGCCGAGCTGGGGTTCGCTCACCTACCGCGAGGTGGCGCAGCGGGCCCGCGCGCAGGCCGCGCACCTCGACGAGCTGGGCGTGCCGGTCGGCGGGCGCGTCGCGATGGTGTCGCACAACGCCGCACGGCTGCTCGTGTCGTTCTTCGGCGTGTCCGGGTGGGGCCGCGTCCTGGTGCCGGTGAACTTCCGGCTCGCCCCGGCCGAGGTCAAGTACATCGTGGAGCACTCCGGGGCCGAGGTGCTGATCGTCGACCCCGAGCTGGAGCACCTGCTCGACACGGTGACGGCCAAGCACGTCTTCGTCCTGGGTCGCGACGACGAGGCGATCTGGGGCGGCGACGGAACGCCGAGGCCGTGGGCCGGCGACGAGTCCGCGACGGCGACCATCAACTACACCTCGGGCACGACCGCGCGGCCGAAGGGCGTGCAGCTCACCCAGCGCAACATCTGGCTGAACGCCGCCGTCTTCGGCCTGCACACGACGTTGAACGACAACGACGTCCTGCTGCACACGCTGCCGATGTTCCACTGCAACGGCTGGGGCATGCCGTACGCGGTGACCGGGCTCGGCGGGCGCCACATCGTGCTGCGGAAGGTCGACGGCACCGAGATCCTGCGGCGCATCGAGGAGCACGGCGTAACGATCCTGTGCGCAGCACCCGCGGTGGTCACGGCGGCGCTGGACGGCGCCGCGACCTGGGAGGGCGAGATCCCGGGCCGCGACCGCGTCCGGATCGTGGTGGCCGGCGCACCACCGCCGACGCGCACGATCGAGCGGGTGCGGGCGGAGCTGGGCTGGGAGTTCATCCAGATCTACGGGCTGACCGAGACGGCGCCGCTGCTGACGGTGAACCGGATGCGCAGCGAGTGGGCCGACCTCGATCCGCACGAGCAGGCCCGCTTGCTGGGCCGCGCGGGGACGCCGGCGCTGGGCGTACGGATCGCCGTCGACACGGACGGCGAAGTGCTCGCGCAGTCGAACCACAACCTGGACGGGTACTGGGAGAATCCCGACGAGACCGCGCGGGTGCAGGAGGGCAACTGGTTCCACACCGGCGACGGCGGTTCGTTCGAAGACGGGTACCTGACGATCGCGGACCGCAAGAAGGACGTGATCATCTCGGGTGGCGAGAACGTGTCGTCGATCGAGGTGGAAGACGCGCTGAACTCGCACCCGGCGGTCCGCGAGGTGGCGGTGATCGGCATCCCGGACGAGAAGTGGGGCGAGCTGGTGACGGCTTTGGTGGTCACCTCGTCGGAGGTGACTGCGGAAGAGCTGATCAAGCACTGCCGGGAGTACCTGGCCGGGTACAAGTGCCCGAAGCGGGTGGAGTTCCTGGACGAGCTGCCGCGGACGGCGACCGGCAAGATTCAGAAGTTCAAGCTGCGGGAGCCGTTTTGGCAGGGCCGGAACCGGCAGGTCAACTGAGGCCGTGCGGCTGGCGGACCAGGCGGAAGAAGGTCCGCACCTCGTCGGCGAACAGCTCAGGCTGCTCGTAAGCCGCGAAGTGCCCGCCGCGCTCCAGCTCGTTCCAATGCCGGATGTCCGTGTACCGCTTCGCCGCCCAGCGCCGAGAAGGCCGTGGCATCTCCTTCGGGAAGATCGAACAGCCCGTCGGCACGTCCACCGTGTCGTCGGTGGCCTCCGAGAACCACTTCTGCACCTTCCGGATGCTCTCCCAGTACAACCGCGCCGACGACGCCGCCGTGCCCGTCAGCCAGTACAGCGTCACGTCGTCCAGGAGCTCGTCGCGGGTGAACGGGAAGCCGTCCGACCACGCGTGGAACTTCTCCACCAGCCAGCCGCACAGCCCGGCCGGGGAATCCAGCAACCCGTACCCCAGCGTCTGCGGACGGGTCGACTGCAGCACCGAATACCCGTCCTCCCAGCGCTGCGCGTGGTCCAACGCGGTAAGCGCCGCGCGCTCCGCGGGAGTCAAGTCGTCGAACGTCGCGGGGTCGGGGGCCGCGATCGGCGGGTTCAGGTGGATGCCCGCGAGGTGGGCCGCGTCCAGCTGGGCCAGCGCCGTCGTGATCGACGTCCCCCAGTCGCCGCCCTGGGCGCCGTAACGGGAGTAACCGAGGCCGGCCATCAGCGAAGCCCATGCCGCCGCGATGCGCTCGATCCCCCAGCCCGGCGACGACGGCTTGTCGCTGAACCCGTAGCCCGGCAGCGACGGGATCACCAGGTGGAACTCCTCCGCGAGCGGCGGGATCACCTTGGTGAACTCGAGGAACGAGCCGGGCCAGCCATGGGTGAGGATCAGCGGAAGTGCGTCGGGACGCGGCGAACGCACGTGCAGGAAATGGAGCCCCAGGCCGTCGATTTCCATGCGGTACTGAGGAAAGCGATTCACCCGCGCTTCCAAGGCCCGCCAGTCGTAACCGGAAGCCCAGTAGTCGCACAGGGAACGCAGATACCCCAGCGGCGTGCCCTGGCTCCAGTCGTCCGGGCCCGCCTCGGGCCAGCGGGTCCCTCGCAACCGCGCACGCAGGTCGTCGAGGTCTGCCTCGGGGACGTCGATCCGGAACGGCGTGATCACGCCGGGACGTAGGTCAGCTGGACGACGCCGTTGCCGAACGTGGCCGACTTCTTCAGCACCAGCGGGAAGGTCGGCCCCTCAGCGGGGAACAGGCGTCTCCCCTGCCCCACGACGATCGGGTACAGCAGCAGGTTCAGCTCGTCGACCAGGCCTTCGGACAGCAGCCAGCGCACCGCCGTCGTGCTGCCGCTGGTCATGATGTCGCCACCGGGCTCGGTCTTCAGCGCGCGGACGGCCACGGCCGGGTCGCCGGTCAGCAGCGTCGAGTTGTTCCAGCCGACTTCGGACAACGTGGACGAAAGCACGTATTTGCGCACGTTGTTCATGAACTCGGCACCTTCGTCGTCCTCGGCACTCCGGCCGGGCCACGCTTCGGCGAACCCTTCGTAGGTGACGCGCCCGAGCAGCATCGCGTCGGCCGCGGCCATCCCGCCGCCGACCGCCTGGCCGATTTCGTCGCTCCAGTACCGGAGTGACCACTTGTCGGGCGCCTCCACCACGCCGTCGAGCGAGATGAACAGGTTCGAAACGATCTTGCGCATGGGCCCCCTTCGGTTGAGGGTCCCACTATGGCGGAAAAGCCGGGGAAACGCTAAGACCGTCCACTCGCGACGGTCTCGCGGACGCGCGCGCTGTCCGACTCGGCCCGGGCCCGTTCCTCTTCTGTCGCGGGCTCCAGGCGCGCCGGGACGTCCTTGTGGTGCGGGGTGCCCGCGATCGGGTCGCGGTCGAGGGCGTCCGTCAGCAGGTTGATCCGCGGGCCGCTGACCACGCGCCTGCCGTGCGCGTCCGGGTGCGCCATGCCGTAGCCGTGCGGCAGCGAAAGCTGGCCCGGCCGCAGCCCCGGATCGGCTTCCGCGCGGACGACGACGCGACCGGCCGGCGTCACGACCGCCACCCAGTCGCCCGGCGAAGCGCCGACCGATTCCAGCTCTTCCGGACGCGCTCGCAGCGCACCGTCCGGATCCGTGCGGCGCCAGCGCGGGTCCCGCAAGATCTGGTTCGCGTTGTGCGCGCGGCGCTGGCCGTTGATCAGCGAGAACGGGAACGCCGGGTCGGGCCGCTCCGAAGCCGGGTCGAGCGACGAGAGCCAGTCGAGCAGCTCCGGCACGGCCAGCCGGACCCGCGAGCGGCGCATCAGGCTCCACACTTCGTCCTGCTCGTGCGTCGAAAACGGCGTCGGACCGGCCAGCACGCGGGCGAACAACTCCTCACCGAGCTGAAGACCCGTCGCAGTGCTCCCCAGAGCGCGCTGCACCGGCACGGTCATCGTCTTCGCCGCGCGGTGACAACCGGCCCACAGCGGCGCGATCGACGCCGCGCCGTCGGGCAGGGACGCGCCCAGCGTCCGATAGAGCAGCACCGGCAGGATCGCGGACCGCTCCGGCATCGCCTGGACCAGCGCGCCGATCCCCGCCTGCACCTCTTCACGCGGCCCGGCGGCCAGCGACGCGAGGACGTCGGACGGCGGCAGCACGCCCAGCGCGTCGAACAGCCGCGTGTAGATCTCGGCCTCGACGAGCGTGCCCGGCAGCGGGTCCAGCAACGGCGGCCGCAGCTGGAAGTAGTTCGTCGGCCACTCGAAGGTGAAGAGCGTGAACTCCCACTTTTCGTGCTGGGACGCCGCCGGCAGCACGTATTCCGCCAGCGCGGCGGTCTCGGTGTAGGCGACGTCGACGACCACGGACAGCTCGGCCTCCCGCACCGCCCGCTCGACCTCCCGCGTGCCCGCGAAGGTGTTGGCCGGGTTGGACGACTCGACCCACAGCGCACGCACGCGGTTCGGGTGGTCGGTGAGGATCTCCTCGGCCAGCGTGTTCGCCGGCAGCAGGCCGCCGATGTACTCGAACCCGGTGACCTCGGACCGCTGCCCGCTCGTCGAGCCCCACAGCGGCAGCAGCCACGAGTGCAGGTTGTTCGTGCCGCGCCGGCCGAAGTGCCCGGTGACCAGGTACACCAGCTTCTCGAGGTAGCTGTTGAGCGTCGAGTGCCGGCCCTGCTGGATACCCAGCTCGACGCGCACGGTCATCGCCGTCGCCGCCAGGATCAGGTCGACCGCCTTCTCGACGTCCACACGGGACACTTCCGTGTGCGCGATCCACTCGTCCACCGGAATCTTCCCGAGCACGGCGGCGACCTCGTCGAAGCCTTCGGTGCGCGTCGCGAGGAACTCCTCGTCGACGCCCCCGCGTTCGAGCACCAGCGCCAGGATCGCGCCCAGCAGGTAGGCGTCGGTGCCGGGGCGCAGCGGCAGGTGCAGGTCGGCGATCTCCGCGGTCTCGGTGCGCCGCGGGTCGATCACGATCATCCTGCGCGCGGGATCGTTCTTGATCGTGTTGAGCGCGTGCCGCGCGTTGCTGAACCCGTGGGCCTGCCAGGGGTTGCAGCCGAGCACGACCAGCAGGTCGCAGTGCTCGACGTCCTCGGCGGTGTGCACGAGCGTCGAGCCGAACAGCTGCCCGTTGACCCAGAAGTCGCCGGTCTTCTCCTGCGACAGCGCGTTGAAGTGGCGCGTCGAGTTCATCCACTTCAGCAGCGACGCGCCGTACGCACCGCCGGAGTGGTTGCCCTGGCCACCGCCGCCGACGTAGGCGAACGAGCCCGGCCGGCCCGCCGCGGTGTCGGCGTCCCGGATCGCGCGCAGCTTCGCGGCGATCTCGGTGAGCGCGGTGTCCCAGTCGATGGCCTCGTGGGTGCCGTCGGGACGCCGGCGCAGCGGCGTCGTCAGCCGGTCTTCGTGGTCGCCGTACCAGGTCAGGCGCTGCGCCTTCTGGCACAGGTACCCGCCCGAGCGCGGGTGCGCCTTGTCGCCGCGGACGCGGGTGATCTTCCGCCCGTCGAGCTGCACTTCCAGCCCGCAGTTGAGGTAGCAGAGGCTGCACGCGGTGCGGTGCCAGTCGCTGGTCATATCAGCTCCAATGCCCGACCGAGCGTCGTGAGGCGCGCTTCGAGCGTTTCGCCGGCCGGGTACAGCCGGACCGTGTCGATGCCGGTGTCGCGCCAGACGCGCAGCCGGGCGCGGACCATCTCTTCGGTGCCGATCAGCGTCGTGCCGAGCACCATCTCGTCGGTGACGAGCGCGGTCGCGCCGTCGCGGTCGCCGGCCTGCCAGCGCTCGCGGACTTCGGCGGCGACGTCCGCCCAGCCCTGGCGGCTGTAGGCGTTGTTGTAGAAGTTCGTGGTGGCCGAGCCCATGCCGCCGAGGCTGAAGGCCAGCTCCTTCTTGCGGCTGCCGACCATGACGCGCAACTCGTCCTCGTTGTCGGCGAAGGCGACTTCGGCGCCCTGGCAGACGTCGATGTCCTCGCGTGTGCGGCCCGACTTCGCGAGTCCGGCGTCGAGGTGGCTGAAGTACGCGTCGGCGCCTTCGGGGACGAAGCTGGTGCCGAGCCAGCCGTCCGCGACCTCGCCGGTGAGCTCCAGGAGCTTCGGCGACAGCGTCGCGAGGTAGATCGGGATGTCCGGGTTCGGCGTGGTGGACAGTCGCATCGGCCGTGCCTCGCCGGGCAGCGGGATCTCGAACGCCTTGCCGGAGAACGAAATCTTCTCCCCGGCGAAAGCCTGGCGGATGATCTCGACGGTTTCCCGCATCCGCGTCAACGGCTTCGCGAACGGGACGCCGTGCAGTCCTTCGACCACTTGCGGCCCGGACGGGCCCAGGCCCAGGGCGAACCGGCCGCCGGACAGGTCGGCGAGCGTCAACGCGGCCTGCGCGATCGCGACCGGCGTGCGCGTGCCGAGCTGGATGATGCCCGACCCGAGCTGGATGCGATCGGTGCGGGCGGCGAGGTAGCCGAGCGCGGACGGCGCGTCCGAGCCCCAGGCTTCGGCGACCCAGCAGACGTCGAGGCCGAGCTTTTCCGCCTCCAGCACGAAGTCCAGCGTCGTGCGCGAATCCTTCGAGAACTCGACGGTCGTCGCGGTCCTCACCGGGTTTCCACCCGCTCCTTGATCGCGGCGAGGTTGCCGGTCATCGCGGCTTCGAACTCCCGCAGCCGCACGAAGACGATCTTCTGTTCCTTCTCGGGCATGCGGTCGATGGCGAACGACAGCCCGGACCGGCCCGGGCCCATCTGCATCCACTGCGACAGCCGGGTGCCGCCGTCGGCGGGTTCGAGGGTGAACTTCCAGACCGAACTCGGCTCGGCCGGATCCTGCACCGCCCAGGCGAACACGCGCGGCTCTTCGCACTCGACGACGTACGAAGTCGTCTCCCACTCGCCGAACGCGTCGTGCTTGCTGCGGCCGATGAACGTGCGACCGGCCTCGCACCATTCGACGGACTGCAGTTCGGCGCTCAGCGAAGGCATCAGTGCGATGTCGGAGACGACCCGCCAAACGTCCTCGGGGGCGGCGGCGATCCAGGTCGAGACCTCGGCCGTCGGCTTGTCCGCGTACCGCGCGCCTGTCCACTCCATCGTGGTCGCCAATCCTCTCGGTGAGCTTCTGACCACGATAGTTGCGTAGATAGACCTACGCTGTCAACGTCACTCCTGCCGCGCGAACCGCGCTTCGACGTCCGGCCGCTGCGCCAGCCGCGGCGGGAAGCCCGGACCGCGGCGCATCCGCGTCTCGTCCGGCGTCATCGGCTCGCCGCACTCCGCGCAGACGATTTCGGCGTGGGTGTCGTGCCCGCAGGCGGCGTGGTGCACGGTGATCGGCGGGCCGGCTTCGCTCGAGAGCCACTTGTCGCCCCAGTGCGTCATGGCGAGCAGCACGGGGTAGAAGTCGCGGCCCTTCTCGGTGAGGACGTAGTCGTAGCGCACCGGCTCGGTCTGGTAGGCGACCTTCTCCAGCAACCCCTCGTCGACCAGCCGCTTGAGCCGGTCGGCGAGGGTGTTGCGCGCGATGCCGAGCGCCTGCTGGAACTCGTCGAAGCGGCGGACGCCGTAGAAGGCGTCACGCAGCACGAGCGGGGTCCACCAGTCCCCCAGCAGGTCCATGGTGCGCGCGATCGAGCACGGCCACTGCGCGAAGGAGGTCCGTTTCATGCGGCCGAGGGTACGCCGTTTTCCAGAAGGACTCAGCAGGTCAGCCGCAGGGTCGGCTAGATCAGGTGCCCCGTGGTGACGTCGACGTGGTCCGGCACTTCGTCGTGCTCGTCGCCGACCGAGAGCGTCCCCGCCGGTTCCACCAGGAGCACGCTCGCGCCCGTCTTCGACGACGGCTTGTGGAACGTCCCCTTCGGCACCACGAACACCTGGCCGCGGGACAGCGTCACCACCCGCTCGTCCGGGTCGCGCAGGCCGATCTCGATCTCGCCGTCGAGGACCAGGAAGAACTCGTCGGTGTCCTCGTGGACGTGCCAGACGTGCTCGCCGTCGAAGCGGGCGAGGCGGATGTCGTAGTCGTTGACGCGGGTGACGATCCGCGGGCTCCAGGCGGCGTCGAAGCTCGCCAGGACTTCGTTCAGGTCGATCGGGTTCATGCCGACCATCGTGGACCTGGTGTTTCGGCGGCACGAGTGCTAGGAATCGCACATGCCGCAAGAATTCTCTCACCGGGTCGTGGCGATCGTGACCGCGGAGTCCAACCCCTTCGAGATGGGCGTCGCGACCGAGCTGTTCGGGCTGCGGCGGCCCGAGCTGGACCGGCCCTGGTACGACTTCACGCTCTGCTCGGCCACCCCGGACGTGCGGATGAACCTCGGCATGTTCACGCTCACCGGGGTCGCCGGGATCGAGGCCGCCGACACCGCCGACACGCTGATCGCGCCGGCCCGGCCGGACACCGGCGTGGCGACCGATCCCGCGGTCGTCGCGGCGATCCGCCGGGCCGCGGACCGGGGCGCCCGGCTCGTCAGCTTCTGCACCGGCGCGTTCGCGCTCGCCGAAGCCGGCGTGCTCGACGGCAGGCGGGCGACCACCCACTGGCAGTGGGCCGCCGAGTTCGCTTCGCGATTCCCCAAGGTGCGCTGGGAGCCGGACGTCCTGTTCGTCGACGAGGGCGACGTCCTCACCGCGGCCGGCAGCGCGGCCTCGCTCGACCTCGGCCTGCACCTCATCCAGCGCGACCACGGCGCCGAAGTCGTCAACGCGGTCAGCCGCCGGCTGGTGTTCACCGGCCACCGCGACGGCGGGCAGCAGCAGTTCATCGCGCGGCCGGTGCCGGAGGTGCCGGACACCTCGCTCGCCCCGGTGCTCGCCTGGGCGCTGGGCCGCCTCGACCAGCCCCTGACGGTCGCCGACCTGGCGACGCGCGCGGCGGCCAGCCCGGCGACGCTGCACCGGAAGTTCCGCGCGGAGCTGGGCACGACACCGCTGGCGTGGCTGACGACCGAGCGCGTGACGCTCGCCTGCCGCCTGATCGAGCGCGGCGAGCTGCGGCTGGACCGGGTGGCGTCGGCGAGCGGGTTCGGGACGGCGGCGAACCTGCGCCTGCAGCTGCGCCGCCACACCGGCCTCAGCCCGAGTGCCTACCGCCGCCGCTTCGGTCCGGCGGCTTGAGCTCCGCCAGCGCCTTCGAGAGCGCGGCCCGCCGCACCTCCGCCGGGTAGGCCACCGGGTCGGCCGCGACCAGCACGTTCAGCCCTTCGACCAGCGACACCAGGCTCTTCGTCGCCAGCTCGAGCCGGTCGTCCGTCCACTTCGGACAGCACGCGGCGACCAGGCGGCGCACCCGGGCGAGGAACGAGCGGTTCGCCGCCCGGTGCCGTTCGGCGAGGTCGTAGTCCGCCAGTGCCGCGGCCAGGAACCCGACCCAGACGCGGGACTCCTCGCGGTCGGCGTCGCCGTCGGAACCACAGTCGAGCACCGCTTCCAGGGCACCGAACGCGTCAGGACTCGCGGCTTCGGCGGCGTCCGCGCGGACGGCGGTGCGGTCGTAGAGCAGGTCGCGCGCGTGCAGCAGCAGCGCCTTCTTCGTCGGGAACGCGTGCATCACCAGGCCGGTCGTGCAGCCGGCGCGCTCGGCGACCGCGCGCAGGGTCAATCCCGGCAGGCCGCTGTCGGCGAGGACCTCCCAGGTCGCGTTCGACAGCAGCTCGCGCTGCGCCTGGACGTCACGCTGCTTCGGCACGGAACCTCCTTTCCGGGAAGCGTAACAGCTGCTACGGTAACGCTTGTTACGGAAAGGAGCGCTGTGCCGACCACCATCGAAATCACGGCCGTGACCTGGGACGATCCCGACGCCGTCCGGCTGCGTGCGGCCCAGCGCACCGAACTGGACGCGCGCTACGGCACCGACGACCACGAGCCCGGCGCGATGCCGACCGCCGAGTCCGTCGCGGTGTTCCTCGTCGCGCGCGACGCCGGCGGGACAGCCCTGGGCTGCGGCGGGCTCCGCCTGCTCGGGCCGGGTTCGGGCGAGGTCAAGCGCATGTACGTCGAGCCGGCGGCCCGGGGCACCGGCGTCGCGACCGCCCTGCTGCGCGCGCTCGAAGACCGCGCGCGCGACTTCGGCATCGCCCGGCTCCTGCTCGAGACGGGCACCGGGCAGCCGGACGCGATCCGCTTCTACCAGCGCGAAGGCTACGAACCCATCGAGGCTTACGGGCCGTACGCGGGCGAACCGCTCTCGCGCTGCTTCGCCCGCGACCTGTGATCGGATTTCCGATGGCCACTCCAGCCTGAGCTATTGGTGGCCGGGGGCACACCGGGCCTACCGTCGGAGGCACGGCGATCTGGGGTTCTTTTCGCCGTTCCCTTCACGCCTTCACAAAAACGGAGTTTCGCTTGCGCATCAAGCAGATCGGCGTCGTGCTGGCCACGGCCGCCGCCTTCGTCCTGCCGGCCGCACCCGCACTGGCGGCGCCGAGGATCGTTCCCCTCGACCTCGCCGCCGGGCAGCAGCCGGAGAACATCGCCCTGGAGCCCGACGGCTCAGCCGACCTCACTTTCGCCTACACCGGCGAAATCGGCCGGGTCACGCCCGGCGGACGGGTGAGCGTCATCGCCCGCATCCCGGTGCCCGAAGACGGCGACGTCCCGGTGGTCCACAAGAGACTGTTCCTCGGCGGCATCGTCCGGGCCCCCGGTGGCGACCTGTACGTCGCCGTCTCGACCGGCACCGCGGCGACCGGCCTCTACCGCGTTCGCCCCGGCGCCGCGCCGGTCCAGGTGGCCGCCCTGCCGCCGGCCGGGTTCCAGAACGGCGTCGCGCGCGACCCGTCCACCGGCGACTTCTTCGTCGCCGACTCGTTCGACTCCACGGTCTGGCGAGTCTCTCGAGGGCGCGTCACCGCCTTCGCCACCGGCGAGCTGCTCGCCCCGGTGAGCGGCTTCGGCGCCAACGGGATCAAGGTCCACGCCGGCGCGGTCTGGGTGTCCAACCTGGACCGCGGCACGCTGGTCCGGTTCCCGCTGGCCGGCGGGCCCGGCCGGGTCGTCGCGACCGGCCTCGGGCCGGTCGACGACTTCGCCTTCCACGGCGACACCGTCGTCGCCGCGATCAACCAGGAGAACCGCGTGGTCACGGTCGGCCATGACGGCACTCGCACGATTCTGTCCACATCGGACGGATTGGCCAACCCTACGGCGGTCGCCGTCCGCGACGACACGGTGTACGTCACGGACGGCGCCTACTTCGGCGGGTCGCCGAACCTCCTTCGGACGAAGCTGGCGGCGAACACGTGCGGGGCCAAGTTCGACGGCGGCGTCGTCGAGTAGGCCGGTCCGGGGGTCGTTGACGAGTATCGCGATTTGCATCATGCAAATTGCAGACCTGCGCCGACCCTCACGCTGCGCACCCGGATGATCACCGGTCGAACGTCCACAGTGCACAGTCGAGCCCTTCCGATGACGTTCCACGGATTCACCGGCGGCCCATTTCGGTGAATATTCAAATGCGCGACTCATGATCGGCACGTGCATCCGCACGCGAGCGGTGCACGCTCGACGTCGTGAACCTCGGCAGACCGGAGAAATGGTTGCTGTGCGCCAAATCCGCCGGTATGTTTGCGCCGTCCCCGGAGAGCCGGCATCGGTCGCGGGGGTTCGCGCTGCTCGGTCGCGGTGGGGAGGCCGTCCCGGGATAGCGCTTTCCGGTGGATGGGTCACCACCGGGGAGCAGGAGGGAAGCGGTGCTTTGGCGTATTCGGGGACGGTCATGGACGACCGCGTGACCGAGCCGTACCTGGTCGGTCAAGCAGCCATCGCGGGTGAGCTGCAACGCGGCAAGTGGTGCGTCTACCTGCACGAATGGCTCGGCGACGAACACGATCTCGCCACTTGGCGCGCCGACGTGGCCACGCACGCGGCGGAGTCCGGCGTCGAGGTGTGCTTCGTGGAGATCCCGCGCAAGGACATGACGCTCGTGGCCAACGTGCACGCACTGCCGACGTTCGAGCAGGTCACGCAGTCCGTGGCGGCGCTGGAGCACCACCGGAGCACGGTCGCGGGCCGCCGGCGGCGATTCCGCTGGTCAGCCGAGTGACACGAGCGCGATCGCCGCGCCGGCGCCGAGCAAGCCGGCCACCTGGGCGCGGCTCAGCCGTTCGCGCAGGAAAACCAGCGCCAGGAGCACCGGCACAGCGGGGTAGAGCGCGGCCAGCACGGTGGCGACCGCGAGCAGCTGGTGCTGCGCGGCGATCAGGTAGAGGACGATCGCCGCACTGCCGCACGCCCCGGCGAACGCGGCCGGTCCGAGCAACCGGACCGGTAGCCGCCACGGCGCCCGCGTCGCGGCGACCAGGCCGGCGATGGCCACGACCGACACCGCACGGCTGACCACGACCGGCCAGAAACCGGCTTCGGCCGGGATCCGCGACAGCGCGACGAACTGCACCGCGAACCCGAGCCCGGCGACGAAGGCGTCCGGGATGCCCGCCGCGGTGCGTTCTTCGCGCGCCCCGCGGGAGACCAGCCACAACGCCGGGATGGCGCAGCAGACCCCGGCGATGGCGACGGGCGAAAGCCGTTGCCCCAACAGGAGCAGTCCGAAGAGGACCGGAAGCACCACGGCGGCGACGTCGCTCGCGGGCACGACAAGGCTCATCGCACCCTTGCCCATGGCGCGGTAGAGGAAGGCGACGCCTACGCCGGTACCGGCCCCGGAGAGCGCACCCCACCCGAGCGCGGCCGCCGTCGGCGTGCCGGAGCCGATCGCCAGCGGGATGGTGACGGCGGTGCCCGCGATCTGAGCGTAGAGCGAAACAGTCATCCCAGGCGCCCGACGGGACGCCAGCCCGCTCACGAAGTGCGTGATCCCGAAGCACAGGGCCGAGACGAGCGCGAGGACGTTCCCCATCAGGACCTCCCTGCCTCGCCGACGGGACAGATCTTCTGGTTCGCGACGCAGCCGGGGCGGTCGCAGAGCCTGCACATGAGGTCGCCTTCGCGGACTTCGTCGTGAAGGCCGCGAAGCAGCTGTTCCAGCACGGGTTCGAGCTTTGCGTTGTCCGGCACGGCATGCAGGGCTGTCACCAGGACTTCTTGCCGCGCTTCGAGAGCCCGTTTCGCGGCGGCGCGCCCCTCCGGCGTGAGCACCACGGCGACGGCGCGGCCTTGTCTGCTTTGGCGCTCGACGAGGCCGCGGGCTTCGAGCTGATCGAGCATGCGAGCGGAGGCAGGCTGGCTGAGCCCGATCCGCCGGCCGAGCTCGGTGCCGCCGAGCCCGGAAAACTCGGCGAGGACGACCAGTGCGGCGGTCCCACTAAGGCTGGCCCCGGCTGCCGCTACCGCGGCGGCGGTCATGCGGTCGGACAGGTTGAGAACCGTCGCGCCGAGAAGGTTCGCCAGCCGGGATTCATGCATCACTCATGCATAACACGTCGCCTCGCGAAGGACAAGTCGACTTGGTCCACAGGCCGGCCGTGATGTGGACAAACAGGCCCGGCTACGTCCTTTTCCGGCACCTTGTCGGACGGCCCCGATACACTGGGTGCGGGGCCGGACCCCCGGAGAGGGCGGGGGCTGCCCTGGTCAGGGCGTCGCCGCGCGCTGCTGCTCCGCCAGGAAGTGCGCCGTCTCCGCCGTCGCCTCGTACAACTTCCGGTAGTGCCGGTAGAACTCCTCGTACCGCTCACGATTCCCCGGGTCCGGCGTCACCGTCGCGGCGATCGGGTTCCCGCGAGGGGCATCCATCCCCACCGCCTCCGCCGCGAGCAACGCGTCCCCCAGACACGCGCCGATCGTCTCCGCCGGGATCTGCTGCGGCAGCCCGGTCACGTCCGAGACGATGCGCGTCCACAACCCGCCCTTCGTCCCCCCGCCGACCGCGACCAGCCGCCCCGCCGCGCCACCCGCGGAAGCCATCGCCTCGAGGTTGTGCCGCACGCCGTAAGCGATCCCCTCCAGAGCGGCACGGTAGATCTCGGCCCGCCCGTGTGACGTCGTGAGCCCGGCGAGCACACCTCGCGCGTCCGGGTCGAACAGCGGCGTCCGCTCGCCCGCGAAGTACGGCAGCAAGAGCAGCCCACGGCTGCCCGCCGGAACCGAAGCCGCCTCCGCCACGAGGTCCGCGAACGAAGCCCCGGCGAGTTTCCGCAGCCAGTCGGTCACCGCACCGGACGTCGCCATGCCGGCCGCCAGCGTGAAACTGCCCGGGACGACTCCGCGCGTACCCCACAGCCCCGGGTGCGGACGCGGTTCCGTCAGCACCTGGACCAGGAACATCGTCGTTCCGTACATCACCATGACATCGCCCGGCGCGCGGACGCCGACGCTCACCGCCTCGGCCCAGGCGTCGACCGTCCCCGCCGTCACCGGCAGCCCCGCGGGCAGCCCGGTCAGCGAAGCCGCGGCCGCGGTGACCTCCCCCGCGACCTCCGTCGGCCACAGCAGTTCCGGCAGCGGCAACCCCGGCGCGACGCGTTCGGCCCAGTCTTCGGCCCACTCGCCGGCGACCAGGTCGTACATCGGCGTGCATTGGCTCGCCGAGTGGTGGTCGAGGACGTACCGGCCGGTCAGCCGGTGCACCAGGAACGAGCTCGCCATCAACAGTTTCTTCGTGCGCGCGTAGACGTCCGGCTCGTGCCGCGCCAGCCAGCGCACCTTCGGCCCGACAGCCTGGCTCGTCAGCGGCGAACCCGCGCGGGCCAGGATCTCTTCCACGCCAAGCTCTTCGTCGAGTGACGCGATCTCCGCGCCCGCCCGGGTGTCGACGCCGTAGAGGATCGCCGGCCGCAACGGGGCGCCATCGGCGTCGGCCGGGAGGAGGCACGGTCCGATGCCGCTGATCCCGAGCCCGGCGAGCGGCCGTCCCTCCGTCGCGCGCAGCAGGTCGGCGACGATTCCGGTGAAGTCCGCCCACCAGACCGTTTCGGCGTCGTGCTCGAACCAGCCCGGACGCGGTGTCGAGACGGCGTGCTCGCGGACCGACCGGGCGAGCACGGCGCCGCCGGGGTCGACCAGTACGCCTTTCGAGCTGGCCGTGCCGATGTCCACGCCGAGCAGCAGTCCCGTCATCCGCCCCTCCACGGACCAAACCGCGGGAAATCGATTACCACCACGCTATGGTGTGCCGTAAGCACTGTCAACGAACACGGCGAACGAGGACGCGGGTGGCGACGATCTCCGACGTGGCGGCGCTGGCCGGGGTCTCGACCGCGACCGTGTCGAGGGCGCTCAACGGCAAGTCCACTGTGGACCCGCTGCTGGCCGAGCGGGTGGCCAGGGCCGTGGAAGAGCTCGGCTACACACCCAACGGCCTGGCGCGCGGCCTGCGCCGCCGCGAGACCGCCGTACTGGCGCTGATCATCTCCGACGTAGAAAACCCGTTCTTCACGGCGATCGCGCGCGGGGTCGAGGACGCGGCGCAGGCCGCGGGGTACTCGGTGATGCTGTGCAATTCCGACGAGAACACGGCCAAGGAACGCCGTTACGTCGAGGTCGCGGCCCAGGAGCGGCTCGCCGGCGTGATCATGTCGCCGACCACGCGCGACAGCGACGTCGGGCCGCTGACCACGCACCGGACGCCGATCGTGACGGTCGACCGCCGCCTCGCCTCGGCCGACTGCGACGCCGTGCTGCTGGACTCCCGCGCCGCCGCGCAGGAAGCCGTGCGGCACCTGGTTTCCCGGGGCTACCAACGGATCGGCTGCATCGCCGGACCGCCAGGCGTCACCACCGCGGACGACCGGCTCGACGGTTACCGCGACGGACTCCGCGCCGCGGGCCGGAAACACTCCGCGAAACTGGTGCGGCGGTGCGAATTCCGCGAAGCCGGCGGTCGCGAAGCCGCGACGCAGCTGCTGACGAATCCCGACCCACCGGACGCGCTCCTGGTGTCCAGCAGCACGATGTCGGTCGGCGTGCTGCAGGTGATGGCGGAGCTGGGCCTGCGGTCCGGCCGCGACGTCGGGATCGTGTCGTTCGACGACGCGCCGTGGGCGACGCTGATCTCGCCGGCGCTGACGGTCGTCGCCCAGCCCGCCCACGCGATGGGCCGGCTGGCCGCCCGCCTCCTGCTCGACCGCATCGGCAACGGCGGTTCCCGCGCGACGACCACCACGACGATGACGGCGCAGCTGATCGTTCGCGGAAGCTCCACACGCGCCACTTTCCCGTGAAAGTGCCGGCTTCACCTTTGGGGACAACCCTGCACGAGTTCACCCGCGGTCGGCGAAACTGTCGGTGCCCTCCGCCAGCGTGGAAAACGGGGGCTGCTCACTCCGAGGTTGACCTCAACCTCGCTTGAGCTTTTACGGTCGAACCCATGACCGCTCCTCCCATCCCCCGCACCGTCTGGATCGCCTCCGGGGTCATGGCCCTCGGCGGCTTCCTCGGCAACATGGACGGCTCGATCGTCGCGGTCGGACTGGAGTCGATGAGACTGCGACTGGGGGTCAGCCTCATCGAGATCCAGTGGGTGGCAACGGCGTTCCTCCTCGGCCTCTCCGCCGCCCTGCCGCTGACACCGTGGCTGGTGAAGAAACTCGGCGCCGGAAGGCTGTGGCTCTGGGCGCTGGGAGCGTTCCTCCTGACGTCGGTGGCCTGCGCCCTCGCGCCGGACGCGGGCACACTCATCGCCTTCCGCACGGTGCAGGGCATGGCCACCGGCGTCATGGTCACCGCCGGGCAGACGGTGATCGGGCTGGCCGTCGGGCCGGAACGGCTGGGCCGCACCATGGGCACGCTGGGGCTCGTCGTCGGGCTGGCGCCGGTCGTCGGGCCGAGCGTCGGCGGCTTCCTGCTCGCGCACTTCTCGTGGCCGGTGCTCTTTTGGCTCAACCTGCCGATCGGGTTGGTCGCCTTCGGCCTGGCGCTGCGGTACGTGCCGCGCGGCGACCGCGGACAGCCGCCGCCGCTGGATTGGCCGGGGCTGCTGCTGGTCTCGCTCGGCCTGCCGTTGCTGGTCTACACGCTCACCGAACTCGACGCCGTGCTCGCGGCCGTCGGCGCCCTCGCGCTCGCGGTGTTCGTCTGGCGTTCGCTGCGCGTGCGGCACCCGGTGCTGAACCTGCGGCTGGCCGCGCGGCCCGTCATGGGCTCGGCGCTGGCGTCCGTCCTGCTGGCCGGCGCCGGGATGTTCGGCGCGGTCCTGTTGCTGCCGCTGTGGTTCCAGGTCCGGCTCGGCGCCGGGCCGGCCGAGGCCGGTGTCCTGCTCGCACCGATGGGCCTGGCCACCACGGTGTTCGTGCTCGTGGCCGGACGGCTGACCGATCGTTACGGCGGCGGCACCGTCTCGCTCACCGGTTCGGTGGTGGTGCTGGCCAGTACCGTCCCGCTACCTTGGCTCGGCCCGGACGCCCCGATGTGGCTGATCCAGGCGTTGCTCGTGGTCCGCGGCGCGGGACTCGGGCTGTCGATCATGCCCGCGTCGACGGCGGCGTACGCGTCGGTCGCGGCGAGCGAACTGGGCCACGCGACAGCGTTGGTCAACATCGTGATGCGCGTCGGTGGCGCGGCCGGAGGCGCGTTGTGCGTGATCGTGTTGTCGCGCGGCCTCACCACCGGCCCGGCGACCGGGTTCGGCTGGGCGTTCGGGGTGCTGGGAATGATTTGTGCGCTCGGCACGGTGGCCGCCGGCCGGCTCCGGCACGCCGAGCGTTCGTCCACAGTGGACGTCACGGGGTGATTCACCAGGGAACCTGGCGCGATCACCGGTTTGGTGATTTCCTGGAGCCGATCAACCACTGTCGGTAAGGGGAAGGGCTGACGATGTCGGGGGTATCGAAGCGGCTGGTGACGGCCGCGGCAGCAGCGGCGGTACTGGGGAGCGTGCTGACCGCGTCACCGGCGTCGGCCACCCCCACGATCGATTGGCAACCGTGCGCGGACGCGCCCGGGGTGGACTGCGGCGCGGTGACCGTGCCGATCGACTGGGCGCACCCGGACCGCGGCACGGCGAGCATCGCGCTCGCCCGGCGCAAGGCGACGGATCCGCAGGCGCGCATCGGGTCGGTCCTGATGGACCCCGGCGGTCCCGGCGGGCCGGGCGCCGGCGAGGTCAAGGGCGGCTGGTCGCTCTCGCCGGAGATCACCAAGCGCTTCGACACCGTGGGCTTCGACCCGCGAGGCGTCGGCGACAGCACGCAGATCAAGTGCGGGCTCGACGAAGTCATCGCCGACCACCCGCAGGTTCCGCGCAACCAGGCCGAGTTCGACCAGCTCGCGGCGTACAACCGGAAGCTCGGCGAAAGCTGCAACCGCCTTTCCGGGCCGCTGGGGCAGTTCGGTGACACCGAGAGCGTCGCGCGGGACATGGACGCCATCCGCGCCGCGCTCGGCGAGAAGAAGCTGACGTACTACGGGGTTTCGTACGGCACGCTGATGGGCCAGCAGTACGCCGAGCTGTTCCCGGACAAGGTCCGCGCACTCGTGCTGGACAGCAACATGGACCACTCGCAGCACACGGCGTTCGAGTTCCTCAACAGCGAAACCCAGTCGGTGCAGGCGGAGTTCGGCGAGTTCGTGGCGTGGTGCGGCCGGACGCCAAGCTGCGCGCTGCACGGCCGGGACGTCTCGAAGCTGACCCGCGACCTGCAGGACAAGGCCGCGCGCGGGGAGCTGAAAGACCCGCAGAGCGGCGAAGTCGTCACGCCGCTTTCGCTCGCGGGGATGTTCCAGGGCTCCTTCTACGGTCCGAGCTGGGATCGGCTCGCGACGGTCCTCAAGTCCTTCGCGGACGGCACCCCGCCCGCCGCGTCGACGCAGCTGAAAGAGGACATCCCGGTCACCACCGTGTTCCAGAGCGTGTTCTGCGACGACTGGCGCATGCCGGTGCACAACTACGCCGAACTCGAGGCCTACCGGAGGACGGCCGCGGCCTTCGCGCCGGATGTGAAGGTCAACTCCCTGGGCTGGCAGGCGGTCACCGGCTGCATCGGCTGGCCCAACCGGGCTGGCAACCCGCAGCACCCGCTGCAGGTGCACGGCGCGCCGCCGCTGCTGATGCTGAGCAGCAAGTACGACCCGGCGACGCCGTACGCGTGGTCGCAGACCGCGGCCCGGCAGAGCGGCAGCACGCTGCTCACCTACGACGGCTGGGGCCACGGCGCCTACTCCAAGAACAGCCAATGCGTGATCAAGGCGACCGACGACTACCTGATCAGCGGAAAACTCCCGGCACGCGGCACGCACTGCGCCGCGGTCGAGCCGGGCACGGCCGAAGCCCGGATCGCCGGGCCGAAACCGCCGTCGACGATCGGCTTCTGACGCTTCCGTCGCATGGCCGGGACGAGGCACAATCGTTCCGGCCACGCGATGGTGCGGGGAAGGGAGCCGAGGATGCTTCGTCGATTCTTAGCCATGGCCGCGGCGGTCGTCGCGGCGAGTTCCCTGCTCACGGCCCCGGCGGAAGCGTCTTCCCGCCACGGCGGGTATCTCGCGCTCGGCGATTCCGTCGCGTTCGGTTATCGGCCCGACGCCGGTGCGGCCTATCTGAACGCGGCCAACTTCAGCGGCTACGCGGAGAAATACGCGGCGCTGCGCGGGCTCCGGCTCGCGAACGCGTCCTGTCCCGGTGAGACGACGGGCAGCATGCTGGTCGTCAGCGCGCCGAGCAACGGCTGCGAAAACGGCTACCGGACGACGTTCCCGCTGCACGTCTCGTACGCGGGCGCCCAGATCGACTACGCCGTGCAGTACCTGCGGACCCACCGCGACACCCGGCTCGTGACGCTCACCATCGGCGCGAACGACATGTTCCTGTGCCAGGACACGACGCCGGACCACTGCACGGGCGCCTCGTTCACCGCCGCGTTGAGCCAGGTGAGCCGCAATCTCGCGGCAATCCTCTCCGCGGTGCGCGCCCAGTACCGCGGCGACCTCGTACTGGTGTCGTACTACTCGCTCGGCTACCGCGACCCGACGCAGGTCGCGCAGGTCAAGGCGATCGACGCGGCACTGACGCAGGTGACCCGCCGCTACCACGGCAAGATCGCGGACGGCTTCACGGCGTTCCGCCTGGCGTCCCTGCGCGCGGGCGGCGACCCGTGCGCGGCGGGGTTGCTGATCAAGCTGCCGGCCGGCGGCTGCGACGTCCACCCGACGGCGGCCGGCCACCGTGCGCTGACCGCGGCCCTGGCGTTCGCGCGCTGAGTCAGACGGCCTGGACCTCGACCCCGGCGGCTTCGAAGGCCCGCACGGTCGCGGGGTCGGCGTCGGCGTCCGTGACCAGGGCGTGCACCTGCGTCGTCTCGCAGATCCGGGCGAAGGCGCGCCGGCCCAGCTTCGAGCCATCGGCGACGGCGACCACGCGCTCGGCGCGTTCGACCATCAGCCGGTTGATGCTGGCTTCGCCCTCATGGTGGGCGAACGCGCCGGCGTCCGGGTCGAACGCGTCGACACCGAGGAACAGCAGGTCGACGGTGAGTTCACTGAGCACCCGCGTGGCCAGCGGCCCGCTCAGTTCGAACGACTGCGGCCGCGCGACGCCGCCGGTGACGACGATCTTGACGTTCGGCCGCACGGTCAGCTCATGCGCGATGTTCAGCGCGTTGGTGACCACGGTGATGCCGGGCGCATCACCCCGTCCGCCCAGGTCGGCCCGCATGGCCAGCGCCCTCGCGACGCCGGCGGTGGTGGTGCCCCCGTTGAGGCCGACGACCATCCCTTTCGCGGCGAGGGCAGCGGCGGCGGTGCTGATCCGCTGCTTTTCGGGGGCGTGCCGGGCGTTCTTGTAGCGCAGCGGGAGGTCATAGGCGAGATCGTTGGCGACGGCGCCCCCACGGGTGCGCGTGAGCAGCTGCTGTTCGGCGAGGTGGTCGAGATCCCGCCGGATCGTGGCGGCGGAGACGTCCAGCTCTGCGGCGACGTCCTCGACGTCGATCTTTTCCCGCTGCCCCAGCATGTCCAGCAGGGTGCTCAACCGTTCGTGCCGGGCCATCGGCGGTACTCCCTAGCTTGACTCTCGGCGCCCTATCGCGCAGTTCGTTGCGCTGTTGGTCGGCGTTTCGAGCAGTATGGTGCATTGGGGTTGATCCTTGCATGTGGGGCTTGGGCTCATCCCCGTGTGGCTGGTTTTAGGGATGCGGCTTCGCCGGGGCGTGGGAAATCGGCGCTATCTGTGGTTACTTCCTGCTCGGTGCTGGAGCGCCGATTCCCCACGCAACGGTGCCCCTGCCGGAGTTCATAGTGGATCACCCGGTCGTGTGATGAACATCTGTTCGTCTGCCGGTAATCTTGGTGTGTGGACAGCGAAACGGTGTGGAAAGCGGATGCGGTGGCCTTGGCCGACCGCATCTCCACGCTGCTCACCGTCGCGCGGTCTGCTGAGGCCGAGATTGGTTCTCTGCTGGCGGAAATCGAGTCGCGCGGTGTCATGGAACTCTTCGGATACCGTTCTGCGGCGCGGCTTTTCGAGCATCTGGCTGATGTATCCACGGCTGCTGCTGAGACTGTGGTGAAACGGGCCCGGGCTCTCAATCCCGGCCACAACCTTGACGGCACCCCGATTCCCGCCGTCGCTCCCGCCACCGGCGCCGCCGCGTTGGACGGCCGGTTGAGCACCCCGATGATCGACACCATCGTCGGCGTCATGATCCAGGTCCCGCCCGAGCACTGCGCTGACGTCGAGCAGAACCTGCTGTTCTTCGCCTCCGAGGCCGGATACAAGCAGGTCGCCGCCCTCGGGACACGCATCCTGGCGCACCTCGACCCCGACGGCGCCGAACCCGACTCCGCCGAACCGGCCACCCCGAGTCGCGAATTGTCGTTGCGGCGCAAAAGAACCGGGATCTGGGAACTGAACGGCCGCTTCGATGACGAGACCGGCACCCGCGCCAGCGCCCTCCTCGACTCTCTCGCCCAACGCCGCACCACCGACGAAGGCCCCGACCTCCGCTCCCCGCAGGAACGCTACGGCGATGCCTTCTCCGACGCCATCGACCTCGCGTTGAACTCCTCAGACCTGCCCATGCAGGCCGGCGAACGAGCCCACGTGATGGTCGCGGTCTCACTGCAAGACCTGAAGTCCGGCGTCGGCCGGGCCATCCTCGGCGACCTAGGGACAATGTCGGCGGCCGAGGCCCGCATCCACGCGTGTGACTGCAAGCTCATCCCCGCAGTACTGGGCGGCAAGAGCGAACCTCTCGACCTGGGTCACCAGCGACGCTTGATCTCCACCCCACTGCGCCACGCGCTGTACCTCCGCGACCGCGGCTGCGCCTTCCCCGGCTGCCATCGCCCACCCCGGCACTGTCAAGGTCACCACATCCGCCACTGGGCAGACGGCGGCCCCACCGAGCTGGGCAACCTGGTCCTGATGTGCGCCCACCACCACCGGCTACTGCACCGCTCCGGCTGGCAAGTCCGCATCGCCGCCGACGGGTTACCCGAGTTCCTGCCACCGGTGTTCCTGGACAAACGCCGAAAACCCAGGCGCAACAACCTCCACCAACCACTGCCGTTCGCGGCGTGAACAACCGAACACGGGAAAGGCCCGTAGCCAACCAGCTACGGGCCTACACCCTCGTCACATCTTCCAGCACTCGAGGCCAGCGGCGATGTGACAGCGGCGCCTACCGGCGAACGACTGGCCCGCGCGACCCGACCGCGACACCGCCCCCGGCCCGCAATCGAGCAGGTCTCTACTCCGCCCGGCCAACTCGCACGCACGACCGCGATCTCGCTTCTCCCCGAACCGCGCGGCCGGCCGCAGAAGCCAAGTCTCCACCCGAACCAAACGCCGGCGACTCACACCGTCAAGGCAGCGCACGCTCGCCGCGTCGACCAAGCGGACCGACTCCCTCCGCGGCGCCAGTCTTTGCGCATCATCAATCGTGCATGTTTTCGCATCGAGCGCGCACACGCGTGCATCCGGACACGCAAAAGGCCACCCTCGGCGAGGGTGGCCTGCAAGAAGAACGCGGCGAGGGGCTACCGCGGCTTGCGCCGCCAGAGGCCGGTGACCACGGCCAGCGCGCGGGACCGCGGCGTCCGGACGACGACCGGTTGAGGACCGACTCGGCGGCGCATCCGGTAGGCGAGCTCGAGCACCTCCAGGTCCTCGGGCCGGCGTCTGCCGTGGACGTCCGGCCGGAGCATCAGCTCCCCTACCGTGACGGGCTTGCCACTGGCATGGTGCGCCGTGCGCGCCATGGGGAACCTCCGCTGAATCGGACTACCAAGACCTGATGGCTGCTGATTCTATGAATCGGATTCGGGTTCGTCACCTTACTGGCCAGTTGTGTCCAGTGTGTCCGTCGAACCGGTCAGCCGGCGCGTTAGCCTGGCCCATGATCACTCTTGGGGGCCTCACCGCGGAAGACCGTCCGGCCTGGGAAAACCTGTTCGCCGGCTACAACACGTTCTACGGCAGGACGCTCGCGCCCGAACTCATGGACCGCGCGTGGCGCGAGTTCGGCACCGGCGAGCGGATGCACGCGCTGGGCGCGCGGCTCGACGGTGAGCTCGTCGGCATCGTGCACTTCTTCACGCACGTCAGCACGACGTCCGCCGACGTCTGCTACCTGCAGGACCTGTTCACCGACACCCGGGCGCGCGGACGCGGGGTCGGCCGGGCGCTGATCGAAGCCGTCGCGGACTGGGCGCGCGAGCAGGGCTGCGTCCGCGTCTACTGGCACACGCAGACGTCGAACACCACCGCGCGGCGCCTCTACGACCAGGTCGCCCTCGACAAGGGGTTCATGCAGTACCAGATCCCGCTCGAGCCCTAGCGTCACCGGCGGTGGCGGCCACCGCCGCCGCAGCCGTGGTGCTCCGCGGGCCGGCGGCCGCCGGAGATCGCCTGCCAGTCCGGAGAACCGCCGGGGCGGCCGCGCGACCAGATCGGGACGTCCGGAATTTCGTGCCGCACCGGAGCCAGCTGCTTCGGCGGCTTCCCGGCCGTCTTGCCGACACCCTTGCCGACGCCCTTCCCGACGATCTTGACCGCTTTCGCGAGCTTTCCGCGATGAGCGGGCGTGGGTCCGGAATTCGATGGTGCCTCGACGGCAGCCGGGACGATTCCGCCCGGATCGACAGACGGCGCCACGGATTCCGGAGCCGGCTTCGCGGGCGGTACCACGACGTCCGCCGGAAACGGCACCAGCGCGGCCGCCGGAGGTTCCAGCCCGACCGGCGGCCAGGCCGCGCCCGCGCCCCGCTCGACCGGCATCGACACCGCCGTAGCGACCCCGCCGGTCAGCGCCAACGCGCCGGCGACCACGGAGAACACCCGCAGCCGGGCCAAGGAGCGCAGCGCCTGCGGTTTCTCCCGGTGCCGCGGTCGAGCGTCCGTCATGCGGTAGCGGTCCTGCGCCGCGGCCGACCGGTCCAGCAGCTCGGCCACGGTGACCGCCTCGCTGCGCGGAGCCCTGCGTGTCATCAAACCCTCCACCTGGGCCGACCGGACGCGGGCACTGCGTCCGGTCGGCCGATCATAGGAATGGTCGAGGGTCCTGTAAAGGCTCGCTCACCCAGAGTTTCAGCCGAGCCGACCGCCACGCCGCGACTGCTTGGCCGGCATCAGCGGCCCGAGCACCTTGGCGTCGGAGGCCTGGGGGACCGCGTTTCCGCTCCAGCGCAGCGAGTGTGACCAGGTAATCGAGTTCGCCGGTTTCCGCGGCAAGCGCTTTCAGCGACGATTCGTCCCCGCGATCCGCGAACGCGGCGCGAATACCGGTAACGTCGAGCCGCGGGATCCCCGATCCACGCCGCGGTTCGACCGCTCGCCACCCGGGCGGCGGTACCGATGGCCGGCCGGGGTGCCGGTGGTGCACGACCCCCGGACAACGGCCTTGGGGCCGGTCGGTCCGGCGGCTTTCCTCCGGACGTGGGGCACCGCGGGATCGCCGTACCCGGTGTCCTGCCAGCCAAACTCTCCTCAGCGACCCGTTAAGTCCTGGTGAATGTGACAGATTCCCTACGAAGGTTTGTGCCATCAGGACGAACTTCGCTTCACAGCCCGGATTTCGCTGTGCCATTCGCCAAAGTTTGCTTCCATCGGATAGCTTGCTCCTACCGGTCAGTACCGGTGGGTGGGGCCGATCGGTGAGGCGATCAGCGAGAGATCGAGGGAAGCGGGGACGCACCATGCCGAAGCACCGGCCACGTCGCAAGGGCACGCGCGGGGTCCGCCGCACCGCGGTCGCGCTCGCCGGCGGCGCGCTCGTCGTGCTGCCCACGCTGACCACCGGCCTGCCCACGCCGGTCGTCATCGCCGGCGCCGGGGAGGCCCTGCCCGACCAGGCCGCTCCGCTGCAGCAGCCGAACATCGTCATGCCGCCCATCGCCGTCGACGGCAGCCTCCCCCAGCCGCCGCTGCCCACGCCGCTGGTGGTGCCCGGCGGGCACGCCGGCTCAGCGGGCATCTCCGGTCCGCTCGGCATCCCGGCGAGCATGCTCAAGGCGTACCAGAACGCCGCCGCGATCATCGCCAAGGAACAGCCGAACTGCCACCTCGACTGGGCGCTGATCGCGAGCATCGGCCGGATCGAGTCGAACCACGCGCGCGGCGGGTACGTCAACGCCAACGGCGACACGCTCGAGCCCATCCTCGGTCCGGTTCTCAACGGCGCCGGCGCCTTCGCCGCGATCCCCGACACCGACGGTGGCAAGTACGACGGCGACGCGGTCTGGGACCGCGCGGTCGGCCCGACGCAGTTCATCCCGGCCACCTGGAAGGGCTACGCCTCCGACGGCAACGGCGACGGCGTCTCGAACCCGAACAACATCTACGACGAGGCCTTGGCCACCGCGCGCTACCTGTGCTCCGGCGGGCTCGACCTCTCGACCGACGCGGGTCAGCGCATCGCGGTCCGCCGCTACAACAACTCGCAGTCCTATGTGGACACAGTGATGGCGTGGGCCGCGGCCTACCGCGGCGGCGTCGCCCAGCTGCCCGACAGCCAGGTGCCGATCGGCGCGCCCGACGCCCCGGACGCCGCCGCCGCGGGTGGCCCGGTCGGCGCACCCGCCCCGCCGGAGCCGCCGGTGACCGCCCAGCCGCCGGGCTCGCTGCCGGGAACGTCGACGCCGCCGGCCAGCACGTCGCCGTCGTCGTCCACCCCGACGACCACGCCGGGCACGACCGACCCGGCGACCACGCCGCCGCCGTCGTCGTCCACCACGCCGCCGCCGGAGACCACCAGCACCACGCCGACCACCAGCACCACGGCGCCGAGCAGCACCGCGGCCGACTCGGCGAGCACGCCCACCGAAACCACCACGACCAGCCCGACGGGCTGAGCCCGGTGGAGCCGTTCCTGGTGCACATCCGCTGCGACACCGACGGCTACACCCATGCCGTCACCGAGGACGAGTTCGCGGCGGGCCGGCGCGACGGGCGGTTCCGCGCGGTGTGCGGGCACGTGGTGCTGGCCGCGCCGATGATCGAGGCGCCCGGCCGGTTCGACCCCGTGTGCCGGGACGTCCTGCGCGGGGACGGCGCACCGGAACCCTCGGTGCCCCGGCAGGAACGCCGCCGGTCGAGGTGGCGCGCCCGCCGCTAGCCGACCAGTGCCTCGATGCCGTCGAGCATGCGGTTCAGGCCGAACTCGTAGGCCGTGTCGCCCTGGGCTTTCGCGTTTTCGTCGAACCCGCCGCCGAGCCAGATGCGGTTCATCGCCGGGTGCGCGTCGACCACGAAGTAGTTCTCCCAGAACGCCGAACGCTGGTGCCACCAGGCTTCGGTCGACTGTCCGGTGCTGCGCTCGAGGCGGGTGTTCTCCGCGCCGAGCGCCGCGTTCGCGTCGACGTACGTGCCGATCCCGTTGGCCGCCGCCACGGCCTGCCGCGGCGGCAGGCCCAGCTCGTCCATGATCGACAACAGGTACTCCTGCCCGGCCAGCTGACCGGGCCCGAGCGGCGGCCGGACCCGCGAAACCTCGCACAGCCACGGGTGGGTGCGGTACGCCCCGCGCGTCCGCTCGGCGTAGAGCGCCACCTGCTCGCGCCAGTCCGCCGGGCGCGGCTCGCCCGGCCCGGGCAGCCGCCGCTCGACGAGCACGTCGTCGACCATGAGGTCGACCAGCTCGGCCTTGCCGGGTACGTAGGTGTAGAGCGTCATCGTGCCGGCGCCGAGCTCCTTGGCGACGCGGTGCATCGACGCGGCGGACAGCCCGTCGGCGTCCGCGACCGCGATCGCGGCGGCGACGATCCGCTCGATCGTCAGCGTCGGGCGGCGGCCCCGGGTCGGCTCGGTGGCACCGCCGCGGGCGCGCCAGAGCAGCGCGAGCGTCCGGTCCACCTCTTCGGCGCCAGTGCGTTCGGCGGTCATGCGCTCCCCTCGCTCCTCCGCCCGAGATCTTACCCGGGCCGGCCGTCCGACCTGGCATTCTGGAAGCATGACCGGACGCAAACCGCCCAAGGTCTCCTTCCGCTGGTGGGTCGACCGGCAGATCGGCGAGGCCCGCGACCGCGGCGAGTTCGACGACCTGCCCGGCACCGGCAAGCCGCTGCCGAAGCCCACCGGCAACGACGCGGCGACGGACTGGGTGCTGCGGCAGGTCCGGGACGGCGGCCACGACGCGAAGGCGCTACTGCCACCGGCCCTCGCCCTCAAGCGCGAAGTCCAGGACCTGCCGGAGCGGCTCGCCGCCGAGCGGACCGAAGGGCGGGTGCGGGAAGTCGTCGCGGACCTCAACGAGCGGATCCGCCAGGCCTACCTCAACCACCACACCGGCCCGCCGCTCACCGTGGCGCTGGTGGACGTCGAGGAAGCCGTCGGGGACTGGCGGCGCTCACGAGCCGCGTCGTAGCAGCGCCCGTTCGGCCGCGGTCCACGCCGTCGTCGTGAGCAGGTAGATCCCGGCGGCCTGCGGCAGGACCAGCGTCGCGAGCACCGTGCCGTAGGGCAGCAGCCGCAGCAGCTTCCCGCCCGGGACCTGCGCGGTCGCGTCGCGGTGACGGTCCTGCCAGCGGACCGAGAACCACGCGACGACCGCCAGCCCGGCCGCGATCACGAACACGAGCGGGCTGCCGGCCAGGCCGTGCGCGCCCAGCGGCGTCCCGAACAGCGTCGCGCCGAGCAGCGAGTTGGGTTCTCCGCCCACCGTGGGCGTCGTGAAGAGCCGGTACATGATCGTGAAGAAGGGCAGCTGCAGCAACATCGGCAGGCAGCCGACGAACAGCGAGGTCCCGGACTCCTGCTGCAGCTTCGTCATCTCCGCGGCCAGGCGATCCCGGTTTTGGCCGTGCTTGGCCCGCAGCGCCTGGATTTCCGGCATCAGGGCGGCCCGGGCGCGCTCTCCGCGGGCCGCCGACCGGGCGAGCGGGTGCAGCAGCAGCCGCACGCCGAGAGTGAACGCGACGATGGCCAAAGCCGTGGACAGCGGGCCGGTGAACGCGTGGATCAGGTGGTACGCGCCTTCGACGGGCACGTCGAGAAAGCCGAACATGGGCAGCACTCCGCAAGAGTGGAAGGGATGTGGGTGAGCGGAATGGCTGCGCTGAAGAAATCCCTACGCAGCCGTGCTGCGGGAATCGGGTGCTCGTGGCCTGCTGCGCCCCGGGGCGCCGGGGTCGCGCAGGCGGATCGACTCGGCGCGCCGGGCCCGGCGGCGCAGGGCGGCGACGCGGCTGCGCACCGGCGCCGACCACAGGGCGACCTCGCTGCCGTGCGTGCTGCCGACCAGCAGCACGATGAGGAGGCTCGCCGCGGCGAGGGAGGCGAAGGCGACCAGCGCCGTCGGGCTGGTCACGACGGGGAACGCCAGCTCCAGCAACGTGTTCACGGCGGTCGTCCCCCTTCCTCCGCTCCCCAGGGTAGCGAAAACGCTAACAGCCCGTCGGGCTGTAATCTGGTTCGATGAGAGGGCAACTCGTCGTCGTGCCGATCCTGGCCATGCTCCTGCTGTTCGGCGTGCCGTGGTGGACGCTCGTCCTCGCGCCCGAGTGGGGCACCGCGGGCACGATCGCCGGCACCGCCGTGCTGGCGCTGGGCCTGGTCACGATGCCGGTCGCGATGTTCCGCGGCCACTCCCGGCACCAGAGCGATGCCGCCGCGCGCCTCGGCGACTCCCTGCTCGCCGTGATCTGGGTGCTGTTCAGCTGGTGCGTCCTGAGCCTGGTGCTGCGGGTCGCGCTGCTCGGCGTCGACGACCCGGCACGGTCGCGGATCGTCGCGGGCGTGACCTTCGTGATCGCGGCCGGGCTGCTCGTGCACGGCAACCGCGTCGCCATGCGGGTGCCGCCGGTGAAGGCGACCGACGTCGTCATCCCGCGGCTCGGCCCCGGGCTCGACGGCCTGCGCGTCGCCGTCCTGACCGACACCCACTTCGGGCCGATCGACCGGACGAAGTGGTCGGAGAAGGTCGTCGCGGCGGTCAACGCCCTCGACGCGGACGTCGTCTGCCACGCCGGCGACTTGGCCGACGGCGCGGTGGCGAAGCGCCGCAAGCAGGTCGACCCGCTCGGCGGCGTCCAGGCCGCGCTCGGCCGGTTCTACATCACCGGCAACCACGAGTACTTCGGCGAGGCCCAGGCGTGGCTCGACCACATGGAAGGGCTCGGCTGGGACACGCTGCACAACCGCTCGACGCTCCTGGAACGCGACGGCGACCGCATCCTGTTCGCCGGCATCGACGACCCGACCGGAGCGTCGTCCGGCCTGCCCGGCCACGGCCCCGACCTGGCCCTCGCGCTGG
Source organism: Amycolatopsis sp. NPDC051371 (assembly GCF_040682155.1). NCBI lineage: Bacteria > Bacillati > Actinomycetota > Actinomycetes > Pseudonocardiales > Pseudonocardiaceae > Amycolatopsis > Amycolatopsis sp. NPDC051371. Next base: position 118,742 of record NZ_JBFBAG010000032.1, read on the forward strand.
ACGGCCGGCCCGCCGACGTGCCGGTGGTGCTGCTCGCGCACCAGCCGAAGCAGGTCCGCCAGGCGCGCGAAGCCGACGTCGACCTGCAGATCTCCGGGCACACGCACGGCGGCCAGATCTGGCCGTTCCACCTGCTGGTGCGCCTCGACCAGCCGACGCTGTCGGGACTGACCCGGCACGGCCCGACCCAGCTGTACAACAGCCGGGGCACCGGGTTCTGGGGACCGCCGTTCCGGGTCTTCGCGCCCAGCGAGATCACGCTCCTCACCCTGCGCGCCGCCTGACCCCAGTCCATGAAGGTGCCCTTCATGGACGCCGGTCCCACCGACAATTTTTTTTGTCTTGACAGTTTCAGTCATCGGGTGGCACGCTCTCCCGCATGACCACCACCGCGATCCGCCCCCAGTCCCTCGCTCCTTCGACCACCCGCGGCCTGCTGACCTGCGGGATCCTCGCCGGGCCCGTCTTCGTCCTCACCGGCGTCGTCCAAGGCCTGACCCGCGCCGGCTTCGACTTCACGCGGCACCCCGCGAGCGTCCTGTCGAACGGTTCGCTCGGCTTCGTCCAGATCACGAACTTCCTGGTCACCGGCCTGCTGACGATCGCCGCCGCGGCCGGGATCCGGCGCGTCCTGCCCGGCCGGTGGGGACCCAGACTCCTGACCGTCTACGGCGTCAGCCTGCTCTGCGCGGGCATCTTCCGCGCCGACCCGCAGGACGGCTTCCCGCTCGGCACCCCCGCCGGCCCGCCGTCGTCGATCAGCTGGCACGGGACGCTGCACTTCGTCGCCGGCGGCATCGGCTTCGCCGCTCTCGTCGTGGCCTGCTTCGCGATCGGCTCGCACCTCACGCCCGCGCGGGCGTGGTACTCCCGGCTCAGCGGGTTGCTGTTCCTCGCGGGCTTCGCGGGCGTAGCGTCCGGATCGACGAGCCCCGCCGTCACGCTCGGTTTCTGGGCGGCCGTGGCGATCGCCTGGACGTGGCTCGCCACCACGTCCGTCCACCTGATCCACCCGATGCCGCGAGGAGAGTCCCGATGAGCACGACGGTTTCCGCCGACGGCACGAAGATCGCCTACACCCGCGCCGGATCCGGCCCCGCGCTCGTCCTCGTCGACGGCGCGATGTGCTACCGCGGCTCGTCCCCCAACGACGCGCTCGCGAAGGAGTTGACCGCGCACTTCACCGTGTACACCTACGACCGCCGCGGCCGGGGCGAGAGCACCGATACCGGGCCGTACGCGGTCGAGCGCGAGGTCGAGGACATCGCCGCGCTGGTCAAGGAAGCGGGCGGGGAGGCGTTCCTGTTCGGCATCTCGTCGGGTGCGGCGCTGGCGCTCGAAGCGGCTCGCGGTCTCCCGGTGACGAAGCTGGCGCTGTACGAGCCCCCGTTCGTCGTCGACGGCACCCGGCCCCGCGTCCCGGCCGACTACCCGGCGCGGCTCGACTCTGCTTTGAGCGAGGGAAAGCGCGGCCAGGCGGTCAAGATGTTCATGACCGAAGGCGTCGGCCTGAGCGGCACGATGGTGGCGATGATGCGGATCATGCCGTTCTGGGCCAAACTCAAGCGAGTGGCCCACACAATCCCGTACGACACGGCTTTCGTCGTCGAGCACCAGTCGGGGGCACCGCTGCCGGCGGAGGCCTGGTCGGAGGTGAAGGTCCCGGCGCTGGCCGTGGACGGCGGCCGCAGCCCGGCCTGGATGCGCAACGGCGTGTCGTCGCTGGCGAAGGCGCTGCCGTCGGCGGAGTACCGGACGCTGCCGGGCCAGACGCACATCGTGAAGGCCGCGGCGCTGGCCCCGGTCCTGACGGACTTCTACCTCAGCTGATGCGCATCCGGATCCTCGACGCCGACATCACCACCCTCGAAGTCGACGTCGTCGTCAACGCGGCCAACTCCTCGCTGCTCGGCGGGGGCGGCGTCGACGGGGCCATCCACCGCAAGGGTGGCCCCGAGATCCTCGCCGCGTGCCGGAAGCTGCGGGCCGGGCACTACGGGAAGGGACTCAAGACCGGGCAGGCCGTCGCCACCACCGCCGGGAACCTGCCCGCGACCTGGGTCGTGCACACCGTCGGGCCCGTGTGGTCGAAGACCGAGGACCGCTCCGGGCTCCTCGCCGACTGCCACCGGAACTCGCTGCGAGTGGCGGGGGAACTCGGCGCCAAGACCGTCGCCTTCCCCGCCATCTCCACCGGGATCTACCGGTGGCCGCTGGATTCCGCCGCCGAGATCGCGCTGACCACCGTGCACCAGGCCGAGGCCGGCGGGATCGAGGAGGTCGTCTTCGCCCTGCGCGGCGAAGAGGCCATGACCGCCTTTCGGGCTCGTCACAACTCCCTTGCCTGAACGATCTCCGGCGAGGCAGGGTGCAGACGTGCCCACTCGCGCCCTGGTCTTCGACTTCGACGGCACCCTCGCCGACACCGAATCCGCCGTCCTGCAGTCGTGGCGGGAAGTCTTCCGCGAGCACGGGGTCGAGCTGCCGATGGCAGCCTGGTACGCCGTCATCGGCACGCAGCACACCACGGCCGCGATGTTCGCCCTGCTCGCCGAGCACGTCCCCGGCATCGACCCCGAGGCACTGCGGCCGATCACCCGGGCCCGCGTGCTGAAGCTGCTCGAAAAGCTCGGCCCGCGCGAAGGCGTCCGAAGCTACCTGGAGACCGCGAAAGAGCACGGCATCAAGCTGGCCGTCGCCTCCAGCTCGTCCGGGGCCTGGGTGAACCCGCACCTCGAACGGCTCGGCATCGCGCGCTACTTCGACGCCGTCCTCACCGGGGACCTCCACAAGGCCAAGCCGGACCCGGACCTCTACCTCGCCGCGCTCGACGCCCTCCGAGCGGAGGCGACCGAGACCATCGCCTTCGAGGACACGCCCCACGGCGTCACCTCCGCCAAGGCCGCCGGGCTGACCTGCGTCGCCGTGCCGAACGCCATCACCGAGAGCCTCGACTTCGGCCAGGCGGACGTCGTGCTGCCGTCGTTTACCGCCAAGCCCCTGGAAGCGCTGCTCAGCCGCTGACCAGCGCCAGCAGCCGGTCCAGGAACGGCAGCTGACCCTTCACCAGCTTCTCGCGCGCGACGTCGAGCGAGAACCACTCGACCCGGTCCACCTCGGGGAACTCCTGCTGGCGACCCGAGCGCGGCGGCCACTCCAGGGAGAACGTCCCGGGGACCACCGACGCCGGGTCGAGGTCGGCTTCGACCGCCCACGCCGTGACGACCTTGCCGCCCGACTGCTTCACCTCGCCCAGCGGGACGTACTCACCGTCGGGCGCGGGCAGGCCCAGCTCCTCCTCGAACTCGCGCCGCGCCGCGTGCTCCGGCGGCTCGTCCGGGTCCAGCTCGCCCTTCGGCAGCGACCACGCCGCCGCGTCCTTCTTCGCCCAGAACGGCCCGCCCATGTGCCCGAGCAGCACTTCGACGTCCTCGCCCCGCCCGCGGTGGAGCAGGAGCCCGGCACTGCGTTTGCCCGCCATCGCCCCAGTGAACCTCATTCAGCCGTCGTCCGGCGCAACGGCACCGCTCGTGCGCACGCTGCGGTCTGTAGCGCCGGCCTAACCAGAATGAGGTTCAGTCTGCCGAAAACTCGTCCGAGATTTTTCCGCGGGGTTGTCGATCCGGGGAGAACCCACTCGACGCGTAGGCAGAAGGCAAGGAAGAACCGAGGGAAGGAACCCCGCGATGACCACCACGATCACCCCCAAGACCCAGACCGCCGCCACCACCACCGAGCGCACGGCCGCCCCGGTCACCGGCGTCGTCGTCGGCGCCTCGCGGATCGTGATCTCGTTCCTGTTCGGCTTCCACGGCCTGCAGGGATTCGGCTTCTTCGGTGGCATCGACGGCCAGGGCGGCGGCGTCCCGTTCGGCTCGTTCCCCGGCTGGTGGGCCAGCGTCTTCGAGCTCGTGGGCGCCCTGCTGCTCCTGGTCGGGCTCGCCAGCCGGCCGACCGCGATCCTGCTCTCCGGGGTGATGGCCTACGCCTACTTCACCGTGCACGCCCCGATGGGCCTGCTGCCGCTGCAGAACATGGGCGAGCCCGCCGCGGTCTACTCGTGGATCTTCCTGCTGTTCGCCGCGATCGGCCCGGGCCGGTTCGCCGTGGACACGCTGATCAAGCGCCGCCGCCGCTGAACAGCCCGAAAACTCTGAAGGCCACCATCAGGGCACTAGATGCCCTGATGGTGGCCTTCAGAGGTTGAAAGGTCAGTAGCCGCCCTGGGCCGCGGCCAGGTCGGACCGCGCCATCACGTGTTCCATCAGGGTGGTCAGCACCTGCTTCGTCGAATCGCGCTCACGGGCGTCGCACAGCAGCAGCGGGACGTCCATGCCGACGTCGAGCGCCTGCCGGACCTCCTCGGTGCCGTAGCGGTACGCGCCGTCGAAGCAGTTCACGCCGACGACGAACGGCAGGTTGCGGCGCTCGAAGAAGTCGACCGCCGCGAAGCAGCTGTCCAACCGGCGGGTGTCGGCCAGCACGACGGCGCCGAGCGCGCCCTCCGCCAGCTCGTCCCACATGAACCAGAACCGGTCTTGCCCGGGCGTGCCGAACAGGTACAGGATCAGGTCCGGGTTGATCGTGATGCGGCCGAAGTCGAGCGCGACCGTGGTGGTGGTCTTCTGCTCGATCCCCGAGAGGTCGTCGACCCCTTCGGACGCGGTCGTGATGACCTCTTCGGTGCGCAGCGGCGGCACTTCGCTCACCGAGCCGACCATCGTGGTCTTGCCGACCCCGAACCCGCCGGCGATGAGTACCTTGACCGCGGTCGCGGTCAGGTTCCGCCGGGGGTCAGAGTTTCCGGATGCCATCAAGGACCGCCTGCAATACGTGTCGGTTGGGGGATTCCTGAGCCGGTGCCGCGGTACGGAACAGCACCAGGTTCTGCTCGATGAGGTCGCTGAGCATCACCTTGACCACGGGCAGCGGCAGGTCGACCCGCGCGGCCACCTCGGCCACCGAGACCGGCCGCTGGCACAGGGCGATGATGCGCGCGTACTCCGGTTCGAGCATGCCCGCTTCGTGCGCGGTGCGCAGCGCCACCACGAGCGTGATGAGGTCGAGCCCGAGCGTGTCCGACCGGGTGCGGCCGCCCGTGACCGCGTAGGACCGGACCAGGGGGCCGGCCTCGTCGTCGAACCAAGCTTCGTGCCGTCCGCTCATGGCGACGTGGGCAGGACGCCGGCACCGGTCCGCGGGGCCGAGGTGAGCACCTGGCCGACGCGCTTGACCATCAGGTTCATCTCGTACGCGACCAGCCCCATGTCCGCGTCTTCGCGGGCCAGCAGGGCGAGGCAGGCGCCCCGGCCGGCCGCCGTCACGAACAGGAACGCGTGGTCCATCTCCACCATCGTCTGGCGGACGTTGCCGCCGCCGAAGTGCCGTCCGGTCCCGCGCGCCAGGCTTTGAAACGCCGAAGCGACCGCCGAGAGGTGCTCGGCGTCCTCTTCGGAGAGGTTCCCCGACCTCCCGATGAGCAGGCCGTCCGAGGACAGGACCACCGCGCGGTCCGCCCCGGCGACCCGCTTGACGAGGTCGTCCAGCAGCCAGTCGAGCTCACTGACGCCTGAGTTGGCCATTACTCGCGCTCTCCGTACCTGTCGTCGTTCTCGGCTGGTTCTTCGTCACGGCCGCGGCGGGTGCCCTGCTGGAAGGCGGACAGCCGGCTGCGGGCGCTCTCCGGCGAATCCAGCCGGACCTCTTCCCGCTCCTGCGTGGCGGGCTTATCTTCCCGCAACTGCGGAACGAGGCTCTGCTGACGTCGCCGTTGGGGCAGCGGCGGCCGGCCCGGGGCCTCCGGGCGGCGCGGCTGCTGCGGCCGGCCTTCGGGCATCGCGGGCCGCGGCTCGGACGGCGGCCACACCGGCGGCGTCGCCGCCGGACGGGCCGGGCGCGACGTCCGGACGGGCGGCGCGGGCGGGCGGACCGCGGCGATCGGCTGCGCCTGCGTCGGCTGGCTGACCGGCTCGGACACGGACCCGACGGGGACCGGTGTCGGCACGGACGGCGGCTGCGCGGGGGCCTGCGGCGGCATCGGCGGGGCCATCACCGGGGCCGAATCGGGCTGCGACACCGGCATCGGCGGTTCGGTCCGGTGCCGGGCCGGGCGGCGAACCGGCCGGCGCAGCGGCGCGACCTCGTCGTTCACCGATTCCGGTTCGACCGGGTTCGGCACGAGCTCCGGCTTCGGCGGGGTGATCGGCTGCTCCGGCTCGGACTCGGTGAGCGGGGCGAGCAGGTCGGTGCGCACCAGCACGATGGCCCGGGTACCGCCGTAGGCCGACTCCCGCAGGTGGACCTGGATGCCGTGGCGGGCGGCCAGCCGCGCGACCACGAACAGGCCGAGGCGCGGCTCGTCGGACAGCGCCATGATCCCGAAGTCCGGCGGGCTGGACAGCATCGCGTTGATCTCTTCGGTCTGGTCCGGCTCGAGCCCGAGACCCTGGTCCTCGACCTCGATCACGACGCCCTTGCCGACCACGTTGCCGCGCACCTCGACCCGCGACTGCGGCGGCGAGAACGACGTCGCGTTGTCGATCAGCTCGGCGAGCAGGTGCACGAGGTCGCCGACGACCGGGCCGCGGATGGCGATCTGCGGCAGAGCGGCCGTCTTGACCCGGGCGAAGTCCTCGGTTTCGGCGGACGCGCCGCGGACCAGCTCGGCCAGCCCGACCGGGTTACGCCACTGCCGGCCCGGCTGCCCGCCGCCGAGGATGATCAGGTTCTCGGCGTTGCGGCGGGCGCGGGTGGAGAGGTGGTCGAGCTGGAACAGGGTGTCCAGCTGCTCCGGGTCCTCCTGCTTGCGCTCGGCCTGGTCGAGCACCTTGAGCTGGCGGTGCACGATGACCTGGCTGCGGTGGGCGATGTTGAGGAACACCGCCTTGGTGCCCTCCTTGATCTTCGCCTCGTCGATGGCGGCCGCGATGGCGGTCTGCTGCGCCTTGTTGAACGCGTCGGCGACCTGGCCGATCTCGTCGGTGCCGTGGTCGAGGAAGTGCCCGCCTTCTTCGAGGTCGACGGGCTCGCCCGCCTGGACCCGGGCGACCAGCTCCGGCAGCCGGACCTCGGCCGCGTCGAGGGTGTCCTCGCGCAGCCGGTGCAGGCGGCCGATGAGCCGGTTCGACAGCCGGACGGCGACGAACACCACGAAGACCGCGAACAGGACCGCGATCACACCGGCGATCAGCGATTCGGTGAACGTCGAGTCGGCGTCCTCGATCGCGGCCTGGCTCGCGTTCGAGCTCTGCAGGACGAAGATGCCCATCAGCGCGTCGCCGACCTGGCGGGCCGCCGTGCGCCACTGGTCCAGCGCGACCGGCAGCTTCGACAGGTCGCCGCGCAGGAACGCGGTCTCGACCTGGGTCACCGTCTGCCACGGCTGGCTGGCCACCAGCTGGTCGTACTTCGCCTTGACCTCGGGGATCATCTTCGGCGCCGACGCGTCGAGCTGGGCGTGGTAGGCACCGACCTGGCCGACGTAGGTGCGGAACTCGTCGTTGCCGAGCCCGCCCGCGGCCAGCCCGGCCGCCGCGAGCGCGTCACTGCGCTGCATCGCGTCGGCCGCGGTGAACAGCGGGATGGCGGTCAGCCGGTCGAACGCGTTCTGCGCGCCGCGGGCGTTCTGCGCCAGCCCGGCGACACCGTCGGTGAACTGGTCGATCATCTTGTTGTAGAAGGTGAAGGCCTGGAGCATCTGCACCTGGCCGCCGTCCACCGCCTGGCGGGTCTGCGGCAGCTGCTGGAACAGGCCGAAGAACGTGGCGATGTTCTTCTGGACGCTCGGCGGCGTCCCGTCGTAGTCCGCGAAGTTGTCCTTGAGGTTCTCGATCTCCTTCGCGGCGGTCGCGTCCACCTTCGGGCGGACGGCCGCGAGCACGGCGCGCTGGTTGCCCTGCCCGGCGAGCAGGCTCAGCGTCGCCTGACGCTCCTGCTGCAGCGCGGCGAAGAACGGGATCGCCGGAGCTTCCGAGTTCCGGATCTTGGTCGTGTAGTCGCGGGCCGTGACCGCGTCGTAGATGAGGTAGCCCGCGAGCGCCACACCGACGAGCAGCAAGGCCACACTGGGGATCAGCGCGATCGTGAGCACGCGCTTCCGAATCGAGGATCCCCGGTTGCGTCGAAGAGAAATCTGCTTCACCTGGGTCCGTTTTCCTTCCGGCAGTACATGGTTTCGGGTCGCCCGAGGCGGTCAACACCCGGATTCCGACCAGCCGGATCAACATCACCGTGGTCTGCTTCGCCCGCGACGACGGTATGCAGCCCTTCAGGGCGCGTCAAGTCCGTGGCGATAACGTGATCTTGAAACGGTGACCCGTCCACACTTGCTGCCTGCGCTTGGAAAGTCCACCACCGAAAGTCGTGACGTTCGTCCCAGCCCTGTTTCCGTTTGGCCCCTTGGGTGCAGGCTCTCCGGTGGTGCGATCGACCCAAGCGTCCGGGCCGGAGCCGCTACGTACGACAGAGCCGGATGGTTCGGTGAGAAAGGTCACGAGTCCGCCGCTGGCGCCGGGAGTGACCCCTTCGTCCGGGGTGTGCGGCCTCCGCAAAGCGGAATTGCACGGCATTCGACACCTTCACCACGGATTCACCGGACGGCGAGCCGTAATTCCCGCCATTCCGCATACGCAGTGGTTCGACCACTCCACGTGGCCCCGCCGGCGGTCCGGAACCGGTTCCGCGGCGTCAGCCCCGGAACTCGGCGGCGAGGGTGTTCCAGAACTGCAGTTCGTAGCTCTGGAAGAGCCGGGCGTAGAGGTGAGCTTCGCGTTCGTCGAGCCGGTGCGCGTCGAGCCCGGCCTGGATCGCGGCAAGTGCTTGTTCTTCAATCTCCGGAACATCCGCAGCGAAGAAGTCGAAGAACGCGCACTCGTCGTCGGTGAAGCCGTAGTGCTCGCGCATGCCGGCTGCGACGTCCTTGCAGTACCGGCCGAAGGCGGCGAAGTTCGCGAAGATCCCGGCCGCGGTCGCCGACGATTCGCCGTTCAGCGCGAGCCAAGCGACGTACGCCGGGTAGGCCTGGCAGCCCGCGCGCGGGCGTTCCTTCCCGTGGTCCGGACCAGTGGCCTCGAGCAACGCGTCGAGCATCCCGTTCGCCTGCTGCTCCCCCGGCGCGAGACCGCCGAAGAAGGTGCGCGCGTTCGGTTCGTCGGCGCGGGCGGCGAGCGCGTGGAAGCTGCGCCAGTCGCTCAACGTGATCCGCTTCTCCTCGGCGGCGAGCGCGGCGAACACCGCGCGCGGCGCGCGGCCGGCGGTGATCATCGGGACCAGCCGGTTGTCGTCGTCGCGCGGCGCGAGCTCCTTCTGGATCTCGTCGAGCAGCGCACGAGCCGAACGCGTCATCGGTTCCCCCTGGAGTCCGTGGTCCCTCCATTGAAGCGCGGTTCGCGCACGGACGCCCGTGTGCACTGTGGACGGTCGTGGAGAGCTCACCGCGCGAGCGCGTGTGAAGGGGACGTCTGACCTGGCCGCGATTCTCTATCCACCCGGCCCGGGAGCCCCTACAGTGTGGCCATCCGGAGCACCGAGGAGGCCAGCGTTGACCACCCCGTCCGTCGCCGAGCAGACCGAAGGCCTGACGATCCCGCGGCTGCTGCACCGCAACGCGGTCGACTACCCGGACCTGCCGGCGATCACCTCGCTCGACCTCGAAGGCAAGCCGACGCTCAGCTGGCGGGAGTTCCGTACCGCGATCGCGGAGGTGTCCCGCGGCCTCGCCGGGCTCGGGCTCACCCGGGGTGACCGCATGCTGATCATGGCGCCCGGCTGCCCGAACCACATCATCGCCGACCTCGCCGCGACGCACCTGTCCGCGATCCCGTGCACCGCCTACGCCACGCTCAGCCCGGACCAGATCCGGTTCGTCGCGCTGCACAGCGCGGCGCCGGTCGTGGTGCTCGGCGGCGAGAGCGAACTGACGCGCTGGCAGCCGGTGCTCGAGGACCTCCCGGCGCTGCGCCACATCGTCGTCATGGACCCGGACGCAATCCCGGCCGGCGACGACCGGTTCCTCTCCTTCGCCTCGTTGCGGGACCAGGGCCGGGAAGCGCTCGCCGCCGACCCCGATGCCTTCGAACGCTCCTGGCAGGAGATCAAGCCGGACGACCCGCTGTCCATGATCTACACCTCCGGCACGACCGGCGACCCCAAGGGCGTCGTGCTGTCGCACCGCAACGCGATCCACCAGGCGTACGCGGTGACGGAGCTGCACCACCCGCCGATGCACGCGACGAACATCGCGTACCTGCCGCTCGCGCACATCGCCGAGCGGGAGCTGTCGATCTACCTGCCGATCGTCTGGGCCGGGCACGTGCACACGCTCGCCGACCCGTCGGGCGTCGTCGGCGCGCTCGGCCAGGTGCACCCGGAGAGCTTCTTCGGCGTGCCGCGCGTGTGGGAGAAGATGGTCGCCGGGCTGAAGAACATGCTCGGCGGCGTGCCGGAGGACCGGCGCACCGCGCTGCTGCAGGCGAACGAGCTGCTGCAGCAGGGCTACAAGCTGCGCAGCGCCGGGCAGCCGGTGCCGGCCGAGCTCGCCGAGAAGATCAAGCAGACCGACGAGGCCGCGCTCGCCCCGATCCGCGCGCTGCTGGGCCTGGACAAGGTGCTGGTCGCCTCGAGCGGCGCGGCCGCCCTGCCGGTGGAGATCATCTACTTCCTGGCCGGCCTCGGCATCGAGATCTGCGAGGTCTGGGGCCTGTCGGAGACGACCGGGGCGGCGACGTCGAACTCCGGCTCGAACTTCCGGGCCGGGTCGGTGGGCAAGCCGCTCGACGGCGTCGAGGTGAAGGTCGCCGAAGACGGCGAGCTGCTGGTGCGCGGGCCGATCGTCTTCCTCGGCTACCTGCAGGAGGACGGGACGATCAAGGACGCCACCGACGCCGACGGCTGGTACGCCACCGGCGACATCGGCACGATCGACGAAGACGGCTTCGTGACGATCACCGACCGCAAGAAGGAACTGATCATCACCTCGAGCGGCAAGAACATCGCGCCGACCCGCGTCGAGGGCCTGCTCAAGGAACACCCGCTGATCGGTCAAGCGGTCGCGATCGGCGACGACCGGCCGTACGTGACCGCGCTGATCGTGCTCGACGACGAGATCGCGCCCGGCTGGGCCGCGGCGAACGGCGTCGAGGCGGCGCCGGACGAGCTGGCTTCGCACCCGGCTGTCCGCGCGGAGCTGGAGCGCGCGGTCGAGTCGGCGAACAGCAGGCTCGCCCGGATCGAGCAGATCAAGCGCTACCACGTGCTGCCGAAGGCGTGGACGCCCGAGTCCGGCGAGCTGACCCCGACGCTCAAGCTCAAGCGCCGGGTCATCAACGACCGCTACTCGACCGACATCGAGGCCCTCTACGCGGCGACCCGAGACCCGGAGCCGGCCGCCGGCGCCTAAGCCGTCCGAGGCGAGGTCGACTCCGTCCACTTGCGCAGCCGCGGCGGGACGCGCTTCTCCAAGCCGTAGTTCTCCAGGTGGGCGGAGAAGACCTCGTCGAACGCCTTCTGCACGGTCTCGGTGTCCCACACCGGGCGCTCGAGGATCGGCTGCTTGAGGAACGGCTGGCCCATGATGTGCAGCTGCGGGCCGTTGCACCGGATCATCTGGCCGGTGATGCCGTGCGAGCCCTCGCCGAGCAGGAACAGCACGACCGGCGCGATCCGCGACGGCGTGCGGTCCGGCGGGCAGGCGCGCAGCGAGCGTTCGGACTTCCACACCATCCGCGTGTGCGCGAGCGGGCAGACGGCGTTGACGCGGATCCCGGCCTCCTCGAGGTCGAGCGCCCAGGAGTAGGTCAGCGACGCGACCGCGCCCTTGCTCGCCGCGTACACACCGAGCTTGCGCTGCCCGAGCGACGCACCCGAGGAGATGTTGACGATCGAGCCGCCGGTGCCGGCGCCGACCATCGCCTTGATCGCGGCCAGGCCGGTGTTCACCACGCCCATGACGTTGACCTGGACGAGCTCGCGCGCCTGCTCGGCGTCGTCCTCCCAGGGCAGCGCCTCGTAGTTCAGGCCGGCGTTGTTGACCAGCCCGTCGATCCCGCCGAACTCCTTGACGCACAGGTCGACGATCTCCTGCGCCTCCCCGGCCTCGGCCACGCTGTGCCCGCTGGCCACGGCGCGGCCGCCGTGGGAGCGGATGTTCTCCGCCGTGCGCTCGGCCAGCTCGACGTCGATGTCGTTGACGACCACCGACCCGCCGGCGCGCGCGACGTGCACCGCGAACGCCTCGCCCAGGCCCCGGCCGGCGCCGGTCACCACGACCGCCTTGCCCTGCATCAACCCGTCCATCGTCATCTCCCCGCTCTGCGCGCCGGCGGCGCGCGGTCCGCCCACCCCGGCCGGCTCTCCGTCCAGTCTTGGCCCATTCGGTCCAGTGGGGCATCGTCGCGACGACGAGCGGCCGCCGCCCTGCGCCGAGCGAATCCGGTTCGATCAGTCCGGAGGTACCCGCGAGCCGGTCACGGCCAATCCCGGCCCCTCGGCGGGCGGGTAACCCGATCGGCTCCGAAGGGGGCGGCGCAGCGCGTTCCGGGGACACCGGCGCGTAGTCGGCGGCATACTGTCAGTGCTTCCGGGCGGTCGACCGTGACACCGCCGGACGGGATCGTCACTGGCGAGGCACAATGCGGACGATCCAGATTCACTCGATCGGGGGGCGGTGGTTACGAGGTGACAACGCGCGCGACACCCCGGTTCCGGGCCGTCCTGGCCAACCGGGAGTTCCGCGCGCTGTGGTTCGCCGAAACGCAGTCGATGCTCGGCGACCAGCTGACCATCGTCGCGCTGGCCATCCTGATCTTCGACCGGACCGGGTCGCCGCTGCTCTCGGCCGTCGTCTACTCGCTGACGTTCCTGCCCGCGCTCGCCGGCGGACTGGGGTTGTCCCAGCTCGCGGACCGGTTCCCGCGGCGTGCGGTGCTGGTCACCGGCTCGCTCGCGCAGGCCGTGCTGATCGGGCTGATGGCCGTGCCCGGGATGCCGATGGGCTGGCTGTTCGTCCTCTTCGTCTTCGCCCGGCTGGCGAACGCGCCGGGCAACGCGGCGCAGAACGCGCTCGGCCGGGAGATCTTCACCGACGACGACGTCTACCTGCAGAGCCAGGACCTGCGCGGGATCACGAACAACACGGCGATGCTGGCCGGCCTGGCCGCCGGCGGCCTGCTGGTGACCGGCATCGGCACGTCGTGGGCGCTGGCGATCGACGCGGCGACGTTCCTGGTCGCGGCCGTCGCCGTGCGGCTGGCGGTGCTGCGGCGACCGGCCGCGGGGGACGGCGGCGCCCCCTGGTTCGGCGCCGTCCGGCAGGTTTTCGGCGACGAACGGCTCCGCGTGCTGCTCTACCTGTCGTGGCTCGTCGGCCTCGCGGTGATCCCGGAGGGCCTCGCCGCGCCGCTCGCCGCACAGCTGGGCGCGGGCGACCAGGCGGTGGGCTGGCTGCTGGCGGCCGATCCGCTGGGCTTCGTCGTCGGGACGTTCCTGCTGTCGCGGTTCGTCTCGACGGAGCACCGGCGACGGCTGCTGGGGGTACTGGCCGCGCTGCCGCTGGCCGCGCTCGCGGCGTTCGCGCTGCGGCCGAACCTGGCGTTCGCGCTGATCCTGCTCGCGCTGGCCGGCGCGACGGGCGCGTATGTCATCACGGTCTCGGCCACGTTCATCACGTGGGTGCCCAACGACATCCGGGGCAGTGCCGGCGGGCTCTACCGGACCGGGCTGCGGGTGGCCCAGGGGGTGGGCGTCGGCATCGGCGGGCTCGTGGCCCAAGGGGTCGGATCCGCGAACACGACGATCGCGCTCGCGGGGGCGGTGGGACTGCTGCTGGCCGTCCCGGTCGCGTTGTCCTGGCGCCGGGCCGGCGGAACGGAACCGGAGCGCCGTCCGTCATGAGCGGGTGCGGGGATCACCAGTCACGGTTGGCCATCGGGTGCCACCTCTCCGTTCTCTGTGACGCTGTGCGGGCAAGATCATGAATGGCATTCGCGGGCGTCGCGGGCGACAATTCGCGGATGGTTCACCAGTCGCGGTTGCTCATGGGGGCCACCTCCGTGCGGGGAGAGTCTCACAGAACCTTTTGCGCCGCGTTCCCGGCAGTTCCTCCGGGGCCTTGGCTGGTCCGTTGCTGTGGGATGGTACCCGGCCGCGGAATACGTGAACACTCTGCCAGGTACCGATGAGATTACTCAAGCGCGCGACTAGGCTGGAAAGGAGGTGACCAATTGCATCCAGGACCGGACGGCGACCCGGGCGCGCCGGACCAGCCGGGCGGACCGGCGCCGGAGCGGCCGGGCTCCGCCGCTGAACAGGGCGTGACCACGGACGGGCCGGCGACCACGACCGGTGGTCCACTCGCGACCCTCCGGGTGCGCCACGCGTACTGGCCGCGCAACTGGGCGCTGTGGCGCCGCCGGCCGGCGCAGATCGCGTTCATGTTCCTGTCCGAAGCCGCCGCGGCCGCGATTCTCGTCGTCGCGTTCACGCGCTCGACCATTCCGTCCGGAAACGACTGGATCAATTTCGCGATTTTGGCGGCCGGCGCCACCGTGCACATTCAGCTGACCCAGCGCCAGGAAGAGCGCCGGCGGAACCGGACGAAAACGGTCCTGATCGACCTCACCGCCGTCTGGACGTTTTCCGCGGCGATGATCCTGCCGGTTCCGCTCATTCTCTTCGTCATCGCGGTGATCCGGTTGCAGCACTGGTTCATCGCGCGCCGCCCGGCTCACAACTTCATTTTCTCCTCGATCACGCACGGCCTCGCCGCGACGCTCGCGCACCTCACGTACACGTCGCTCGGACCGCACCTGCTCGGGCCGCCGGACTGGAGCGGCTTCCTCCGCGAGTTCGGCACGATCGTGCTCACCGGGGCCATCTACGAGGCCATCCAGATCGCGTACGTGGGCGGGGTCCTGCTGCTCGGATCCCCCGCCGGCCGCACGGTTCGTAACGTCCTCGGCAGCCCCGCCGACAACACCCTCGAAGCGATCACCATCGGCCTGGGGGCGGTGACCGCGATCCTGCTCGCCGCCGTGCCGCCGATGGTGGCGGTGATGGCCGTGGTCACGGTGGTCTTCAATCGCCTGGCGGAACTCGATCAACTCCAGAACGACGTCCGGACGGACCCGAAAACCGGGATTCTCAACATGCGCGGCTGGTCGGAGTCGGCCGAGCGGGCACTGGAACGGACCGCTCGATCGGGTGATCAACTGGCACTGCTGATGGTCGATCTCGACCACTTCAAGTGGATTAACGACACCTATGGACATCCGGCGGGCGACGACGTGCTCCGGACGGTTGCGCAAACCCTCGACGAAGTGACTCGCCCGAGCGACTTGGTCGGCCGTTTCGGCGGTGAGGAATTCCTCATTCTGCTCCCGGACATCGACGAAGAGTCGACCTGGGACGCGGCCGAGCGCGTACGCGTTGCGATTGCGAAGTTGCATATCGTGACAACGGACAAACGTGGCGATCCGGCGACGATCGCCGACCGGACCACCTCGATCGGAGTGGCGCGGCACCCCCGGCACGGGGACACGCTGGAGCGGTTGCTGCAGTCGGCGGACGCGGCGGTCTACTTGGCCAAGGAGAACGGCCGCGACCAGGTGTGTTTCGCGCCGGACACGCCCGGAGGCGGGCTCCCGGTCACGCACTCAGACGGACCGTGAGCTCCCGCTTCACCAGCACCTCGGCGAACGTCCCGGCGTCCGACACCGCGCCCAGCCGCAGGCATTCGCCGCGGTAACCCGCCGACTCCAGACGCAGCACGCGCACCCCCGGCGCGGGGCGGGGATGGCACCAGTGGCGGACGATCCCGGTGCCGTCCGGGTCCTTCGCCAGGATGAGGTACTCGTGGCCGAGGTCGTCGCTCACCCGGCCCAGGCCGTTCCACCACAGCGCGCGCAGCGCGAGGCGTCCGCCGTCCCGCACCAGCTCGACCGGCGGGTCGGCCCGGATGCCGACCTGGAAGCCGCGTTCGCCCACGCGCACCGAACGGACGGCGAGGAACCCACTGCCGCGCGGGCCGCCCGGCAGCACCTCCCGGCCACCGGCCTCCGGCCGCGGCAGCAACGCGGCCACCACCAGCTCGGCCGCCCGCCGTCCGTCTTCGCCATCCGGGACCGGCGAGACCCCGCGCAGTTCATCCGCGAGCAGCTGCCCGCCCACAGCGTCTGCCCAACCCAAAGCCGCCGCGCGCAGTCCTGGCTCCGCTCTCAGCCGGTCGAGCAGCGCACCACGCCGCCTCCCGCTGTACCGCGCCGCCCGGACCAGCCGGGCCGCCTCCGGACACGACGCCCCGAACACCCCCGTCATCGCCCGGTCGAGCGCCCGCAGCTGCGAAGCCAGCACGACCCGCACGACCACCGAGGGACAGCGAACGGCCAGCTCCGAGGCCGAGCACTCGCGCAACGCGGACGCGAGCACCCGAAGCTCCGCGGAGACCGGGCGCAAAGCGGCCCCGGGAGCCAGCCGGCGCAACGCGCACACCATGTTCTCCACCGGCACCGAACGCCCGCCGGGATCGGTCGAGCCCACCGCAACGACCTCCTGGTCCGCCGCACCCCCGAACCCAGTCTCGTGGCCCCGAACCCGGCGCGGAACGTAAGAAGGGGCAGACCCCCGCGCCACCCGATCGGGCAGAACCGGCCTGGGGGGTTATCCCCGTGTCGCCGCCGTGGCGGGGCTGGCACCCTGGGACCATGCCAGCCCCGACCGAGCCGTCTCGTGTCCGCCGACCCTGGTCGACGTCCGGCTGGCTGCTGCTGGTCCTCCTGGTCGTCTTCGCCTTCGGCCTGATCGCCTCGCGCCCGCCGGCGCCGCCGGACCAGGGTCCGCCGACCGGGGACGTGCTCGCCGCGCAGAACGCCATCGAGGCACTGGTCCACCCCGGCCCGCACCCCGACGCGCTCGCGCGGCTGCCGAAGGACTTCACCGCGCTCAGCGGCGTCACCCCCGGCGCGATGCCGGCCCGCGACGGCACGGTCCGCGCCGTGCACGTCGACGGCGGCTGCTCGACGCCGTGGGGCGACGACAACACGAAGTGGGACTACGCGGTGCCGTGCAAGGCCCACGACCTCGGCTACGACCTGCTGCGCTACGCCGACCGCAAGGGCCACCCGCTCGGCCCCGAGGTCCGCGAGGCCCTGGACAGCCAGCTGTCGCACGACATGCACCACGCCTGCGACCTCAACCCGATGGACTCCGCGGGCACCTGCCGGATCGTCGCGTCCCTCTACTCGGCCGGCCTGGTCGTCAACTCGTGGCACCAGCGCTGGGGCCCGCCGGTCGGCGACCCGATCGGCCCGATGGTCGCCGGCGTGCTCGTCATCGCCTGCCTGCTGGTGGTCCGGCTGCGCGGCTGGCTGCGCGCCCGCCGCGAGCCGCCGCTGCCGGCGCCCACCACCATCTCCTGCCCGGCGCCCGTCACGCGGTGGGCGCTGCTCGGCGCCGGCGGGGTCGTCCTCCTGCTCGTCGGGGAGTCGGTGACGGCGCTCGCGCACTGGGCCGGGGCGCCCGAGACGTCGCTCTGGCCGCTCACCTGGCTCGCCCAGCTCGTCCCGCTGATCTTCTTCGCCGGCGGCCACGCCAACGCGGCCGGCTGGCGCGCCGAACAGGACCAGGGCGGCGGTTACCGCCACTACCTGGCCGAACGCGCCAGCCCGCTGCTGCGCCCGGCGCTGATCTTCGCCGTCGTCGCCCTCTTGACGCCGCTCGCGCTCGAGCTCCTCGGCATCCCGGCCGGCACGACCGCGACGGTCATGCGGATCGCGCTGCACCCGCTGTGGCTGCTCGGGGTCTACCTGCTGACGATCGTCTGCGCGCCCCCGCTGCTGGCCCTGCACCGCCGCGCGCCGGTGAGCGCGGCGGCCGGGCTGCTGGCGCTGGTCGTCGCCGGCGAAGTCGCCGCCGATGCGACCGGCTCGCCGCTACCCCGCTTCGCGGCGACGTTCGCCCTCGCGCTCCTCGCCCAGCAACTCGCCTTCGCGCACGCCGACGGCGTCCGCCCGTCGCGACGGCTGCTCGCCGCGGCCGCCGCGACCGGTGTCGCGGGCCTCGCCGTGGCGAGTGTTCTGCGGGACGGACCGCCCGTCCTGCTCGGCAGCCCGGGCGCCCCGGCGGCGTTCTCGGCGCCACCGTGGGGCGTGCTGCTGCTCGGCCTGGTCCAGCTCGGCGTGCTCGGGCTCCTGGCCGGCCCGCTCGGCAGGCTCGGCGACCGGCCGCGCGTCGCCGCCGCGTGCCGGTTCGTCGTGCGCGCGCCGATGAGCCTCTACCTGGCGTTCCTCGCTGGGATGCTGCTGCTCGTCGCCGTCGTCTACCTCCCCGGCCGGATCGCCGACGGGCTGAGCTGGCTGGTCCGGCCGCGCACCCTGGTCGCGGTCGGGCTGCTCGCGGTACCCGCGACCCTGGTCTTCTGGTGGTTCGAGCGGCACGGCCACGGCGTCCGGCACCCCCGCGCGACCGAGCTCCCCGGCCGCCGGACGGTGCTGCTGACCAGGGCCGCGGCCGGCTTCGGCATCGGCTACGCGACGCTCGGCGTGTTCGGTTTCGCGCTGACCCGCTTCGGCGGGGTGGCCGCCGACGCCGACCTGCTGGGCCTGCGGCTCGACCCGATCCAGAGCCTGGTGCACCTGCTGCTCGGGGTGTTCCTGCTGCACACGATCCGGCTCGGGGCGGGCGCGGCGACCGGTACCTGGCTCACCACGGCGCTCGCCTGCGCGCCCTCGCTCCTGTTCGCCGACGGCGGCGGCACGTCCGAGCTCCTCGGCGTCACACTCCACGCGGCGACGGCCGGGTTTGCGCTGCTCGCGACGGCGGGCACCCTGCTGCCGGCCCGCAGACCGGCAAATGCGACGTCCTGACCAGGCGAAACCGGCGGGAGTGCGGGAAACTGGGTGGTGCGTGCCACATTCGCGGGGGGATGTGTAACGCTACGGCAACCAGGTGAAGGCACCATGCGTCCATCCCCTGGCAGTACCGATCGAAGCAGTGAGGAGTCGCCCGCGTGGATCACCCGCCTCGGAACGGGCAAGGCGACCGCCGCCCCGCCCGGCCCCGGCAGGACGAGCCAGGCCGGCGCACCCCACCAGCGCGCCGCCCGGCGCCCCGCCGCGAACCGGAGGACGCGCGGCGCGCCGCCCCGCCGGCCCGCCGTCCCCAGCCCCGGCCGGCCCCGCGGGCCGCCCGCAACTCCTTCCGCGGCGCGAAGATCGCGCTGGCCGTCGTGTCGCTGCTGGTGATGGGCCTGACCGGGTACGCGTGGGCCGCCATGCAGGGCCTGGTCAACGGGCTGAACTACGCGAACGTGATCAGTGACGGCGGCGGTGGCGACAAACCCGCCGACGGCGCCCGCGACATCCTGCTGGTCGGCCTCGACAGCCGGACCGACGCCCAGGGCAACCCGCTCTCGCGCGAGGTGCTCGACCAGCTGCGCGCCGGCGACGCCGACGGCGAGCTCAACACCGACTCGCTGATCTTCGTGCACATCCCGAACGACGGCAGCAAGGCCGTCGCGATGTCGCTGCCGCGCGACTCCTACGTCGAGATCCCCGGCTACGGCAAGCACAAGATCAACTCCGCCTACGCCCGAGCGATGCTGCAGGCCCGCAAGGACCTGCAGAAGCAGGGCGTCACCGACCCGAAGGAGCTCGACGTCAAGGCCAACCAGGCCGGGGCGAAGGAGCTCATCGAGACCATCGAGAAGCTCACCGGGTCGACCATCGACAACTACGCCGCGGTCAACCTGCTCGGCTTCAGCGAGATCACCAAGGCCATCGGCGGCGTCGACGTCTGCCTGAACAACAACGTCAAGGACCAGTACTCCGGCGCGAACTTCACCAAGGGGCAGCACACGATCTCCGGTGTCGAGGCGCTCGAGTTCGTCCGGCAGCGCCACGGCCTGCCCAACGGCGACCTCGACCGGGTCGTCCGCCAGCAGGTGTTCATGGCCGGCATGGCCCGCAAGGTGCTCTCGGCGGGCACGCTGACCAACCCCGGCAAGCTGTCCGACCTGATCGACGCCATCAAGAAGTCGGTCGTGCTCAACCAGAACTGGGACATCTTCGGGTTCGCCCAGCAGATGAAGGGCCTGACCGGCGGCCAGCTCGAGTTCCGCACCATCCCGGTGAAGAACATCGAGTACAAGACCCCCGAAGACGGCACCGCCATCCAGGTCGACCCGGCCGAGGTGAAGCAGTTCGTCCAGAGCCTCGCCGGGCCGCAGCCGGGCCAGACGGCGCCGCCGGCGGAGCAGGCCGACCCCGCGAACAAGGCGACCACGGTCGACGTCCGCAACGCCTCCGGCAAGACCGGCCTGGCCGCGAGCGTCGCCAAGACCCTCGAAACCAAGGGCTTCTCCTCCGGCGACACGGCGAACTCGACGTCGCGCAAGACGACGGTCATCTGGGTCCCCAAGGGCGGCAAGGACAAGGGCCAGGCCGTCGCGGACGCGCTCGGCGGCTCGCCGACGATCCAAGAGGACAAGAGCGTCAAGACGGGGCACGTGATGGTGTTCCTCGGCTCGGACTACGAGGGCACGAGCTCCGACGCGGGCGCTGGTGCCGGCGCCGGCGCCCCGGCGTCGACGTCGCAGGCCGCCGCCCCGCCGCCGGTCGCCGACGAGGACAAGCCGATCACCGCCGAAGGCGTTCCCTGCGTCAACTGACGGCAGGCCGTTCCCCACTGTCCATCAGGGACACTGCGACCGTTTTCCGTGCCTGCAAAGTGCAATTTGCATACCGGGCCACCTGCCGTTAACCCGTTCGGCCTAACTCGCGCAATCGGTATCAAAGACATGCCCGGAATCGCGTAAGGGCCGGGCTCCCGCGCACTTACATACATGTGAGGGTGCACTTGCACGGGAATCTTGTCACCACCGTGAGGGTGCCGCGGGAGAGCACGGCAGGGGACATTGATGTGCTGATCGACGCTGAGGACTATCAGCGGATTCTCGGGGACGAGCTCCGCAAGCTCAGGCGCAGCCGAGGGTGGACGCGCAAGGAGCTGAACCAGCACCTGCAGAGCGAGATTTCGCTGCAGACGCTGGCCACCTACGAACTGGGCACCAGACAGTGTTCCGTGGTGCGCCTGGTCGAGCTGTGCGTCGCGATGGACGAGCTGCCCCAGGACCTGCTGGCCAAGGTGCACCGCCGGGTGTTCGTCGACGAGCCCGGCCGGGTCCGCGTCGACCTGCGCAAGGTCGTCGCCGACGCCTCGGCCGAACTGCTGCCGTTGCGCCGCTGGGCCGAGGGCCGGCTGCGCCAGGCCGGTGAGCACGGCGCCGCCGAGATCGCGCTCGACCTGCCGGCGCTGGAGCGCATGGCCGAGCTGTGCGAGCTGCCGACTGTGGACCTGATCGGCCGCCTCCGCCGCTACGTCTCCCGCTGATCCCCCGCGGTCGTGAGTGAGAAACAGGGTTAGAACACTGTTTCTACCCGAGGACGGCTCGTCCGGATAGTGCTTGATGACCAGCGTGCGTGGCAGCGCGAACGACGACGACACCACTCTCGCCCGGACCACCGTCGCCG
>NZ_JBFBAG010000033.1:0-137422 GCF_040682155.1 Amycolatopsis sp. NPDC051371
TCTTGAATGACTCATTCAGGTCTTCGGAGGTCCTGAATGAGTCATTCAAGACCTTTGGCGAGCCACGAGCACCCGAGGCGTGATGACTTTGCCGGGACCCTTTCGTCGGGCGCGGTGAAAGAGTCGTCACCGCGTCGGGGTCGGCTGCGTGCCTACCGCGGCGGGCGTAGCGGAAGGTGTCGCCTGGCGTCCGACGCGCCGCGGGCCCGCCGCGCGGAGCATCGGCGGACATGGAAGACAACCGCACCGCCCGCATCCGGGCCGCCGACGCCGACCGCGAACACGTCGCCACCGCCGTCCAGACCGCCGGCTCCGAAGGCCGGCTCACCCTCGAAGAGGTCGAAGAGCGCCTCACCCACGTCTACGCCGCGCGGTTCACCGACGAGCTGACCGCGCTCACCACCGACCTGCCGCGGCCCGCACCGGACCGGCCCGGCTTCCCGTTGACCCGGGCCGCGCTGCGGCGGCACCCGGCGCTGCGCCTGCACCTCGCCGTGGTGGTCGCGATCGCCGTGCTGGCCATCGTCCGCTGGGCGGTGCTGGGCGCCGGGTTCTTCTGGCCGGCCTTCCCGATCTTCTGGCTCGCGGTGAGCCTCTTCGTTCATGCGAGGGTGCGCTCGTTCCGGGAGCGGCCCGGCGCGGCTGTGCCATACTGATCCCATGCGGCACGCAGAGCGATTTTTTTACGGGACCCGGACTCCGGCTCCCGTGATCGCGTAGTGCCCGAACCGCCATCACGCCAGCCCCGGAGTCCACGGACCCGGGGCTGTCGCCGTCCCAGGGGCCGGGTCCGGGCACCGAGGGAGAGGTCCCGATGAACGCACAAGCGACGAACGCCGACGGCCAGCCCGCCGAGGACACCCCGGCCGGGGACGACATCGCGTCGCTCCGGCAGGAGATCGACTTCCTGGACAAGGAAATCCTGCGCCTGGTGAAGCGCCGGGTCGAGGTGTCCAAGACGATCGGGGCCGCGCGGATGGCCGCCGGCGGCACGCGGATCGTCTACAACCGCGAGATGGACGTGCTCGCGCGCTACCGAGAGCTCGGCCCGGACGGCCGCCAGCTGGCAATGGCGCTGCTGAACCTCGGCCGCGGCAGGCTCGGCCGGTAACGGTTGTCCGAATTCCGGGTCTTCCCTGAGGCACCGGTGACCCCGCTGCGGGCAGACTGGGGTCATGGACTGGCTCGTGAACCTCATCGCCGTCATCGTCGCGCTCGCGAGCGTGCTGGCCGCGCTGGGTCATGTGGGGTATCTGGCGATGCTGAACAACGCAGCGGGCAAGCGGGCCGGCGGCGCGCCGGTCGCGCAGTACGTCCGCGGTCGCTGGGCCGTGGCCGGCGGGACCACCGCCGCGTCGCTGTTCGCCTGGTTGCTCACGGCCGGGGGCCCGACGCTCGACATCGTGGCGATCCTCGTCGCGGCGGGTAGCGGTGTGGTGGCGACGAAGGCGCTGCAGTCCACCCGTGACCGTTATCGCACCGGCGGCTGAAACCCCCTGAGCTGGCCTGATGGCGCTGGGTGAGACTTCGTAGCGTCACTTTCCCCCTTTCGGTCGCGCCCGACCGAGTGAAACCTCTGCAACTTGCAGGTTTGGGGGCGACTTTCTACGCCGGATGCTCCTAGGGTTGACGCCGTGAGGACCCTTGCGTCTGGTTCGGGCGAAGCCCGGAGGACGCGCGGGGGCACTGGCCCCGCGCGCCCGGTCTCGCATGCGCGTGCATCTGCGCAGGATTCCGAACGCGATTCCGCTCGTGAGGGTGCTCCGATCGGGTTCTCCTGCCGCCGGACGGCGTCACGGCGGGACCGCCGGGTGGTCGAGCCGACATGACCCAAGGCACGGAGTTCCACGGACGCGGCGGCGCGCCCGCGCATCCCGGGCGGCACCGGCTCGGCGGCACGGACGGCTGGACGCCGCCGCTGCCCCCGAACCGCGCCGGGCGGCGCCACGCGGCCGCCCCGGCGCCGGTCGACCCGCCCGTGTCCGGGTCACTCCCCCTCGCGCAGCCGAGGTCCGGGGCACATCCGCTCGCCCAGCCGAGGTCCGGCGCCCTTCCGACGTCCGGACCTCTTCCCCTCACGCAGCCGGTGTCCGGCGCGATCCCGCTCCCCCAGCCGACGTCCGGCGTGCTGCCCCAGCCTCGCGACCGGCGCCCCGCGCCCCCGCTCTTCCCCGCTTCGCACGGCAGCCTCCCGTTGGACGACGTCGAGCCGGCTGAGCCCGTCGCGCCGCCGCGGCCCGAGACCCGCGGCGACCTGGCCGCGCGGCGCACCCGCGTCTCGCTGACCACCCCGCAGCCGCGCAGCACGGACCCGGAAGACGACGACGTCCTCATCTACGCGGCACCCCCGATCGACGGGCTCGGCGGCTTCACCATCGGGTCGGTGCCCGCGTCCGTGACCCCGCCGAAGACGTGGAAGAAGGCGGCCTGGTTCGCGACCGGCGCGTCCGGCGCCGTGGTCGTCGGGCTGCTCTTCGCCGGGTCCTACCTGGTCGGGAAGCCGCCGGTGGACCAGGCCGTGCAGGGCGCGTGGCCGGGCTACCAGGGCGCGCCGACCGTCATCGACCCGACGGGCGAGGCCGAGCCGCCGTCCCGGCAGGGCGGTTCCGCGCCGGGGCCGGACGACAGCACGCCCTCGGCGGACCGGCCGGCCGGGCGCACCAGCGGCGGTGGCGCCGGCCCCGTCGACGGCGTCCCATCGCCGCCGGTCAGGGACAGTTCCGCCGGCTCGGGGACGTCCGGCGCGACCACGCCGAGCGGACGGCCGCAGAAGCCCGCCGTCACGCCCGCCCAGCGCGAGACCCCGGTCAAGCCGCCCTGGTGGTACTCCTTCCCCCCGGACGCGCAGACCATGGGCGACAACTCGGAGAAGTTCTTCAACACCGTCACGACCGACCCCGCCGCGGCGTCGGCGGTGACCACCGGCGACCTGCACGACCAGGGCCCGCAGGCCCTCGCCGAGCGGTACGCGGGCGTCGCCTACTTCGAGGTCCGGAAGATCAGCATCGACCAGCAGCGCGGCGTCACGGTGAACACCGTCGAGATCACCCACACCGACGGGTCCAAGACGATCGAACAGCGCACGCTGACGTTCGGGGACGGCGACAAGATCGCGGCTGACGGCCAGTAACCGAGCCTGCACGTGCGGCTCGCCCGTTCCGATGCACGTGCGGTGCGCCGAGCGGTTCCCCCTGGTCCGGGTGGGTGACATAAGCTGCCGCTCGTCGTATCGCGACAGCATTCCGGCGACAGAGCCTGGTGGTGCTCGTCCGCACAGGGTTACCTGACGACAGCGGATCCGGAACCGGCCACGAGTCGGCCATCCGGACCAACGGAAGCCCGGCGAACGGCCGAGCGACCGTCCCCGGAACCCAGAGCGAGGACATTCGTGCTTGATCGGCAGCGCACACGGCGTGAGGTACCCAACGCCGTCCGCGTCGAGGACGTGATCCCGGCCGAGATTCTCGACGGCGTCGGCGACGCCGATCGCGACTATCTCGAGCAGGTCTTCCGTGATCCGCAGCGGTTCCTGCCGCCGCGTCCGGAGCCCGTCCGCGAGCCGGCGCGGGACGAAGACTCCGACGAGCCGGAGAGCAGGTTCGTCCGCCGCGCCAAGCTGGCCGGGCTCGTCGCCGCCGGGGCGCTCGTCGCCGGCGCGGTGGTCGCCGCGCCGATGCTGACCAGCGCGCACCGCGCGGTGTCCGAAGGCGGCCAGTCCACGCCCGCGGGCTTCACCGGCGCCGCGGAGCTCGGCGGCCTCGCCGTCCCCCAGCACCAGGCCGGCGGCGGCGCGCCCGAGCAGCGCAGCGCCCCCGCCCCGGGCACGCACTCCGGCGGCGCGCCGTCGGCCGACGAATCGACCACCGGCGGTCCGCGGACCCAGGCCGCGCCGGTCACCACGGACGCGGTGCCGGACACGGCCGCCGACGCGCGCAGCGCGAGCCGGAAGATCCAGGCCGTCAAGGACTTCTACGCCGCCATCGCGCGGGACTCGACGGGCGCGCTCGCGCTGCTGAGCCCGTCGCTGGCCGACGGCGCGGCCGGCGAGCTGGTCCGCACCTGGAGCTCGATGGACGCCATCGACGTCCAGGAGGCCGACACGCAGATCAAGCCGGACGGCTCGATCCTCGCGGTCGCGACGCTCCACCGGCCGGACGGCGCCCTGGTGCGCGTGACCCAGCTGTTCCGGGTCGCCGACACGGGCGGGTTGATCACCGAAGCCGAGCTCGTCTCGGCCCAATACATGTAGCCCTGGGCGATCGGCCCTTCACCCGTGGTTCAAGTGCCTGTACCGGATTCGTGTGCGCAGAGTGAGCGCCTAGCCTTGTCACGAGCCGATCTCGGGAGAGTCGGCCCACAGCCCACGACATGTGCATACGCTCCAGCGAAGCGGCGTGCTCGTGGCCGCGTCACCAGGCACCGATCCTCACGCCCTGGTGAAGTCGGAGCCCAAAGGGAGGTCGCGTGAGCGACGAGGGTCGCCTGGTCGCCGATCGATACCGCATCGTCGGCCGGATCGGCACGGGCGCGATGGGGGCCGTCTGGCAGGCGCATGACGAAGTCCTGGGCCGCACCGTGGCCATCAAGCAGCTCCTGCTCCATTCGCACCTGGACGAGCACGACGCCGAGGACGCGCGGCAGCGGACGATGCGCGAGGGCCGGATCGCGGCCCGGCTGCACCACCCGAACGCCATCTCCGTCTTCGACGTCGTCACCGACGACAACGGGCAGCCGTGCCTGATCATGGAGTACCTCAACTCCACGAGCCTGGCCGCCGTGCTGCAGGACCGCCGCACGCTGCCGCCGACCGAGGTGGCGCGCATCGGCGCCCAGGTCGCCGCGGCGCTGCGCGAGGCGCACGCGGTCGGCATCGTCCACCGCGACATCAAGCCGGGCAACATCCTGCTCGGCGCCAACGGCGTCGTGAAGATCACCGACTTCGGCATCTCCCGCGCCAAGGACGACGTCACGGTCACCAAGACCGGGATGATCGCCGGCACCCCCGCCTACCTGGCCCCCGAGGTGGCCATCGGCGGCGAGCCCGGCCCGGAGTCCGACGTCTTCTCCCTCGGGTCCACGCTCTACGCGGCGTGCGAGGGCCAGCCGCCGTTCGGGCTGTCGGAGAACACGCTGAGCCTGCTGCACGCGGTCGCGGCCGGGCAGATCAACCCGCCGCGCCAGTCCGGCCCGCTGGCGAGCGTGCTGGCCGTGCTGCTGCACCCGGAGATCGAGCACCGGCCGACCGCCGAAGAGTGCGAAGAGCTGCTCGCGGCCGTCGCGCGGGGTGAGCTGCCGCTCGGCGGGCCGTCGGACGAGACCATGATGGCGCCGTCCGCGGGCATCCTGGGCGCGGCCGCCGTCGCGGACCCGAACGCGACCCAGATGTTCGACGAGATCCCTGCCGGGCACTCGGGCAGCCTCCTCGACAACCAGGCCCCGACGCAGGCCGTCCCGTACTACGACGAGGACGACTACCCGGAAGGCACCGGCTACCCGGAGGACGACTACGACGGGTACGGCCGCTACCAAGACGACGACCAGCACTACGCCGGCGGCGTGCCGCCCGGCTTGGCCGCGACCCGCGCGGTGCCGGTGCCCCCGCACGGCCAGGGCCCGTACGCGGACGACCAGTACGACGACTACGACGACGAGCCGGCCCCGCCGCCCCCGCCGCGGCGCCCGCAGACCGGCCCCGCCGACGATGACGACGAGAAGCCCGGCGCCTGGAAGCGCCCGGCGATCATCGGCGGCATCGTGGTCGTGGGCCTGGTCGCGCTGGCCGTCTGGCTGCTGAGCCCGAACAACCCGGAAGCGCCGGCCGCGCCGATTTCGAGCAGCAAGCCGACGCCGGTCGCGACGACGGACTCGCAGCCGTCGACGACGGACGAGCCGACCGAGACGGCGGACGTGCCGCCGCCGGTGTCGGAGACGACCTCGTCCAAGCGCACGACTTCCCGGCAGACCGAACCGGAGAAGACCACTACACCCAAGACGACTCCGAAGACGACGACACCATCGACAACGCCGAGTTCGTCCACGCCTGAGTCAACTCCGCCGGAATCCACCCCGGCCGGCAACAACCCCTGACAGTCCGAGGTTTGTGTTGAGTTCCGAAGGCACCATCGTCGGCGGCCGGTTCCGGCTGGACCAGCCGATCGGCCGCGGCCGCGCGGGCATCGTGTGGCTGGCGTTCGACACGCGGCTGTTCCGCACCGTCGCGATGAAGCGGATGTACCTCCCGGTCGGCGCGGGTGACCGTGCCGAGCAGGCACGCGCGGCCGCCATGCAGGAGGGCAAGGACGCCGCCCGGATCGAGCACCCCAGCGCGATCAAGGTGTTCGACGTGCTGCCCGACGGCCAGGACGTCTGGCTGGTGATGGAGTACATCCCGTCGCGCAGCATGGCGACGTTCCTCGCCGAGCACGGCCGGCTCACCCCCGACCAGGCGGCGCAGCTGGGGATCCAGCTCGGCAACGCGCTCGCCGCGATCCACGCGGCCGGGTTCGTGCACCGCACGCTCGAGCCGGGCACGGTGCTGCTGGCCGACGACGGCGGCGTGAAGCTCACCGACATCGGCATCAGCGGTGGCGGACCCCACGCGGCGTACGTGGCGCCCGAGGTCGCGCGGGGACTGCCCCCGACGCCGGCCGCGGACGTCTTCTCCCTGGGCGCGACGCTGTACACGTCCGTCGAGGGCGTGCCGCCGTTCGGGGACGACGGGCAGTCGTCCGAGCGGCCGGCGCAGAACGCGGGCGTGCTGACGGCGGCGCTGCGCAAGATGCTGCGTTCCGACCCGACCACCCGGCCGACGATGGCCGACACGGTCCGCTCGCTGAGCGCGATCACCGAAGGCCGCGAGACGGCGTTCATCCCGCCGACCGCACCCGGGATGCCGCCGCCCCCGCCCCCGCCCTTCAACCCGGGGCTGGCGGCCGCGGGACCGCCGATGCCACCCCCGATGCCGCCGTCGGGACCGCAGTTCCAGCAGCAGGTCCCGGTCGCCGCGCCCGGCTACTCCTCGGCGGAGGAGACGCAGCGGATGCAGCCGGTGCCGCAGCCGACGCAGTACGCGCCGCCGCTCGCGCCGGGACCACAGCCGCAGGCGCAGGCGTGGAACCTGCCGGTGTCGAAGAAGACGCTGATCACCGTGGCCGCGATCCTCGCTGCCGTGCTCGTCGGCATCCTCGTCTCGGAGCTGTTCTTCGTCTAAGCCACCTTGGCGGTCGCCGCGCGCATGGCCTCGAGCAGCGTGCGGACGGCCGGGTGGCCCCACGCCCGGGACGCGACCGCGGCGTGGATCGCGCGGACCGGCTCGGGGTTGCGGATCTTGCGGACGACGACGCCGGGGTGCTGCGCGCCGAGCCCGAGCTCCGGGATCAGGCCGACGCCGATGCCGGCGGCGACGAACCCCTGCGCCGTCTGGTAGTCCTCGGATTCGACCACGACGTTCGGCGAGAAGCCGGCGGACGCGCAGGCGCTGTCCAGGATGTCGCGGCAGACGCCCGGCAGGCCGTCGACGCCGACCCAGGGCTCCTCGGCGAACTCCGTCAGGTCGAGCACGCGCTTGCGGGCCAGCGGGTGGGTTTTGGGCAGCACGGCCCGGTACGGGTCGTCGAGCAGGTGGACGAGCTCGACGCCCTTGCCGGGCTGCCTCTTGCGGGGGAAGACGGTGATCGCGACGTCGGCGTCGCCCGTTTCGACGTCCATCATCGGGTCGTCGGGCTCGACCAGCTTGAGGTCCAGGCGGACGCCGGGGTGCTCGCGGCGGACCGCGGCGATGGCGGGCGGGACCAGGGACGCGCCGGCCGTCGCGAAGTAGCGGATGGCGACGCGGCCGATGCGGCCCTCCTTGAGCTCGGTCAGCGCCGCCTCGGCCTTCGCGAGCTCGGTGCTCAGCGTCTCGGCGTGTTCGGACAGCAGCGCGCCCGCCGGCGTCGGCCGCACACCGCGTCCGACGCGCTCGAGCAGTTCGGTGCCGGCTTCGCGTTCCAGCGCCGAGAGCTGCTGGCTGATCGCGGACGGCGTGTAGCCGAGGTTGCGAGCCGCGGCGGTGATCGACCCGCTGGTGATCACGGCGCGGAGGACCTGCATGCGGCGGACGTCGAGCATGCCTCGATCGTACAGCTGAGCTTAAAGGTTCCTGCAGTTATTTTCGCTTGTCCTTACGTCTTCCCCGGACGAAGCTGGCGCATGATCGGAGAAGGAGGACTGGGGTGGGCGAGTCGAAGACCCTGTTGAGGATCGCCGCGCTGGCGTTGATGTGGGGCTCGAGCTTCTTCTGGATCAAGCTGGGGCTGGGGATGTTCTCGCCGGTGCAGCTGGTGCTGGCGCGGCTCGTGCTCGGCGCGGCGATGCTGCTGGTGCTGTGCCGGGTGCAGCGGGCCCGCCTGCCGCGCGACCGGCGGGTGTGGGGCCACCTGGCCGTCGCGGCGTTCTTCCACAACGCGCTGCCGTTCCTGCTGTTCGCGATCGGCGAGACGACCGTCGACTCGGGGATCACCGGGGTGCTGAACTCGACGACGCCGTTGTGGGTGCTGCTGGCGGCGCCGATGATGGGGACGTCGTCCCGGATGGCGGGGGCCCGGCTGGCCGGCCTGCTGATCGGGCTCGGCGGGATCCTGCTGATCTTCGCGCCGTGGCAGGCGTCGGGGCTGCTGAGCTGGGGCGCGCTGGCGTGCCTCGCGGCGGCGGCGAGCTACGGCTTCGCGTTCGTCTACGAGGGCAAGTACCTGTCTTCTTCGACTTCTTCGCCCTACGCGATCTCGGCCGGGCAGATGCTGCTGGCCAGCGGGATGCTGGTGCTGGCGCTGCCGGCGGGCGGGTTCACGCCGGTGCACGTGTCCACCGGGCCGCTGCTGGCCGTCCTGGTGCTGGGCATCGGGTCGACGGGTATCGCGTTCGCGCTGAACTACCAGCTCCTGGCGAGCGAGGGCGCGGTCGCGGCGTCGGTGGTCGGGTACCTGCTGCCGGTGGTCTCGGTGCTGCTGGGCGCGGTGTTCCTGGGCGAACAGCTGAACCTGCGGGTGATCGCGGGCATGGTCGTCGTCCTCGGCGGGGTCGCGCTGACCCGCCTCCAGAAGCCGGAGCGAGTGGCCGCTGAAGTGCCCGGTGACCAGGCGGATGGGCTTGGTGACGACACCACCGGGCGCGCGCCCCGGCCGCTCGCTCCTCTGGCGGACTGAGCGTCAGACCAGGCGGCGGTCGGAGGCCCAGCGAGAAAGCTCGTAGCGGTTCGAGAGCTGGGTCTTCCGCAGGACGCTCGACACGTGCGTCTCGACGGTCTTGACCGAGATGAACAGCTCCGACGCGATCTCCTTGTACGCATAGCCGCGCGCCAGCAGGCGGAGGACGTCGCGTTCGCGGGGGGTCAGCAGGTCCAGCTCGGGGTCGTTGATCGGCGCCGAGCCCGGGCGGTCGGCGAACGCGTCCAGGACGAAGCCCGCCAGGCGCGGGGAGAACACCGCGTCGCCGTCCGAGACGCGGACCACCGCGCGGACCAGCTCCTTCGACGAGATCGTCTTCGTCACGTACCCGCGGGCACCCGCGCGGATGACCGCGATGACGTCTTCCGCCGCGTCGGACACCGACAGCGCCAGGAACACCACGTCCGGCAGCTCGGGGCGGACGCGGCGCAGCACCTCGGCGCCGCCGCCGTCGGGCATGTGGACGTCGAGCAGCACCACCTGGGGCTTCGTCCGCGCGATCCCGGCGACCGCTTCGGCGACCGAACCGGCCTCGCCGACCACCCGGACTTCGTCCGTGATCGAGTCGAGCTCGGTGCGCACCCCCGCGCGGAACAACGCGTGGTCGTCGACGAGGAACACCTTGACCGGTTCCCGCTGGCTATCCGTCACGACTCTCCCTCGCTAGCCCTGAGCCCCGAGCATAGCCCGCTCACGCGGCCCCCTTGCCCGCTTTCACCGGCATGGCGAGCTGCACTTCGGTGCCCTTCCCCGGCGCGGTGCGCACCTTGCACGTGCCGCCGTGCCGGGTCATCCGGCCGCGGATCGAGTCGGCGAGCCCGTGGCGGTCGTCCGGGACCAGGTCCGGGTCGAAGCCCTTGCCGCGGTCGCGGACGAACACCGTCACCGACGTCGGCTCGACCTCGGCGAAGACGCTGACCTCCTCGACGCCGGCGTGCTTCGCGGCGTTGACGATCGCTTCGCGCGCGGCCTGGACCAGCGCGACCAGCGAGTCGTCCAGCTCGGCGTCGCCGACGACGACCTGGCCGACGGAGATCGCGAAGGTGTCCTCGACCTCGCCGCACGCCGTCGCGAGCGCTTCGGACAGCTGGCCGGTGGTCGGGGTTTCCTCGGGGTTCTCGACGGGCTTGCCGTAGCCGTTCGGGCCGTAGAGCCAGCCACGCAGCTCGCGTTCCTGGCTGCGGGCCAGCCGCGCGACCTCGCGCGGTTGTTCGCTCTGCTTCTGGATCAACGCGAGCGTCTGCAGGACGGAGTCGTGCAGGTGCGCGGCGATCTCGGCGCGTTCGTCGGTGCGGATGCGGGCCTTGCGCTCGTCGGAGAGGTCACGGACCAGCCGCAGCCAGAACGGGATGGTCAGGACGGCGACGCCGATCAGCGTCGCGATGACGGCGATCAGGGCGAACTGGACCTGGTCGAGGCTGCCGCTGCGGAGCGCGACGACGCCGATGCCGGTGATCACCAGCGCGACGCCGGCGACGATCCGGATCGCGGCCGACCAGCCACCCCCACCGAGGAAGGCGCCCGCGAAGCCGTCCTTCGCACCGACGCGCCAACGGCGGCGCTGCGACTCGTCGGCCTCGCGCCAGACGACGGCGAGACCGATCATCGCAACGGCGAGCGGCACGGCGACCCAGCCGCTGATGAACCCGGTGAGCGTCCCGCTGGCGACGGCGAGGCCGACCCCGAGCGCGATCAGGCCGAACGCCTGCTGACGCTCCTTCGAGGTGGGTGCCTGCGCGGTCTCTTCGGTCTGCTGCTGGACGAAGACCCAGAGGAGCCCATAGGCGAGCAGGCCGGCCCCGTTGAGGGCGGCGAGCAGCGCGAAGGCGGTCCGCACCCAGACGACGGGCACCCCGAGGTGATCGGCGAGCCCCCCGGCGACCCCGGCGATCGCCCGGCCGGACCGGCGCCGGAACATCTTGGGCTTGTCCGGGACGGCCACCTGGTCGGGGGCTACGTGGTCGAGGGCTTCCTGCACGTGGTCCATGGTCACACGCAGGGGCGCGGGCTTCCATCGGGGAAGTCCCTGATCCGGACCCGGCCCCGGAATCCCCCTCCGGGAAACCTCAGGGACCATCCCGGATGTCCGCCGATCGCCCGTGCCGCATGCTCTTCGGTATGAGTGGTGCGAGTGAGACACGGGCACCGAAGCCGAGTCCGTTGAACGGCTTCGAAGAAACCGTGAAGGACTTCTGGGTGAGCCGGCCGAGGCGGCCGCACGCCGGGCGGAAGGTGGCCGGCGTCGCCGCCGCCATCGGGTACCGGTACGGGATCGATCCCGTCGTCGTGCGGATCGCGCTCGTGGTCGCGACGATCTTCGGTGGCTTCGGCGTCCCCTTCTACCTGCTGGGGTGGCTGTTCCTGCCGGGCGAGAGCGACGAGGTCTCCGGCTTCGAAAGCCTGATCGGGCGCGGCCGGTCCTCGGTTTCGCCGGCCTTCGCCGTCGTGCTCAGCGTGCTCACCGTCGTCAGCGTCGGGGGCAGCTTCAGCGGCTCGTGGTTCGACGGCGGCGCCCTCATCAGCTTCGCCCTCATCGCCATCGCGCTCTACCTGCTGCACCGCAGCCGCGGCCAGGAGAACCGGCCCGCGCCGGTCGTTTCGCGGACACAGGCCTTCACCGGGAACGGAGCCTTCACCATGACCGACACCGCGACCGCGGCCGCGGAGACGAAGCCGGGCTGGGACCCGCTCGCCGCCGACCCGGCCGGCTGGGACCTGCCCGATCCGCCGTCTTCGCAGCCGCCGCCTCCGCCCGCGCCGCCGACCTACCAGCGGCCCGAGCGGCGCCGCAACTCGAAGGTCGGTTCGGTGACCTTCGCGCTCGCCGTGCTGACCGCCGGCGGAGGCGTGCTGGCGAACCTCAACGGCGCCGGCTGGTTCTCCGCGCAGCACATCATCGGCCTGGTGCTCGGCGTGGTCGGGATCGGCCTGGTCACCGGCGCGTTCGCCCGCGGCGGGCGCGGCCTGATCGGGCTCGCCGTGCCGCTCGCGATCGCCGGGATGGTGCTGACGACCGTGCCGTTCGAGAACTTCGACTTCCGCGGCGGCGTGGACGACATCCAGGAGACCCCGCACTCCGTGACCGACGTGCGGCCGCTCTACCAGCACGCGGCGGGCAACCTCGACGTCGACCTGACCGAGCTGCCGGCCGGCTCCTCCCCGATCACCACCAACGTGGTCAACGGCGCCGGCGACACCACCGTCATCGTGCCGGACACGGCGGACGTCACCTACGACTGCCACACCGGCGCCGGCTCGACGGAGTGCTTCGACCGCTCCACCGACGGCATCAGCCAGGACGCGCTGACCGGGACCGACTACGGCAAGGACGGTCCCGGCGGCCAGAAGATCACCCTGCACGTGAAGAACAGCGTGGGCAACGTGGAGGTGCGCCGTGGCTGACCAGAACCCTTACGCCTACGACAACCCGACGGAGACACAGCCGCCCGCGAAACGCGGTGGCGTGGACATCTTCACCCTGATCGTCGGAGTCGCGACGCTGCTCGTGTCCGCCTACGTCCTTTCGGACGGCGCGAGCTGGCTGCCGCAGTTCGACTTCCGCTGGGTGATCGCCGGGGGCGCGGTGTTCGTGGGGCTCCTGCTCCTCGGCGCGTCGTTCGGCAGCAAACGCCGCCGGTAACCGAAGAACACCACTCACTCTCGAGGCCCCTGGATCCCACGCCAGGGGCCTCGAGACCTGTCTAAGCCTCTACTCCCACTCGATCGTGCCCGGCGGCTTGGACGTCACGTCCAGGACCACCCGGTTGACCTCCGCGACCTCGTTGGTGATGCGGGTCGAAATCCGCTCCAGGACCTCGTACGGCAGGCGCGTCCAGTCCGCGGTCATCGCGTCCTCCGACGACACCGGCCGCAGGACGATCGGGTGGCCGTAGGTCCGGCCGTCGCCCTGGACGCCGACGCTGCGGACGTCGGCGAGCAGCACCACCGGGCACTGCCAGATGCTGCGGTCCAGCCCGGCCGCCGTCAGCTCCTCGCGGGCGATCAGGTCGGCCGCGCGCAAGGTGTCGAGGCGCTCCTGGTCGACCGCGCCGATGATGCGGATGCCCAGGCCGGGGCCGGGGAACGGCTGGCGCTGGACGATCGTCTCGGGCAGGCCCAGCTCCGTGCCGACCTTGCGGACCTCGTCCTTGAACAGCAGCCGCAGCGGCTCGACCAGCTCGAACTGCAGGTCGTCCGGCAGGCCGCCGACGTTGTGGTGGCTCTTGATGTTGGCCGTGCCCTCGCCGCCGCCGGACTCGACGACGTCCGGGTACAGCGTGCCCTGGACGAGGAACCGGTAGTCGCCCGCGGCCTTGAGGTCGCGCTCGGCCTGCTCGAACACGCGGATGAACTCGCGGCCGATGATCTTGCGCTTCTGCTCCGGGTCGGTGACGCCGGCGAGTGCGTCCAAGAACCGCTCACGCGCGTCGATCGTGACGAGGTTGACCCCGGTGGCGGACACGAAGTCCTGCTCGACCTGGGTGCGCTCGCCCGCGCGCAGCAGACCGTGGTCGACGAACACGCAGGTCAGCCTGTCCCCGATGGCGCGCTGCACGAGCGCGGCCGCGACGGCGGAGTCGACGCCGCCGGACAGGCCGCAGATCGCGCGGCCGTCACCGATCTGCTCGCTGATCCGCCTGACCTGGTCCTCGACGATCGACGACGTCGTCCACTGCGGCTCGATGCCGGCGATGTCACGCAGGAACCGGCGCAGCACCTCCTGGCCGTGCGGCGAGTGCGCGACCTCCGGGTGGTACTGGACGCCGGCGAAGCGGCGTTCGACGTCTTCGAAGCCGGCGACCTCGGCGCCGTCGGAGGACGCGGTGACGACCGAACCCTCCGGCGCCTTGGTGACGCTGTCGTTGTGGCTCATCCAGGCCGGCTGGTGCGCGGGCAGGCCGGCGTGCAGGACACCGCCGTCACCGGTCACGCGGACCTCGGTGCGGCCGAACTCGCGGACGCCGGTCGGCTCGACGACGCCGCCGAGCGCGCTGGCCAGGAGCTGGTGGCCGTAGCAGATGCCGAACATCGGCACGCCCGCTTCAGTCAGCTTCGGGTCCATGCCCGGCGCGCCTTCGGCGTACACGCTCGAGGGGCCACCCGAGAGGATGATGGCCGAGGGGTTCTTCGCGAGGATCTCTTCGGTGGACGCGCTGTGCGGCACGACCTCCGAGTAGATCTGCGCCTCGCGGACCCGCCGGGCGATCAGCTGCGCGTACTGCGCCCCGAAGTCCACGACGAGAACCGGACCGGTGGGGTTGGGCACCTGACGACCTCCTGGCGAGAAGCGGGAATCCCCTCCATCGTCCCAGGTGGGCTGGGTCACCCGGGATTCAGGGCCGCCCCTGTCCTCGATCGGGCCTACGGTGCGCGGTATGGCTGTGAACTGGACGAAGGAACTGACCGACCAGCTCGACTTCCACTGGAACGTCCTGGTGCGCCCGAAGCTCGAGGGGCTCACCGACGACGAGTACTTCCGGGAGCCCGTCCTGGATTGCTGGACCGTGCGGCCGCGGAAGTCGGACGACGAGCCCGGTACGGGCCCGTTCACCATCGACTTCGCCTTCCCCGAGCCGACTCCGCCGCCGGTCACGACGATCGCGTGGCGGCTCGGTCACATCCTCGTCGGCGTGCTCGGCGCGCGGATCGGGTCGCACTTCGGCGGCGCGCCGATCGGCTACGACAGCTACCCCTACCCGGGGACGGCCGCCGAAGCGCTTTCGGAGCTCGACAAGCTCTACGCGCAGTGGGTCGAGGGTGTGAAGGGCCTCGACGAGGACGCCCTGGCGCGGCCGTGCGGCCCGGCGGAGGGCCCGTACGCGGAGTACCCGATGGCCACGCTGGTGCTGCACATCCACCGCGAAATGATCCACCACTGCGCGGAGGTACTCCTGCTTCGCGACCTTTACCGGCACCAGTCCGTGTAACACCGAGTCACCGCCGGTCCGATTCACCGGGTAATGAGCGGCCCCGACCGGGGCACGCCGCCGAGGGGGACCGCGCATGCTCTACCGACTCCGCCCACCAGCCCGGCTGACCTGGTGTGACGTGCCCGGGTACGCGGTCTGCCGGGGCGACGACCAGCCGGCGCCCGACTGGGAACGGCTGTCGTGGTTGCCGGCCGAAGCGCGGGTGTTCAGCAACGACCTCCTGCGGATCGCCGCCCGGTACGGGGTGCGCTCGGGCAGCGGGATCGTCCTCGACGCCCGCCACACCGAGGACCTCGGCCGGGCCGACGAGCTGCGGTGCGACCGGATCGCCGCCGCCCAGGCCCGGGCGGAACCGCGCGGCGGTGCGGGCGGGCAGCTCGTGGGGGTGCTCGGCTCGGACGCCCGGCTGGAAGACCGGGAGTGGGAACGCACCGAGGAAGCGGCTCGCAAGGCCGAAGCGGATCTCGCCGAGCTCCTCGCGGTGCCCGTGCAAATCGACTTGGTCGCGCACTGGCAGCGGCTCGGCGGCCGCTACCCGGACTGAAAGACGGACGGGCCGGAGCCACCCCGCCGAGGCTCCGGACCGTCCGCGGTCAGCGGGCCCGCGGCAGGAGCAGGAAGCCGAGCCCCATCCCCAGCAGCAGCGGAAGGCCGTGGTTGTCGTGGACGACCGTGTCGACCACGGCCAGCACCGGCGCCGCGAACGCCATGATCCGGAACTGCACCGGCAGCACGACGCCGTAGCGGCGTGACGCCACCAGGACCACCGCCGCCAGCGCGCCGATCAGGCCCACCACGCACATCGAGTTGCCCGCGCCGACCGGGTTCAGCCACACGTAGCTCATGAACTGCCCGAACAGCCCGCAGCCGAAGTAGAGCAGGAGCCACCGGGCGCGGCCGAACACGCGCTCGGCGAGCGTGCCGAACACCGCCAGCCAGAGCAGGTTCGAGACCAGGCCGAACGCCCAGCCGTCCTGGAAGAACATTCCGGTGACCAGGCGGTACCACTCGCCGTCGTCGATGCGCGCCGCGTCGCGGACGACCGCGTCGTACAGCGGCCGGTGCGCCAGCTGCGCGATCCCGCACGCCAGCGTCACCAGGAACACCGCGGCGGTGAGGTACGGCCGGCGGGCTCCCAGCGCGAGTCGCCCGAACGGGGTGCGGGATGCGGTGCGCGTGGTCATGGACGAAAATCTAGGCGCGACAGCGCCGCCGCACCCCCGACGTTTGTCACGAACCTCCACGGGAAAGGCACTGGCATGCGAGCGACAGTCATCTACGGCGCCGGCGACGTCCGGGTCGAGACCGTTCCGGACCCGAAGCTGGCCGAGCCCACCGACGTCGTCCTGCGGGTCGTCCGGTCCTGCATCTGCGGCAGCGACCTCTGGCCGTACGCCGACATGCCGCCGCGCGAGCACGGGCGCCGGATCGGGCACGAGTTCCTCGGGATCGTCGAGGAGACCGGCGCCGACGTCACTACGGTCAAGAAAGGCGACCTCGCCGTCGCGCCGTTCGTCTGGTCCGACAACACCTGCGAGTTCTGCCGCGAAGGCCTGCAGACGTCGTGCCTGCACGGCGGCGGCTGGGGCGCGAAGGGCGTCGACGGCGGCCAGGGCGAGGCCGTGCGCGTCCCGCAGGCCGACGGCACGCTGGTCAAGCTCCCGCACACCGAGGACGACGACCTGCTCGCGTCCATGCTGACGCTGTCCGACGTCTTCTCCACCGGCCACCACGCCGCGGTGAAGGCGCGGGTGAGCGAGGGCCAGAACGTCACCGTCATCGGCGACGGCGCCGTCGGGCTCTCCGCCGTCCTCGCGGCGAAGCGCCTCGGCGCCGACCGGATCGTGCTCATGGGCCGCCACCGGGCCCGCACCGACCTCGGCCGCGAGTTCGGCGCGACCGACGTCGTCGCCGAGCGCGGTGACGAAGGCATCGAGAAGGTGCGCGAGCTGACGAACGGCCAGGGCACGCACGCTGTCCTCGAGTGCGTCGGCACGAAGGGCGCCTTCGAGATGGGCGTCGGGGTCGTGCGCGCGGGCGGCGCGGTCAGCCGGGTCGGCCTGCCGCAGTACGAGGACGGCCCGATCGGCGTGGGGGTGTTCCGGCGCAACGTCACCGTCACCGGCGGGGTCGCCCCGGCGCGGCACTACATCCCCGAGCTGCTGCCGGACGTCCTCGACGGCAAGTACCAGCCCGGCAAGGTCTTCGACCGGACCATCGACGTCGAGGGCGTGCCGGACGGCTACCGCGCCATGGCGGACCGCGAGGCGCTGAAGGTGCTCATCAAGCCGTGACCCGTCCGGGTGGGGTCCCACGTCGAGACCTCCACCCGGATTACGTTGGTACGCATGGACATGATCACCCCCGAGCCGCGCCCCGCCTGGATCGCCGGCCGCCCGGAGCCGGGCGCCACCACCTTCGTCGTGCACCACCCGTACGACGGCAGTGAGGTCGCCACGGTCGCCGTGCCGGGGCCGGAGCAGGTCGAGCGCGCGGTCGCCGCCGCGGTGTCCGTCGCCAAGGAGCTGCGCAGCACTCCCGCGCACGTCCGCGCCGGCGCGCTCGAGCACGTGTCCCGGGTGCTCGCCGCCCGCGCCGAAGAGATCGCCGAAGTGATCACCGCCGAGAACGGCAAGCCGCTCAAGTGGGCCGAGGCCGAGGTCAAGCGCGCGGTGTCGGTGTTCCGCATCGCCGCCGAGGAGGCCCGCCGGTTCACCGGCGACGTCCAGCGCCTCGACACCGACCCGGCGGGCGAGGCGCGGCTCGCGCTGACCCGCCGCGTGCCGCGCGGGCCGGTACTCGGCATCGCGCCGTTCAACTTCCCGCTCAACCTGGTGGCGCACAAGGTCGCGCCGGCGCTGGCGATCGGCGCGCCGATCATCGTCAAGCCGGCCCCGCGGACGCCGTTGTCGTCGTTGGTCCTCGGCGAGATCCTGGCCGAGACGGACCTGCCCGAGGGGTCGTTTTCCGTGCTGCCGCTGGGAAACGAAGAGACGAAGGCACTGGTCGCCGACCCGCGGCTGCCCGTCGTCTCCTTCACCGGCTCGGGCCCGGTCGGCTGGTCGCTCAAGGACGCCGCGCCGCGCAAGCACGTCGTGCTGGAGCTCGGCGGCAACGCGGCGGCCGTCGTCCTGCGCGACTGGCCCGACCCCGAAGGCGCCGCGCACCGCATCGCCACCTTCGGCAACTACCAGGCCGGACAGTCCTGCATCGCCGTGCAGCGGGTGATCGTGGACGCCGCCGTCGCGGACGAGTTCGTGCCCGCGCTGCTGGAAGCCGTCGAATCGCAGCGGACGGGCGATCCGTACGACCGCAACACCGATGTCGGCCCGGTCGTCGACGAAGCCGCCGCCGAGCGGATCGTCGCCTGGGTCGCGGAGGCCGTCGAGGCGGGCGCGAAGCTGCTCACCGGCGGCACCCGCGACGGCGCGACCGTCGCCCCGACCCTGCTCACCGACGTCCCGCCGGACACCAAGGCGTGGGCCGAGGAGATCTTCGGCCCGGTGCTCGCGGTGTCCGTTGTGGACGGTGTGGACGAGGCCTTCCGCTCGGTCAACGAATCCGCGTACGGCCTGCAGGCCGGCGTCTTCACCACCGACGTCCAGCTGGCGTTCCACGCGTCGGCGGAGCTGGAGGTCGGCGGCGTGATCATCGGCGACGTCCCGTCCTACCGCGCCGACCAGATGCCCTACGGCGGCGTCAAGGGCTCCGGCGTCGGCCGCGAAGGCGTCCTCGCGGCCATGCACGACCTGACGGAAGAGCGCGTCACGGTCTTCACCGGCATCGACCTCTAAGCGACGACGGCCTGCCCGAACCGGAAGACGTTGTAGGGGTCGTACTTCTTCGCGACGTCCTGCAGCCGCTTGGCGTTGTCGCCGTAGTAGGCGGTCTTCCAGTCGGGCAGGGCCGGGTCGATGTAGTTGACGTACCCGCCGCCGGCCCCCGCCGCCGCGAGCCCCCCGACGACCTCGCCCACCGACTTCGCCACCTTCGCCCGGGTCTTCGCCGTCGCGGGTGCGTAGATCTGCACGCTGGCCAGCGCGTCGCGGTGCCAGAAGGCCGTCGCGTCCTTCGCCGGTTCGCCGACCTTCCCGCCGAGGCCGTCGATGAGCAGGTCCATTCCCGGCCGGCCGTCGGCGAGACCGACGATCTTCGCCGCGTCGACCGGGCTCGTGATGATCCGCGACGACGCGACGAACGACTGCCGGGCCGAGCTGCCGGAGAAGTAGTTCATGGCGCCGAGGTAGTCGAGGGCCTTCACCGTGCGCTGCGTCGGCCGCGCGCCGGCGTTGGCGGTGAGGTTGTTGAGCAGCGTGGTGAGCCCGGAGGGGGCGCCGACATAGCAGCCGCCGACCCGGCACTGGACCGGCGAGCCACCGGACAGCACGATGTTCGCCCACAGCTCCGGCGGCATCGCGGCGAT
This sequence comes from Amycolatopsis sp. NPDC051371, assembly GCF_040682155.1. Classification (NCBI taxonomy): domain Bacteria; kingdom Bacillati; phylum Actinomycetota; class Actinomycetes; order Pseudonocardiales; family Pseudonocardiaceae; genus Amycolatopsis; species Amycolatopsis sp. NPDC051371. The sequence continues at coordinate 19,557 of NZ_JBFBAG010000033.1, forward strand.
CCACTCCTGCCACGCGCCGAGCACGCCGGCCGCGGAACCGGCCGGGAAGTGCAGCGAGAACACCGTCAGGTTCGGCGCGGGATCGGTCTCGAAGGTGAACTCGGTGACGATGCCGAAGTTGCCGCCGCCCCCGCCGCGCAGCGCCCAGAACAGGTCCGGCTCGGAGCTCGCGGACGCCGTCACCAGCTTGCCGTCGGCCGTGACGACGTGCGCGGAGCTCAGGTGGTCGCACGTCAGGCCGTACTTGCGGGCGAGCACGCCGATGCCGCCGCCGAGGGTCAGCCCGGCGATCCCCACTGTCGGGCAGGAGCCGGCGGGCAACGCGCGACCGGCTGCCGCCAGGCCGGCGTAGACATCCTTCAGCTTCGCGCCGGCGCCGATGACGGCCTGGGTGCCCCGGATGTCCACCTTGTCGATCCCGGACACGTCGATGACGAGCCCGCCCTCGGGGACGGAGTAGCCGGCGTAGCAGTGACCGCCGCTGCGCGCGGCGAGCGTCACGCGCCCGGCCGCGGCCTGGACGCTGGCCTGCACGTCCTGGGCGCTCTTCGCGCTCGCCACGGCGACCGGGTTGTTGCCGTCGAAGAGCGGGTTGAAGGCGCGCTTGGCGGTGGCGTACCCGTCGCCGCCCGGGCGCACCAGACCGCCGGCCAGCTTGCTGCGCAGGTCGTCCCAGTTCGGCGGGCCGGTGGGCAACCGTGAGGTGGTGGGCTCGGACGTCGTCACCGGCGGCGGCGCGCCCGTCGAAGCGGCGGGGGCCGAAGGGCCGCCCGGGCCGCACGCGGCGGCGACGGCACCGGCCGCCGACACGCCCGCGACGCGAAGGAATGCCCTTCTGTCCATGTGGTCGAAGACGTGCGGCCGTCCGCCGGGTTGCCCGGTCACCGGGCCGGCCTGCTCACGCTGTCCACATCGGACTCCTCGCTGCCGGGGACGCCCAGTTTAGGGCCGGACCCGGGTATCCGCGCTCCTGATCGGTACACGGAGGACGGTCGCGGTCAGTTCACGTCCAAGCGGGGATCCGCGGCACGTCGCCGTCGAGGCTCTCGCCGCCGGAGCGTCCGCTCAGCCAGGCCAGGAGCTGCCCGCTCGTGCCGGTGACGGTCGCGCCGGGGACGGCGCCCATGGTCCACTCCCCGGTTCCCTCGGCGACCAGGCGAAGCGCGGGAAGGTGCGCGCTCCGGGAGGTGATCGCGTGCTGGACGACCTCCCCGGCGAGCGGGCCGAGGAGGGCCAGGACGCGGTCGAGGTCGTAGCCCCGGTCGAGGTCGGCGAGGTGGATGGTCAGCTCGGACACCCGCATCCGCGCGACGACGGCCCCACTGACGGGCGCGTCCTGCCGGTTGCGGGCCTCGCGCGCCCAGGCGTCGTCCGGGAGGCTTGCGGCGTACTCCTCGAAACGCGCGGCGGACGCGACGAAGTCGGCGAGGATGTCGGCGGCCCCACGCTGGGCGCCGGCCTCGATGTCGGCCTCGCGAGCCTCGGCGCTGGCGTACATCGGCGTCTCGGCCCCGGTGTTCGCCCAAGTCAGGAGGTTCTTGAGGCCGTCGGCGTTGCGCGCGACGTGCGCGAGAACGTGGGCGCGCGACCACCCGGGCAACGCACTGGGCGCGCGCAGCTCGGGTTCGCCGAGGCCACCGATGGCCCGCGCCCATTCGTCGTCGAGCTTCCGTACCCCGTCGAGCAGCGCGTGCGCCTTCTCGGATGCCGTCACGGCCCCGAGTCTAGGAGGTCCGGCGCAGGGGCGGTGGACGGTTTTCGGGCGGACATCGCGCTTCCCGACCGCCCGGCAGGGCTGGCCCGCGCCTCGCTCCCGCGTCTTGAATGACTCATTCAGGTCTTCGGAGGTCCTGAATGACTCATTCAAGACATCCCGGCACCGGCCGGTCTAGGACCGGCGCAGCGCCGCCGGGGCGTCGGCGGGAACGGCCGGGTTCTTCGGCGCCACCGGCTCCAGCCGGGCGTACTTCCTGTCCTGCGCCGGCCGCGGGTCCGCCTCGCCCTTGTTCGGCCAGAACGAGAACGCGCGCTCGGCCTGGGCCGTGATCGTCAGCGACGGGTTCACGCCCAGGTTGGCCGTGATCGCCGCGCCGTCGACCACCGACAGGCCCGGGTAGCCGAACACCCGGTGGTACGGGTCGATCACGCCCTCCTCGGCGGACGCGCCGATCGGGACGCCGCCGATGAAGTGCGCGGTCAGCGGGATGTCGAAGATCTCGCCCCACGTGCCGCCGGCGATGCCGCCGATCCGGTCGGCCGTGCGCTCGTTCGCCTCGTGGCCCGCCGGGATGAAGCTCGGGTTCGGCTCGCCGTGGCCCTGCTTGGACGTGTACTTGCGCCGGCCGAACAGCCCGCGCTTCGTGTACGTCGTGATCGAGTTGTCGAGGCTCTGCATCACCAGCAGGATCACCGTGCGCTCGCTCCAGCGGTAGCCGTTGAGCAGCTTCGCCGCCTGCACCGGGTGCTTGAGCATGAACGTCACGGCCTGCCGCCAGCGCGGGACCGGCGACGCGCCGTCGGTCGCGATCGTCTGCAGCAGGCTCATCGCGTTGCTGCCCTTGCCGTACCGCACCGGCTCGATGTGGGTGTTCTCGTCGGGGTGGATCGACGACGTGATCGCGACCCCGCGGCTGAAGTTCCGGCTCTCGTCGACCTCGGTGCGGGCCGCGCCGATGATCGCCTCGGAGTTCGTCCGGGTCAGCTCGCCGAGCCGGCGCGACAGCGCGGGCAGCGTGCCGGTGTCCTTCATCTTGTGCAGCAGGTTCTGCGTGCCCCAGGTGCCGGCCGCGAAGACGACCTTCTCGGCCGTGATCGTCGTCCGGAAGCGCCGCGACGTCGTCCCGGTCTTCTTCAGGTCGACTTCGTAACCGCCGCCGACCGGCCGCACGGACGTCACCGTCGTCAGCGGGACGACCTGCGCGCCGTCCTGCTCCGCGAGGTAGAGGTAGTTCTTGACCAGCGTGTTCTTCGCGCCGACGCGGCAGCCGGTCATGCAGGCGCCGCATTCGGTGCAGCCGACGCGCTCGGGCCCGGCGCCGCCGAAGTAGGGATCGGCCGCCTTCGAGCCGGGCTTGCCGAAGTACACGCCCACGGGCGTCGGGTGGAAGGAATCGGCGACGCCCATGTCCTTCGCGACGTCCCGCATCACGACGTCCGAGGGCGTGATCGTCGGGTTCGTGACCACGCCGAGCATCCGGCTCGCCTGGTCGTAGTGCGGCGCGAGTTCGGACTCCCAGTCCGTGATGTGCGACCACTGCTTGTCCGCGTAGAACGGCTTGAGCGGCCGGTACAGCGTGTTCGCGTAGACGAGCGACCCGCCGCCGACACCCGCGCCGGCCAGCACCATGACGTCGTTGAGCATGTGGATGCGCTGGATCCCGTAGCAGCCGACCTGCGGCGCCCACAGGTAGCGCTTGAGGTCCCACGACGTCTTCGCGAACTCGTCGTCGGCGAATCTGCGCCCGGCCTCGATGACGGCTACCCGGTAGCCCTTCTCGGTGAGCCGCAGCGCCGCGACGCTGCCGCCGAACCCCGACCCCACCACGACGACGTCGTAGTCGAGGGCACCCGCACTGGTGGTGGTGTTACTGGCAGTCACACCTTGAGCGTAACCCGGGGTTCCCGTCCTGACCAGAGGTAAGTTACTGGCGAGTCACCCGTTCTGGCGCATCCATCGTGACCTTTGTGGGTAATTATCAAGGTGCTCGATGTCCACGTAGGCGAGACCCGTCGGCGGGACACGATTTCCGGGAGGGACCGACATGATCCCCCAGCAGCTCACCGGTTGGCGCAAGTCGAGCCACAGCCACTTCGAGGAGAACGCCTGCGTGGAGATCGGTTCCGCGCCGGGGGTGGTCGGGGTGCGGGACACCAAGCAGGCGGCGCTCGCCGCCCGCCCGGTGCTCGTCTACTCCGAAACCGCCTTCGCCGCGTTCCTCGTACACATCACCGGCGGACGGTGAGCCCCACCCGCTGGAACTCCTTGAGGTCCGAGTAGCCCGTCTTCGCCATCGCGCGACGCAGGGCGCCGAACAGGTTCACCACACCCTCCGCGTCGGACGACGGCCCGAACAGCAGGGTCTTGAGGTCGACGGCGTAGTCCGGCCCGGCTGCCACGCGCGAGCGCGGCAGCGACGGGTGCGCGGCCGCCGCCGTCCAGTAGAGGCCCTGTCCGGGCGCGTCCGACGCGGCGGCCAGTGGCGAGCCCAGCATCACGGCGTCCGCGCCGCACGCGATGGCCTTGGCGATGTCACCGGAGACCGTCATGCCGCCGTCCGCCAGGACGTGCACGTAGCGGCCGCCGGTCTCGTCGAGGTAGTCGCGGCGGGCGGCCGCGGCGTCGATGATCGCCGTGGCCATCGGGACGCCGATGCCGAGGACGCGGTCGGTGCTCGTCACGCCCGGCGTGTAGCCGTGGCCGACGATGACGCCGGCCGCGCCGGTGCGCATGAGGTGCATCGCCGTGCGGTAGTCGCTGACGCCGCCGGCGATCACCGGCACGTCGAGGCGGCCGATGAAGTCCTTGAGGTTCAGCGGCTCGGCTTCGCGCACCACGTGCTCGGCGGAGATGATCGTGCCCTGCACGACCAGGATCTCGACGCCGGCCGCGATCAGGTCCGGGGTCAGCTCGGCGGCGTGCTGCGGGCTGACCCGCGCGGCGACCGTGACGCCGGACTCGCGGACGGTCTTGATCGCCTCGGTCAGCAGGTCGAGCCGGATCGGCGCGGCGTGCAGCTCCTGCAGCACGCGGCCGACCGCGGTCGGGTCCTCGAGGTCCTCGGCCGCGCGGACCAGCTGGAAGATGGCGTCCTCGACGTTCGCGTGCCGCGCCCAGAGCCCCTCGGCGTTGAGCACACCCAGGCCGCCCAGCTCGCCGACGGCGACCGCGGTGCCGGGCGAGACGATCGCGTCCGTCGGGTGCGTGACGAGCGGCAGGTCGAAGCGGTAGGCGTCGATCTGCCAGGAGGTGGACACCACCGAAGACGACCGGGTCCGCCGCGACGGCACGATCTCGACGTCGTCGAGGTCATAAGCCCGCCGCGCGGTGCGGCCCATCCCGATCTCGACCAGGTCCCGCACGTGAAGCCTCCTCCGACGACGACAATCTGCCGTGCCCCATTGTCGCTAGTCCGCGTGGGTGACCTGCGCACGGGGGTTGAAACCGCAAGTGGGGCGCCCGCCCGGACGTCGCGAAGGCCGCGGCTCACACCCGCACGAACACGACGACCGGCGCGAGCAAGGCGCCAAGGGCCAGGGCCAGCCAGGTCGCCACCGGTGGGTAGACGTTCAGTCGGACCGCGCCGAAGTACATCGCGCCCAAGGCGAGCAAGGCCGCGCAGATCAGCAGCACGGGCCGGATGACGCCCGGGCGCAGGTCGACCACGCCGCCGCCGGCGCGGAGGTAGGCGATGCCGCCGTCCGCCGTCGAGACGTCGAGCACCACCGGCTGCCCGGCCGGCAGGTCGAGGCCGGGGTCGACCGCGGTGACGCGGTAGAGCCGGTTCCCGGCGTCGACCGCGATGGTGTGGCTGACGGCCTCGTCGTCCCCGCCGACCGGGAGCGCTCCCCGCTCGTGGGACACGACGTGCCCGTCGACGCGGAAGGTGGGCGCGTCCCGGCCCGCCAGCACCTGGCACATCAGGCAGACGATCCCGCCGAGGAACAGGGACACGAGCGCGACGGCCGTGAAGAACACCTTGCGCAGCGCGCGCGTGAAGCGGCTGACCGTCATGCCGTTCAGTGCACACCACAGTGGCCACGCAAGGCGATAGGCCGATTACCGTAAGCACTCTAGGTTACGGAAACTCAGAAGGAGACCTTCTCGACCGAGTCCGAACGCAGTACCGACTCCTGCTGGAACTGCTTTTCGTAGTCGGCGCGCAGACCTTCGATCTCGCGCTCGGCCTCGCGATCGGCGAACGGGTAGAGCAGTACCACCACATGGGTGCGTTCCCGCACGATCACGCCGGAGCCGCCTCGCCACTGTCCGCTGCCGTCGAGCCGGGTGAAGCCGTCCGGGAACGCCGGGGTGATCTCCCGGTCGGAGAAGGTGGCGAACTCCTTGTCGGTCACCTCGGTGCCGTCCGGCTTGCCGGTGCCGAAGTACAGCTCGGTGCGCTTCCAGAGCTCCCCCGGCGACTGCTCTGCCTGCGGAGCGGCCGGGGTTTCGGCCGCGGACGCGGTGATGCCGCCGCCGAGCCCGAGCAACGCCGCCGTGGTCACGGCCGCCAACGTCCGTCGCGAAATCGCCATCAGACCCTCCTCGTTCGCCGCAGCCGAGTCTCTCGGCCGCGGCGAACGGGGGGAATGCCCGAAAGGGCGGACTAACGCGTCATGTCACAGTCGGGGCCTCGACGGCCCGCACCGACCTAACGCGTCATGTCACAGTCGGGGCCTCGACGGCCCCGCACCGACTTAACGCGTCGTGTAGTTCGGGGCCTCGACGGTCATCGTGATGTCGTGCGGGTGGCTCTCCTTGAGGCCGGCCGCGGTGATCCGGACCAGCTGGGCCTCCTGCAGCTCGGCGATCGTGTTCGCGCCCGCGTAGCCCATGCCCGAGCGGAGCCCGCCGACGAGCTGGTGCACGACGTTGGCCAGCGGCCCGCGGAACGGGATGCGGCCTTCGATGCCTTCGGGGACCAGCTTGTCCTCGCTCAGCACGTCGTCCTGGGCGTAGCGGTCCTTCGAGTACGACTTCGCCTGGCCCCGCGACTGCATCGCGCCGAGCGAGCCCATGCCGCGGTAGACCTTGAACTGCTTGCCGTTGACCAGGATCAGGTCACCGGGCGACTCGGCGGTGCCGGCCAGCAGGCTGCCCAGCATCACCGTGGACGCGCCCGAAGCGATCGCCTTCGCGATGTCGCCGGAGTACTGGATGCCGCCGTCGCCGATCACCGGGACGCCCGCCGGGCGGCACGCCTGGTCGGCCTCGTAGATCGCGGAGATCTGCGGGACGCCGACGCCCGCGACGATCCGGGTGGTGCAGATGGAGCCCGGGCCGACCCCGACCTTGACGCCGTCCGCGCCCGCGTCGACCAGCGCCTGCGCGCCCGCCCGGGTCGCGACGTTGCCGCCGACGATGTCGACCGCGTCGCCGAGCTCCTTCTTCAGCAGCGAGACGGTGTCGACGACCGCGCGGGAGTGCCCGTGCGCGGTGTCGACCATCAGGACGTCGACGCCCGCGTCGGCCAGCGCCATCGCGCGCTTGTGGCCGTCCGGGCCGACGCCGACCGCGGCGCCGACGATCAGGCGGCCGTCCGGGTCCTTCGTCGCCTTCGGGTACTGCTCGGTCTTCACGAAGTCCTTGACCGTGATCAGCCCGCGCAGCTTGCCCGCGCCGTCGACGATCGGCAGTTTTTCGATCTTGTGCCGGCGCAGCAGGCCGAGCGCCGCGGAAGCGGACACGCCGACCTGGGCGGTGACCAGCGGTGCCTTCGTCATGACCTCGGACACCGGGCGGCTGTGGTCGACCTCGAACCGCATGTCGCGGTTGGTGATGATGCCCACCAGCGCCCCGGACGCGTCCGCCACCGGCACCCCGGAGATGCGGAACTTCGCGCACAGCGCGTCGACCTCGGCCAGCGTCGCGTCGGGCGAGCAGGTGACCGGATCGGTGACCATGCCCGCCTCGGACCGCTTCACGACCTCGACGGCGGCGGCCTGCTCGTCGATCGGCAGGTTGCGCTGGAGCACGCCGATGCCGCCCTGACGGGCCATGGCGATGGCCATCCGCGCCTCGGTGACGGTGTCCATCGCGGCGGAGACCAGCGGGATGCCGAGGGTGATGTTCCGGGTCAGCCGCGTGCCGGTGTCCACCGCGCTGGGCACGACGTCCGATTCCGCGGGCAGCAGCAGCACGTCGTCGAAGGTCAGGCCGAGCATGGCGAACTTGGCCGGCATGGGGGCGGTGATGCCGTCGCTGGTCATAGCGGGTGAAGGGCCTTCCTGACGCGGGATGAGCGGGGTCGCTGTGGCGACTCGGAGCCTTCCCCTCATGATATCCGCCGCTCGGCCCCGGCCCGGGCGGTGGGCGAGGCGCCGGGACCGACCGGTACCGTGCAGGCCGTGGCGCACGATGTCCTGCCTCCAGACCCGTTCGCGGACGACCCGGACGACCCGGCCCGGGCGTTCCTCGTCGACGAGGACCGGCTGGACGAGCCGATCAGCGACCAGGAACGCACGGAGCTGCTGGCCGATCTCTCCGATCTGGCCGTCTACCAGGCACTCCTCGAGCCCCGCGGAGTCCGCGGGATCGTCGTCGACTGCGGTGAGTGCGACGAACCGCACTACCACGACTGGCACCTGCTGCGAGCCAGCCTGGAGCAGCTGCTGGCCGACGGGCGAATGCGCCCGCACGAGCCGGCCTACGACCCGAACCCCGGCGACTACGTGAGCTGGGACTACTGCCGCGGCTTCGCGGACGGCGTGACGGCCAACGAAAGCGCCTACTGAGCCCGATCACGAAAAAGCCCTGGTGAGCTTGCTCACCAGGGCTTTTTCGTGTCCGGAATTCCTACCCGCCGTCGACGCTCTGCCCGCCGACGGAGGACTCGCTGCGTCCCGTGTTCGTGCCGGGGTCGTTGCCGCTCGCGGCCGTGGAGGACGGCGGCGGCTCGGTGGTCGGCGGGGGCGGCTCGGTGGTCGGCGGCGGGGGCGTCGGGGTCGGCGTCCCGGTGCCCGGCAGGCTGGTCGTGCCGCTGCCACTGCCCGGGATGGACGTCGCCGAGCCGGCCGGCGGCACCTGCGTCGACGAGGCGCCGGGTGGCACCTGCGTCGAAGTCGTCTGGGTGGGGCCCTGGACGGGCGCGTCCGGGTTCTGGAGCTGCGCGGCGAGCTGCCGGTGCTGCTCCATCAGCTGGTCGCGGTTGTCCTCGTCGCTGACCTGCGACAGGGCGGCCTGAGCGGCGTCGAGGGCTTCACGGGCGGCGTCGAGGTTGCCGCCGGCGATGGCCAGGTTCGCCTTCTCGAGGTCGAGCTTCGCGTTCGCGGCCGCCTCGACCGAGCGGGTGTGATCGGAGTACAGGACCTTCGCGAGGCCCCACAGGGTGTCGCCGGGTTGCGCGGAGCGCGCGGCCAGCCCGGTGCCGGTGAAGGCGATCGCCAGCACGGCGGCGGCGACGGCGACCGGGACGAGCAGCCTGCGGCGGCGTCCGCTCGAAGCGTGTCGTTTCGCGAGACTCGCGGTGGTGACGGTCCGCACAGCGGTGTCGACGTCGACCAGCTCGGCCAGAGGCTCGCTGTCGATGTCTCTTCGCCACGCCACCAGCAACGCGTTGAGCTCCTGGTCGCCGAGTCCGTCGGCCAATGCCGGGTCGGACCCGCCGAGAGCGTCGAGCAGCGCGTCGTCCGCTTGGACCGCCGACAGATCGGCAGCGAACTCCGCCTCCGACGACGACAACCCACTGCCGAATGCGTCCTCGGGCTCGTAGCCCTTCTCGCGACCGGTCACTCAGATCACCTCCTCCGCGGCCAGGACCTTTCTCAGCCGCGCGAGTGCGCGGTGCTGGGCGACGCGGACGGCGCCGGGGGTCGACCCCACGGCGTCCGCGGTCTCCTCCGCCGACAAGCCGACGACCACCCGTAGCACCACGATCTCCCGCTGCTTGTCCGGCAGCACCTGCAACAACTGGGACATCCGCTCGTTCAGCTCACCTTGCAGCGCCCGCTGCTCGGGACCGACCCCGACTTCGACCTCGTCGGGGATCTCGGCCACCGGCTCGGCCCGGTTGCGCGCCGCGGCGCGGTGCGCGTCGGCCACCTTGTGCTGGGCGATCCCGTAGACGAAGGCCAGGAACGGGCGGCCTTGGTCGCGGTACGAGGGCAATGCCGTTAGCACCGCGAGACACACCTCCTGCGCAACGTCGTCCGCCGAAGCGAACGATCGCTCCTGCCTGCCAACCCGGGCGCGGCAATACCGCACTACCAGTGGACGGATAGCAGCCAGCAGCCGCTCCACTGCCTGGGGATCTCCCTCGACAGCAGCGGCGACCGGTTCATCCAGTCCATCCCCCACATTGGCCATCGCAGACAACAGTCCCAGTGTTACGTGTAGGTGTGCAAAGAACCCGGCCCGTGGTCGCCTCCACCCCGAACCGGTGACCGCTACCGTACCTGCGGCCCGCTTCGGGCCGGCGCGCGCGGTGTTCCCCGGCGCGCCGCGCCGCCCGAGGGCGCGGAAATACGGATCATCCTGCGGACCCGCGGTCGATATCGTCGATTCAACGAACGAGCGGCGTCACGGGTACGAGTTCCGTCGGAGGACGGGTGCCGGGACGGGATTTCGTCCCGGGGGCTGCCCAGGTGGGCGCCGGAGCGTGATGGGGACCACACAGGTACGGGCCAGGGCGGTGCGCCCTGGCCCGTCGTCACCTGTATTCCGGCCGTGTCAGGATCGAGGAGAAGCCGCGGGGACGGGTCAGCTGACCAGGCCGCGACGGAAGCCGTGAGCCACGGCCTGCGCGCGGTCGCGCACGCCGAGCTTGCGGAACAGCCGCCGGGCGTGGGTTTTGACCGTGTCCTCGGACAGGTAGAGCTCGCGGCCGATCTGGCCGTTGCTCTTGCCCTGGCTCATCCCACGGAGCACCTGAAGCTCGCGCTCGGTCAGCTGGACGCCCGGGTCGGACGGCTGACGGGGCGCGGGCACCGAGGTGCTCGCCAGGGTGTGGGCCAGGGCGGCGACCAGCTCCGGCCGGGACGCGTCCCAGCGGAGGTAGCCACGGGCACCGCCGGCGATCGCGGCGGCGATGCTGCCCGCGTCGTCCGGGGCACCGAACACGATGACGTTCGCCTGGGGGTTCGCGGAGACGAGCCGTCGAGTGGCTTCGACACCTGTCGGAACCGCGCGTTGCGTTCCGACCAGCACGACGTCGACGGGCTGACGGGAGTACCGGGCCAGCAGCTCGTCACCGTGCGCTACGCAGTCGATGCGACTGACCCCAGGGACCGCGGACATCACTCGGGTGAGCCCTTCACGGACACTGCGTCGGTCGTCGCAGATCAAGACCGTCGTCACGGGGTTTCCTTCCTGCAGCCGGGTGACATTCCACTTCCCCTATCGGACGCTTTAGCCCGAACCTTGACACGATCCGGTGGCTTTTTTTGAACTTTCTTAGCCCGGATGCCGGAACACCCCATTCCGACGGCTCAACCACCCGGGGCGGGGACCCATGGCGATTCCCCCGCGATCCTCCTCCCGCAAGGATCTGCGCTTCGTAACACTGCGTGCAACACCTGCGCGACTCTGAATCGATACTCCTCGGCGTGTCCTGGGCGCACATCGGCCATGACGAGGGCGGCCGGCCACAAAAGTGAAAGCAATTCGCATTCCTCGGCGGTCGCCATTGCATTTCCGACAAGACCGTCCGAAATCTCCCGGTGATCGGGAGCCCCGGCGGCCCGCAGGGCCACGGCCAGCACAATCCCGGATTTCACGGAGTGCCGCCGCGCACCGCGAGCCCGGGCCGTTTCGAATGCGCGCTCGGCGTGCGGCACGGCGGCGGCACCCTGACCTGCGGCGAGCTCGATCTCGGCGCCGACCCAGCCGCCCCGGACCTCCGCACGCCAGCCGGCGTCTTCGGCCGCGGCCCGCTCGGCGAGCCTGCGGGCAGCCCGGAGGCGCCCGAGGGCGAGGTTGTCGGCGGCCAAGCCGAGGAGGGCGTCGGCTCGCGCGCCCGCCGCGTCGAGCCCGTCGGGGTCCTGCCCGGTTTTCCGGCCGACGGCTTTCGCGAAGGCCTCGCCGTCGAGCGCACGGGCCTCCCAGTGGCCGCCCAGCTGCCTCCGGTGGGCCGCGAGGGTGCTGGCGGCGAGTGAGGCCTCGATCGGACCGGCTTCGTGCCGCAGCGGGCCCAGCAGAGCCGCGGCGGCGGCATACCGGCCCTGGGCGCCGAGGACGATGGCAGCGAGCAGTCGCGTTTTCGCCGTGCCTCCGCCGCGCGTGACGGCGGGGTCGGGCAGCGGATCGCTCCCGAACGCGGCGGCCCTCAGGGCGGGTTCGTGCACCCGTCCTTTCTAGCGGTTACCCCCGACAAGATCGGCCCGGAAGCGACCGGCCTCACCAGCCGGGCGCGCGACCGGCGTCGGTCAGGACATCCCACCGGCTCGGTTGGGCTCAGCTGGCGTGTCTTGAATGAGTCATTCAGGACATCCCACGACCTGAATGAGTCATTCAGGACATCTCGCCGACGGTAAGCCCGGCGGCCGGGCAGCGCTCGGGTCCGCGGGCACAGCGGGCAGGGCCGGGCCGGGACAGCCCCCGCCCGTCCCTGGGGGGCGTCCCCGCTCCAGTCTATCGACGAGGTCGGACAAAACCGGCGGATCGCGGTTCGGGCGCCGAGGTTGTCCACATCCTCCGTAGGCTGTGGACAACCGGGAACGGTACGGCTATTCGCGCCCGCCCACCAGGACGTGCTCGATCCGGTCCGCGGCACCCGGCAGATCCACCAGCAGCTCCACCCTGTCCGGCAACCCCGCGGGATCCCACCCGGGCCCGCACGCGAACAGCCGGCTCCGCTGCCGCCCCCGCGAGACCCTCGCGAACAGCCGCGTGTCCGCCACCCCGCGCCGGTGGGCCCACAGCACCACCGCCGCCGGCGCACTCCGGCGGACCGCCACCGCCAGCACCTCCGCCGGCAACGGCACCCCGAACAGCTGCGCCCCGATCCGGCGGCCGGCCAGCGAGGCCGCCAGCGCGTACATCGGCATCGAGTCGCGCTCCTCCGGGACGCACCCCAGCAGCACCGGGCGCGTGTTGCGCGGCTCGTCGAGCACCGGGGTCGCGCGGACCAGCGCCGCGAACACGCACTCCGCCAGCAGGTACTCGACCTCCGCGCCCGCGCTCGCGCCGCGCCAGCGGGCCCCCAGCGCCGACAGCACCGGCTCGATCACGCCCGCCCACGCCGGGAGGACGCCGAGCTCGGCGATCGTGTCCGCGAGCATGCGCTGGACCGCGCCCACGTCCATCGCGAGCGCCGCCGTGCTCAGGCGGCGGGCCAGGCGGGAACGGACTTCGAGGCCGTCGTCGGCGCCGGAGACCCCCGGAGGTTCCTCGGGCTCCTCCGGCTGGGGAGGGCCGGACCTCGGCATCTGTTCGAGGGCGTAGCGCGCGGCCTCGGCCGTCGACGCGCCGCTCAGCAACGCTCGCTGCATCAGTTCCAGCCGGCCGATGTCGGAGCTGCCGTAGCGGCGGTGACGGCCGTCGGTGTGCCGGCTGGGACCCAGCCCGTAGCGGCGGTCCCAGGTTCGGAGGGTGGACGGCGCGACCCCGAGCCGGCGGGCGACCGAGGCCACCGGCAGGGTGGGTTCTTCGGTACCCGACCCAGCTCCCACGAGCCTCAATATCCAGGCACCCAGCGCAGTCGGCAACCGGAGGCGAAACCCCTGCTCACACATCCGGGGGATGCCTAACGGCTGAATCGACCCGAATCGCTTGAACAACTATTGGCGCGCTTCTAACGTTACGGCCGTTGCACCGAATGGAGTATCGGCACCACAGCAGAGCAGCTAGCGGCATCGACCGATTGACGGAGGCGGTCAGGATGGCAGACACGCGCAGGCTCCCAGGACCCAACGCCGACATGTGGGACTGGCAGCTCGAAGGGTCGTGCCGGGGGATGGACAGCGCGTCCTTCTTTCACCCGGACGGCGAGCGCGGCCCGGCGCGGGCACGGCGGGAGGCCAGGGCTAAGGCGGTCTGCCTGAGCTGCCCCGTCCTGGAGATGTGCCGCAGCCACGCGCTGGCGGTGCACGAGCCCTACGGCATCTGGGGCGGGCTCTCGGAGTCCGAACGCGAGCACCTCATCAAGTCCGACAAACGCGCGCTCAGCATGTCCGGCGGCTGAGCGGCCACAGACAACGGAGGGCGGCACCGGGTGGGGTGCCGCCCTCCGTGCTCTTCAAGACGAAACCGGGCGGCACTCCTGCTGGAGTGCCGCCCGGTTCTGTGTCAAACCGCGTCAGTGCGAGTGGCCGTGGCCCGCCGCGGCGGGCTCCTCGTCGGCCGGCTTCTCGACGACCGACGACTCCGTCGTCAGCACGAGACGCGCGATCGAAGCGGCGTTCGCCACCGCGGACCGGGTCACCTTGACCGGGTCGACGATGCCGGCGGCCAGCAGGTCGGTCAGTTCGCCGGTGGCGGCGTTGAAGCCGTGCCCCCAGCTCTGCTCCCGGACCTTGTTGACGATGACCGCGCCCTCGTGGCCCGCGTTGGTCGCGATCCAGAACAGCGGGGCGGACAGCGCGTCACGCACGATGCGGACACCGGTCGCTTCGTCGCCTTCGAGGCCGAGGCCGCCCTCGAGCTCCTTGACCGCGTGCACCAGCGCCGAACCACCGCCGGGCAGGATGCCCTCTTCGACGGCCGCCTTGGTCGCTGCCACGGCGTCTTCGATGCGGTGCTTGCGCTCGTTGAGCTCGGTCTCGGTGGCCGCGCCGACCTTGATCACCGCGACACCGCCGCCGAGCTTCGCGAGCCGCTCCTGCAGCTTCTCGCGGTCCCAGTCGGAGTCGGTCGCCTCGATCTCCTTGCGGATCTGGCCGATCCGCGCCTGGGTGGCGTCCTTGGTGCCGGCGCCGTCCACGATGGTGGTGTCGTCCTTGGTGACGACGATCCGGCGCGCGCTGCCGAGCGAGCCGAGGTCCGCGTCGGCCAGCTTCATGCCGATCTCCGTGGAGATCACCTCGCCGCCGGTGATGATCGCGAGGTCGTCCAGGAACGCCTTGCGGCGGTCACCGAAGAACGGCGCCTTGACGGCGACCGCGGTGATCGTCTTGCGCAGCGAGTTCACCACGAGGGTGGACAGCGCTTCGCCGTCGACGTCCTCGGCGATGATCAGCAGCGGCTTCTTGGCCTCGACGACCTTCTCGAGCACCGGCAGCAGGTCCGCCAGCGACGAGACCTTCTCGCGGACGAGCAGGATGTAGGCGTCCTCGAGGATCGCCTTCTGCTCCTCCGGGTTGGTCGCGAAGTGCGCCGAGAGGAAGCCCTTGTCGAACTGGACACCCTCGGTGATCACCAGCTCGGTCGCCAGGGTCGACGACTCCTCGATGGTGATGACGCCGTCCTCGCCGACCTTCTCGACGGCTTCGCCGAGCAGGGCGCCGATGTTGGCGTCGCGGGAGGTGACGGTGCCGACCTGGGCGATGTTCTCGCGGCCCTTGACCGGGGTGGCCTTGTCCTTGAGGACCTCGATGACCTTCGCCGCGGCGGCTTCGATGCCGCGGCCGATCGAGGACGGGTTGGCGCCGGCCGCGACGTTGCGCAGGCCGACCTTCACCAGCGACTGCGCGAGCACGGTCGCGGTCGTGGTGCCGTCACCCGCGACGTCGTTGGTCTTGGTGGCGACGCTCTTGGCGAGCTGGGCGCCGAGGTTCTCGAACGGGTCGTCGAGCTCGATCTCACGGGCGACGGTCACGCCGTCGAGGGTGATGGTCGGCCCGCCGAACTTCTTGTCGAGCACGACGTGGCGACCCCGCGGGCCGAGGGTGACCTTGACCGCGTCGGCGAGCTTGTTCACCCCGCGCTCCAGCGCGCGACGAGCGTCCTCGTCGAATTTGATCTGCTTGGGCATAGCGTTTTCCGCTTACCTTCCGGTGGTCTTGAACGCACGAACGCCCCGCTCCCCGGCGTTGTGCGGGGCCCGGGGCGTCATGCGCTGCGAGCGGACGTCAGTTGATGACGGCCAGCACGTCGCGGGCGGACAGGATGAGGTAGTCCTCGCCGTTGTACTTGACCTCGGTGCCGCCGTACTTGGAGTAGATGACGACGTCGCCGACATTCACGTCCAGCGGGACACGGTTGCCCTTGTCGTCGATCCGGCCCGGGCCCACGGCCAGAACCTTGCCCTCCTGGGGCTTCTCCTTGGCGGTGTCGGGGATGACGAGGCCGGAAGCGGTCGTCTCCTCGGCCTCACTCGTCTGGACAACGATCTTGTCCTCGAGCGGCTTGATGTTCACGCTCACCGGGTTGACCTCCACGGTCGTCGAAAGCGTTGGCAGGATGTGGTTACGGCTCTACCACCCCCGCCGTCGCGGGTGCCGGGGCTGTCGGGCCGTGCGATTAGCACTCTAGCCACGGGAGTGCCAGCCGTGCAACCAGGGTCCGCCGGATCGTCCGACGCCCGCCAGTCCCGGTCACGCATCGGCAGGTCAGCAGCCCCTCTTACCCCCGGCGTGAGTTTCTGGTTAGGTTCTCACGTCTGGCACCTGAACCCTGGGGGTTTATGCCCATGTCCTCCCGTTCCGTCCCGAGAACGGCGGCCGTCGCGGCCGTCGTCGCGATCGCGGCCGGCCTCGCCGCCGCTCCGGCCCAGGCCGCCACCACCGAACAACGGCAGCGGGACTTCGCCGCCGCCGCGAGCGAGTTCGGGGTTCCGCAGAACGTTCTGCTCGGCGTCTCCTACCTGGAGTCCCGCTGGGACTTCAACGGCGGCACGCCCAGCACGTCCGCCGGCTACGGCCCGATGCACCTCACCGACCTGCGCGAAGCCGGCGCCGCCACCTCCCACCACGACGAAGGCACCGAGGACCCGCGCGGCGACGATGCCCGCCCGGCATTGCACCCCAAGGCCGGCCCCGCCACGCCGCCGCAGGGGCTGCAGACCATCGACGAAGCCGCACAGCTCCTCAAGACCGACACGAAGACCCTGCGCACCGACCCCACCCAGAACATCCGGGGCGGCGCGGCCCTGCTCGCGAAGTACCACGCCGGCCAGACCGACTGGTACGACGCCGTCGCGCGGTACAGCGGCTCGGCCGGCACCACCGCCGCGCGGACCTTCGCCGACGAGGTCTTCGACACCATCAAGACCGGTGTCGCCCGGACCACCGACGACGGCCAGCAGGTCAGCCTGGCCGCGACGCCGGCCGTCACGGTGCCGCAGCGCCCCGGGAACCCGGCGAACGTCGAGTGCCCGCGGACCGTCGCCTGCGAGTCGGTCCCGGCGCCGTACCAGGAGCTGCCGAACGACGACTACGGCAACCACGACCTGGCCAACCGGCCGGTCAGCCAGAAGATCGACCACATCGTCATCCACGACACCGAGGGCTACTGGGACAACGTCCTCGACCTCGCGCAGGACCCGACGTACGTGAGCTGGCACTACACCATCCGCTCGAACGACGGCCTGATCGCGCAGCACGTGCCGACCAAGGACGTCGCCTGGCACGCCGGCAACTGGTACGTCAACGCGAAGTCCATCGGCATCGAGCACGAGGGCTTCGCCGCGAAGGGCACCTGGTACACCGAAGCGATGTACCGCTCGAGCGCGAAGCTCGTCGGCTACCTCGCGCGCAAGTACGGTATCCCGCTCGACCGGGCGCACATCATCGGCCACGACAACGTGCCCGGCACGGTCCCGTCGACCATCGCGGGCATGCACTGGGACCCGGGCCCCTACTGGGACTGGTCGCACTACTTCGACCTGCTGGGCGCGCCGCTCGGCGGGTTCGGCCTGCCCGGCTCGTCGCTGGTCACCATCGACCCGGACTTCGCGAAGAACCAGCCCGTGTTCACCGGGTGCGACGGTCCCGGCACGGCTTGCGCGCCGCGGGGTTCCGAGGCCGTCGTGCTGCACTCCCAGCCCAGTGAGACGTCGCCGCTGCTCGTCGACATCGGCCTGCACCCGAACGGTTCACCGTCCACAACGGACGTCTCCGACGTCGGCAGCCGCGCCGCGACCGGGCAGCAGTACGCCGTCGCCGGCGTCAGCGGCGATTGGACGGCGATCTGGTACCTCGGGCAGAAGGGCTGGTTCCACAACCCGCGCAACGCCCGTGTCGCGAAGCCGGCGATCGGGCTCGTCGTGACGCCGAAGCCCGGCCTCGCGACGGTGCCCGTCTACGGGCGTGCCTACCCCGAGCCCGAGGCCTACCCGGCGAACGTCACCGTGCAGACCATCACGCCGCTGCCGTACACGCTGTCCGCCGGGCAGAAGTACTCCTCGGCCGGGACGGTCGGCTCGGAGTACTACTCGGCCACGACGTTCGACGTGGCCGACCACGTGGTGGTGAAGGGCAAGCTCAAGTACGTCCAGATCCAGTTCGGGCACCGGATCGCGTTCGTCAAGGCGGACGACGTCCGGATCCTGCCCGCGTTCTGACCAAATCCGTGAAGGCCACCTTCAGGAAGTTCAAGTTCCCGAAGGTGGCCTTCACGGATTTCAGGCGTCCAGCGCGACCTTCACCCCGGCCGCCTGTTCGGTGTTGCGGCGGGTTTTCGCCCAGCCGTTGCGTCCGCGGACCAAGCGGAACAACGCGCGCCACGACGTCACGTAGAACGTGTAGATGTACGCCGCGTACGCGAAGCCCATCCCGATCCCGCGCAGGATGTTCTTGCTGCGCAAGCACTTCAGCTGGTAGATCGGGCCCCAGACGAGGAACGGCAGCAGCCCGAACGAGCCGTAGATGGCGAAGAGGATCCACGCGCCGCCGGTGAACCACGTCCACATCTGCGCCGGGTCGCCCGCCGTGCTCGCGATCAGCAGGATGAACGGGATCGGGTACAGCAGCGAGCCGAGCAGCTGCAGCCACGGCTGGGCCAGGTAGTACATCATCTCCGCGGCGCCGAGCGTGCTGACGTGCGGCGAGTCCCAGATCCGCCGCAGGTAGCGGGCGCACTGCATGGTGCCCTGGCCCCACCGCGTGCGCTGCACCAGGAACCGCCGCAGGCTGTACAGACCTTCCTGCGCCACATGGGAATCCGGCGTGAACCCGGTGCGCCAGCCCTCGGTCAGCAGGTGGACGCCGAGCTCGAAGTCCTCCAGCAGCGAGCCGCGCCACGGCTGTTCGTCCGGGCCGGCGATCGAGTCGAGCGCGGTGAGCCGGGTGAACTGGCCGTTGCCGCCCATGGAGATCGTGCCCGTGAAGCCGCGGGACGTCTGGATCGCCGCGATCGCCGTGCGGAACTCGAGGTCCTGCAGCTGCGCGAGCTTCAGGCCGAACCAGCGCCCCACGGGGTTGCGCGACGGCGGCGGCGTCCCGGCGTTGCTCATCCAGACGTCCAGCTGGACGGCGCCGATCTCCGCGTCGCCGAAGAGGTGGTCCGCCGCGCAGACCTCCAGGCAGTTCGGCGCCGGGCGGCCGTCGGCGTCGACCACCACCACGACCACGTCGTCGCGGGTCGCCTCCGGGCCCATCCAGTCGTTGAGCGCCCGGTAGGCGGCGTTGAGGGCGTCACCCTTGCCCGTCCGGGCCTCGGGCCGCACCCGCGGCACCAGGTGCAGGTACGGGTCGTAGCCGCCGTGGCGCCGCCACAGCATCCGGACGACGCGCGCGGTGCGGTCGTCGGAGTCGTCGTCGACGACCCAGACGTGCGCCTTGCGGAACGTCGTGCGCAGGTAGCGCACGGTTTCGCGGATGACCGTCTGCTCGTCGCGGCACGGCACGAAGAAGTGCCACGTGAAGTCCGCCGGATCGCCCACCGGGGCGGGCTTGCGGCGCAGGTACGGCACGACGATCACGACGACGTACACCAGGAACGCCACGCTCATCGTCAGCGCGAACGCCTGCGTGATCGCCAGCAGGACCTTGACGCTCATGCCTTCTTCTTCCGCGTCGCCAGCCAGACGAACAGGACCAGCGAGACGGCGCCGCCGAACACGCTGACCATCGAGCCGAGCAGCGTGTGGCCCCAGTAGTAGCCCTCGTCGGTGCCGTACTCGTGCACCAACCCGACGATGGTGAGAATGCGCAGCTGATTCACCAGTACGACGACCACCGCGGAAATGCCGAGGGAAAAGAAGAGCCGCTTCGCATTGGCAGGCCGGAAGTACAGCATGGCCATCGTCACAACGAGCAGCGGCAGCAAAAGGAACGCCGAAGAACATTCCGGCGTCATTCTCAACCCGAATGGAGTAGCACTGCTCAACCCAAAGTAAACGGACTCCCGATCGGGCGCGACATAAACACCCGATGTAGTGATGACGTCGAGGATCGCGCCGGCGAGGCGCACTTCCAGTTCGCGGTAGAACCGCTCGGCCAGCACCACCGCGGCTCCCGCGGCGGCCAGCGCGCCGAGCGCGATGACCAGCGGAAACCGTGCCATTTCTGAGTTCGGAGCGCTCGCTACGGCCACGACGATCCTCTCGGTGTCGATTCTTCGATCAAGCTGCGGACCCCGGGCGAGCGTAAGTCATGAACGCCCCGCGGTTCCACCCGGAGGTGTGGTTTGACCGGCCATTCGGCAGAATCAGCGGCGAACTTGCTAGGCCGACCGGGTGATGTCACGACGACCAGCGGAAACGGCGTCGCGGAATACCCGATCCGGTGATCCGCGAAATTTTGTGTGCTATTCGGGCCGCTCTTCGCGATAGTCGATTCGCGTGCCGAGTCGAGGCAAGCCGGGTCGATCCGCGCCGCCGTCACGCGAACTCCAGGGAAACCCAGCGAATTCGGAGGATCAGTTGATGAAGAGCTCCCTCGCGCGCCGTGGCGGCCTGCTCGCCGCGGTCGTGGCGAGCTTCGTGCTCGCCGGCGCGGCGCCCGCTTCGGCCGCGCCCGGCGACGGGTCCGCGTACGGCGTGAACGTCGACGTGACCCTGCTCGGCCAGCCGGCCGTCCAGGCAGGACCGCTCGCGGCCGCGAACACCGCGGGCCCGACGAGCAACAGCACGGCGAAGGTGAACCTGACCGGGATCCTGACCACCGGCGTGATCAACACCGAAGCCGAGCGGGACGACAACTCCGGCGCGGTGACGGCGAAGGCGAGCACCGCCGACGTCGGCCTGCCGCTGCTCAAGGCCCTCGGGAACAAGGTCGGCGCCAAGGCCGTCGAAGCGGTCTGCACGGCGACCCAGGAAGGCGTCAAGGGCAGCACCACACTGGTCGGCGCGAACCTCGGCAGCGCCGGCGCGATCGACGCGACCCCGGCGCCGAACACGCAGGTCAAGGTCGGGCTCGCCGGTGTCAACATCGCGACCGTCATCCTCAACGAGCAGATCAAGAACAAGGACGGCAGCCTCACGGTCAACGCCCTCCACGTGAAGCTGCTCGGCGGGGTCGTCGGCGCGCTCGGCTCGGGCGACGTCATCGTCTCGTCGGCGACCTGCGGCCCGGTCGCGCCGCCGATGCCGCTGGCGTCCGGCGCGGGCCTGTGGATCGGGCTCGGCCTGCTCGGCGCCGTCGCGGTGCCGGTCGGGACGCGCATCTACCGCCGCCGCTCCGCACAGGTCTGAGCGAGGCCCGGATGTACAAGATGCCGGGTGCGGGCGTCGGCGTGGCCGGTGGCGGGGTGGGCACCCTCGCCGCCACCGGGGCCGACGTCGGGTGGTGGCTGGCCGTCGGCGTGCTCCTGGTCCTGCTCGGGACCGTCGCGCTGATCGCCGTCCACCGCCGCAACCGCCGCCTTTCCCGGGCGCGGGACTGAGGGAAGGGCCGTCGGCGTGCGCCCCTCGCACGCCGGCGGCCCCTCTGGGAGAAATTTCCGGGACACTGGACTATGTGGAGAAGGGGAACCGCGGGGTGGACGTGATGTTGCTGGCCGGGACGCGGCCGGAAGCGCTCAAGCTCGCGCCGCTGGCACTGGCGCTGGACGCGCACCCCGCGTTGCGGCCGATCCTGGTCCACAGCGGGCAGCACGCGAGCATGGTCGAGCAGGCACTGGCGCCGTTCGGCCTGGTCGCGGACGCGTGGCTGGACGTGCCGCCGCGCGTGACCGGCGGCCAGGCGGAGCTCGTCGCGGGCCTGCTGCCCGCCCTCGACGACGTGCTGCGCCGGCTCGCCCCGGCCGCGCTCGTCGTCCAGGGCGACACGACGACGACGCTGGCGGGCGCGCTGGCCGCGTTCTGGCTGGGCATCCCCGTGGTGCACCTCGAAGCCGGGCTACGCACGAACGACCTCACCGCGCCGTTCCCCGAGGAGGGCGCGCGGCAGATGGTGGCCCGCCTGGCGGCGCTGCACCTCGCGCCGACCCTCGGCTCGGCGGCGGCGTTGCGCTCGGAAGGCGTTGCGCGGCAACGGATAGCGGTCACGGGCAACACCGTCGTCGACGCGGTGCTGGAGATCGCGGCGCGCGACCTCCCGGCGCGCGACACGGCGCTGGCGTTGCTGGAGATGGAGATCGCGGAGGCGGGCGAGCGGCTGGTGCTCGTGACGTCGCACCGCCGCGAGTCGTGGGGCGAGCCGCTGGAACGGACGCTGGCCGCGGTGCAGCTGATCGTGGCCGAGCACCCGGACGTGCAGGTGCTGTTCCCGGCGCACCCGAACCCGCAGGTCCGCGACCAGGTCGAGGCGGCTTTGGGCGGCCTGCCGCGCGTGACGGTGACGGACCCGCTGGAGTACCCGGACCTCGTCCGCGCGCTGCGGCTCGCGTCGCTGGTGCTGACGGATTCGGGTGGGATCCAGGAGGAGGCGCCGACGTTCGGCACGCCGGTGCTGGTCCTGCGCGACGTCACCGAGCGGGTCGAGGTCGTGGAAGCGGGCTGCGCGTGGCTGGTGGGGACGGACACCGAGCGGATCGCGGACACGGCGGCGCGGCTGCTGAGCGGCGAGCTGCGGCCGGCGCAGGTGGGAAACCCTTACGGTGAAGGAAATGCGGCAGTGCTGGCGGTGGCGGCGATCGAGGAGCTGCTCGGCGTGGGATCCCCGGCACGCAGGCACGCCGCGGCTTCGTAGGCCCGAGCCGGGCTCAAAGGTCTTGAATGACTCATTCAGGTCTTCGGAGGTCCTGAATGACTCATTCAAGACCTTTCAGCGGGCGGGGTGGGGCTAGAGCGAGACCACCGAGACCGGCAGGGCCGGGTTCGCGCTGAAGTCCAACGCCGCCGTCGGGCGCTTCGCCGCCACCACGTGCGCGCCCAACGCTGCGATCATCGCGCCGTTGTCCGTGCACAGCCGCGGCCGCGGCACCCGCAGCTCGATCCCCGCCGCGGCACAACGCTCGGCCGCCAGCGACGACAGCCGCGAGTTCGCCGCCACACCGCCCGAAATCACGATGGTGCCGATCCCCTGCTCCTTGGCCGCGCGGATCGCCTTCATGGTCAGCACGTCCGCGACGGCCTCCTGGAACGACGCCGCGACGTCGTCCACCGGGATTTCCTCACCGCGCCGCGCCGCGCCTTCGACCCAGCGCGCCACCGACGTCTTCAAACCCGAGAACGAGAAGTCGTTCTTCGCGTCGCGCGGGCCGGTCATCCCACGCGGGAACGCGATCGCGGAGGGATTGCCGTTCTTCGCCGCCTTGTCGATCGGCGGCCCACCCGGGTACGGCAGGCCGAGGACCCGCGCCACCTTGTCGTACGCCTCGCCCGCCGCGTCGTCCACAGTGGATCCCAGCTCGGTGATCGACGACGCGATGTCGTCGACGCGCAGCAGCTGCGTGTGCCCGCCCGAGACCAGCAGCGCCAGGCACGGCGTGGGCAACGGCCCGTGCTGCAGCGTGTCCACGGCGATGTGCCCGGCCAGGTGGTTGACGCCGTACAACGGCACGTCCAGCGCCGTCGCGTACGCCTTCGCCGCGGAGACGCCGACGAGCAGCGCGCCCGCCAGGCCCGGCCCGGCCGTCACGGCGATGGCGTCCACATCGGACAGTGCGAGGCCGGCCTTGTCGAACGCCCGCTCGGTCGTCGGGACCATCGCTTCGAGATGGGCTCGGCTCGCGACCTCGGGCACCACGCCGCCGAAGCGGGCGTGCTGCTCGACGCTGGAGGCGACCTCGTCGGCGAGCAGCTCGACCGCGCCGTCGTCGTGCAGGCGGACCAGGCCGACGCCGGTCTCGTCGCACGAGCTCTCGATGCCCATGATGATGCGTGACATCAGCCCGCCACCTCGTCTCGCGTCCGCGCCGGGCGGACCATCGTGTACGCGTCGGCGCCGGAAGGCTGGTAGTAGCGCTTCCGGATGCCGAGCCGTTCGAAGCCGTGGCTCTCGTACAGCGCGAGGGCCGAGTCGTTGTCCGTGCGGACCTCGAGGAACACCGGCGCCTCGAACTCGTCGGCGCGCTCGAGCAGGGCGCGCAGCAGCGCCTTGCCGATGCCCCGGCGCTGGTACTCGGGTGCGACGCCGATGGTGTGCACGGTCGCTTCGTACTCGCCGCGACGGCGCCCGACGACGGCCAGCCCGGCGTACCCGAGCAGCTCGTCGGTCTCGTCCGGGCGCGCGGCGAGGTAGAAGTTGCCCGCGTCCAGCTCGGAGTGGAAGGCGCGGGAGTTCCACGGGTCGTCGCCGGGGAAGAGGATCTGCTCGATCTCGACGCACCGGGCGATGTCCCGGCGGCGCAGCGGCTCGAGTCTCACGGCGCGGTCACCCGTTTCGGCGCGCTGGGCTCGGCGGCGTCGGGGCGGCGCAAGTACAGGGGTGTCAGCGGCGCGGGCGTTTCCTTCGCCAGCAACGCGCTCCGAGCGGCCGTGACCAGGCCGGCGGGCGATGGGAAGCGAGGTTCGATCGGCTGGACGTCGAGCGCGTCGGCGTACAGCACCGCGCCGTCACCGGCCGCGACCTTGATACCGGCTTCCAGGTCGGCGGGACGCTGGACGTGCGGGCCGTCGGTGCGGTTCCCGGCGTCGTCGTACGCGGCCCAGTAGACCTCGCGGCGGCGGGCGTCGGTGAGGACGAGGAAAGCGCTGTCGCTCCGGACGACGTCCGCGGCCAGCGCGTCGAGGCTGCAGACCGGGTACACGGGGAGCCCGAGGGCGTGTCCGAGCGCGGCGGCGGTGGCCATCCCGGCGCGCAGGCCGGTGAAGGGGCCGGGACCGACACCGACGACGATCGCGTCGAGGTCCTCGAGCGACACTCCGGCGGCCTCGGCGGCGGCCAGCGCGTGCGGCATGATCAGCTCGCCGTGCGCGCGAGGGTCCACCGTGACGCGCTCGCCGCGCGTCTCCACCCGGTCGGAGTCCACCTCGACGACGCCCGCGGTCACCGCCGGGGTCGAGGTATCGATCGCCAGTACCAACACGGTGTCCCAGCCTACGACCAGGGCCTTCGGCGGCTTGCTGCAGGGGACTCATCCGCACGGTACTGTGCCGATTGTCACCAATCCGACAGCAGCCACGGCGGAAACCGGCGCCTTGCGCTGATCGGTCGGGGAACGTGTCCGCCTGCTTTCGGCCGGATTGGTAACGTGCGGATGGAGTCCGACTCTGGGAGGTCCCCGCGGTGCCCGCCCCGTTGTTCCCCGCCCTGGCCGAAGGTTCCGCAAAAGAAGCCTTGCGCTTCGGCGATCACGTCCTGACCTACGCCGACCTCGCCGCCGTCGCCGGTGGATTGGCCGCCGAGCTGCCCCGTGGCCGCGTCGCGGTCTGGGCGACCCCGACCGTGCACACCAGCGTCGCGGTCGTCGCCGCGCTGCTGGCCGGCGTCCCGGCCGTCCCCCTCAACCCGAAGATCGGCGAGCGCGAGCTGGCGCACATCCTCGCCGACAGCGAGCCGGAGCTGGTGCTGGCCGAACCGGGCGCCGAGCTGCCCGCGGGCCTGGCCGCGCTCCCCCGCCGTGACATTTCGCTGACCGGCGAAAAGACGCCTCTCGCCGAGGAGCCGGACCCCGAGACGCCCGCGCTGATCGTCTACACGTCGGGCACCACCGGCCCGCCGAAGGGCGTCGTCCTCCCCCGCCGCTCGATCGCGACGACGCTCGACGCGCTCGAGGACGCCTGGGGCTGGACCGCGGACGACGTCCTCGTGCACGGGCTCCCGCTGTTCCACGTGCACGGCCTGATCCTCGGCATCCTCGGCCCGCTGCGCCGCGGCGGCTCGGTGCGCCACCTCGGCCGGTTCTCGACCGAGGGCGTCGCGCGCGAACTGTCGGCCGGCGCGACCATGCTGTTCGGCGTCCCGACGATGTACCACCGGATCGCGGGCGAAGTCGCCGCGGACACCGCGCTCGCGGACGCTCTGCGCGGCGCGCGGCTGCTCGTCTCCGGGTCCGCGGCGCTGCCGGTACACGACCACCAGCGGATCACCGCGGCGACCGGCCAGCAGGTCGTCGAGCGCTACGGGATGACCGAGACGCTGATGAACACGAGCGTCCGCGCGGACGGCGAGCGCAAGCCCGGCACCGTCGGTGTTCCGCTGAGGGGCGTCGAAGTCAGGCTGGTCGGCGAAGCCGGCGAGACGATCGACGACGTCGACAGCGTCGGCGAGATCCAGGTGCGCGGGCCCAACCTGTTCACCGAGTACCTCAACCGCCCGGACGCGACGGCCGCCGCGTTCGACGGCGGCTGGTTCCGCACCGGCGACATGGCGACGCGCGACGCCGACGGGTACGTGCAGATCGTCGGGCGCAAGGCGACCGACCTGATCAAGAGCGGCGGCTACAAGATCGGTGCCGGCGAGATCGAGAACGCGCTGCTCGAACACCCCGGCGTCGCGGAGGCCGCCGTCACCGGCGAGCCGGACGACGACCTCGGCGAGCGGATCGTCGCGTGGATCGTGCCCGACGGCTCGCCGCCCAGCGCGGAAGAACTCGCCGACCACGTCGCCAAGCTGCTCGCGCCGCACAAGCGCCCGCGGGTCGTCCGGTACCTGGACGCGTTGCCGCGCAACGACATGGGCAAGGTCATGAAGCGGGCGCTCGGTGACTAGGCAGCCGGCGCGCGAGGTCGTCGGCGCGATCGCGAACGGCTTCGTGGAGCTCCCCACGCTGTTGCGCGACGAGCCGGCCGACGGGCCGATCGGCTGGCCCGGTTACCGCGAAGCACGCTCCGCCGCCGAAGAGCGCACCGGCGAGAAGGAGTCCGTCGTCTGCGGGACGGCGAAGGTCGGTGACGTCGAGGCCGTGCTGGTCGCGTTCGAGTTCGGGTTCCTCGGCGGATCGCTCGGGCAGCGCACCGGCGACCGGATCGAGGCGGCGTTCGCGCACGCGCGGGATGCTCGCCTGCCGGTGGTTTCGCTGATTTCGACCGGCGGCAGCCGCATGCAGCAGGGCATGCGCGCGTTGATGCAGCTGCAGCGGGTGGCCCGGGCGTCGGCGCTGACGCGCGCTTCGGGCATCCCGCAGATCTCGGTGCTGCGCGACCCGACGACCGGCGGCGGCTGGGCGACGCTCGGCGCGGGCGCCGACGTCATCCTCGCGCTGCCGGAGGCGCAGGTCGGCTTCGCGGGCTCGCGGGTGCGGCCGGCCGGGTCCCCGGAGGCGTACACCGCGGAGGCCAAGTACGAGTGGGGGCAGGTCGACGCGATCGTCTCCCCGGACGAACTCGGGCCGGCCCTGGAGCGCTGGCTGCGGCTGCTGACGGCGCGGTCGTCGGCGGCGGCTCCCCCGCCTTCCGCGCTGCGGCAGGCTTCCCTGCCCGACACGGGCTGGGAAGCGGTCCAGGCCGCGCGTTCCCCGCGCCGTCCCCGGGCCGTCGAGTACCTCGACGCGTATTTCGACTGGCGCTCGGACGTCAGCGGCGACCGTGCCGGCGGCGTCGATCCCGGGGTGTCGTGCGGCTTCGGCTGGCGCGACGGCCGGACGATCGCGTACGCGGCCCAGTGCGGCACACCGACGTTGCCCGCGGGCTTCCGGACGGCGGCGCGGCTGGTCAAGCTGGCTTCACGGCTGGGCATCCCGGTGCTCACCCTGGTCGACACCCCGGGCGCGGCGAACGACGCGGCGGCGGAGCAGGCGGGCGCGGGCGGCGCGATCGCGGCGATGTTCGAGGCGGTCGCGACGGCGTCGATCCCGGTGACGACGCTGGTGATCGGCGAAGGCGGCTCGGGTGGGGCGCTGGCGTTCGCGGCACAGGGGTCGACGTGGGTGACCCCGGACGCGTACTTCTCGGTGACGTCCCCGGAAGCCGCGGCGGCGATCCTGAAGCGACCGGCTTCGGAGGTGCCGGCGCTGGCGGACCAGCTGCGGTTGCGGCCGCAGGACCTGGTGGACCTAGGGGTCGCCCGCGCGGTCGTGAGTGAGAAACAGGGTTAGAACACTGTTTCTCACTCACGACGTCTTGGCGAGCTTTGTGCCGCCAGCGGGTCCATCCGTGGTTGGATCTTGCGATGGGGCATCGACTCAACAGGCGAGCGGCGTTCGGTTTGGGGACCGCCGTCGCTGCTGGAAGCATTCTGGCCGGCTCTCCCGCGTACGCGCAGGAAGCAGACATCGAGGCCAGCCCGGCCACACCGGACCGGGCCAGGCAGAAGGTGAAGCGCGTCTACGACACCGCGGCCGCTGAGGCAGGCGGCATCTGGAACTCCTACATCAGCGTGGCCGACCAGGTGGCCGTCGACGTGGCGTCCGACGAGGTCGTCGAGGCGTACAGCGTCAACAAGGTGGCCGTCGCGGTCACCTTGATGGACAAGATCGACCGTGGCCTGCTCACGCTGGACCAGCAGGTCCAGGTGCCGGAGAGCATCGTCGTGCCGGGCGGTGACGGCATCATCATCCTGGACAAGGCGTACCCGAGCGCGTTCACGCTGGGCCACGTCCTGTCGCTGTTCCTCACGGTTTCGGATGACACGTGCGTCCGGCTGGTAGGGCTCGTGGTTCCGGCGGCCGAGATCAACCAGATCCTGGTGGCCAAGGGCTTCCCCAAGACCCAGGTCACGCCGGTGGCCAACCCGAACCGCTACTTCCTCGGCCAGACCACTCCGCGCGAGACCCACGACCTGCTGAAGGCGCTGGTCGCGGGCACACTGCTGAGCCCGGCGTCGACGGAGTACCTGCTGTCCATCCTGCGGTCGCAGGTGGCGTTCACCGACGGTATCCGCCGTGAGATGTCGTCCGTCGATCGGGCGAGGATCGCCACGAAGGCGGGCTGGCTGAACGACGGCCGCAACGAGGCGGGCATCATGTTCGACGCCGCGGGCAAGCCGGTGGTGACCTACTCGATGTTCGCGCACGGCCAGGCGAACCCGGAGGACTTCGGGGCCACGCACCCGGTCCGGCAGGCCTGCGCGAAGATGGGGCCGAAGTTCCTGCGCGCGGTCGACAAGATCGCGGGCGCCGGCACCAAGACATTCCGGGCACCGGCCTACCAGCAGTACAACGGCGGCTGAGCGGCCAACGGGAGTCCCGGAGCTGGTGCGGACTTACGCCCGCACCAGCTCCGGGACGCGGTCGGCCC
The DNA here is from genome assembly GCF_040682155.1 of Amycolatopsis sp. NPDC051371. Lineage (NCBI taxonomy): Bacteria > Bacillati > Actinomycetota > Actinomycetes > Pseudonocardiales > Pseudonocardiaceae > Amycolatopsis > Amycolatopsis sp. NPDC051371. The sequence goes on from NZ_JBFBAG010000033.1 coordinate 48,530, forward strand.
AGGTGCCGTGCGGCTCCAGGGTGACCTCGCGGACGTCGTCCTCGCGGCGGTCCAGCCGCACCACCAGGTAGTCCGACGACAGCCGTTCCGCCGAGCCCTCGCCCCACTCGACCACGATCGCCGAGCGTTCCAGGTCCGTGTCCAGGTCGAGATCATCCAGCTGGGACAGGTCGCCACCAAGCCGGTACGCGTCGACGTGCACCAAGGGCACGCCCGAAGCACCCGCCGGGTGGACGCGGGCCAGGACGAACGTCGGGGAGCTCACCCGGCCGCCGACACCGAGGCCGTCCGCGATGCCGCGGGTCAGCGTCGTCTTGCCCGCGCCGAGGGGGCCCGCGAGCAACACCAGGTCACCCGCGCGCAGGGACCGGCCCAGGGACCGCCCGAACTCCATCGTGTCTTCGGGCGTCGGAAACACCAACGTCAACGCTGCCACCACCAGTTTCGTTGAGCAGAAGTCACGCCGTCCACACCGGAACAGCGTTGCAGGAGATCGATCAGGTGGCTGGTCACCAGCTCGGGCTGTTCGAGCAGCACCATGTGCCCGGCGCCGCGGACGCGCACCAGCTCCGCGTCGGGCAGCTCGGACGCGATCCGCTCGGCGTGCGAGAACGGCGTGAACCGGTCCGAATCCCCGCCGATGACCAGCACTTCCGCGTGTTTCAGCCCGGCCAGCGCCGCGTAGCGGTTGTGGCTGCCGAGCGTGTCGACGAAGTTGACGAGCCCGCGGACCGGCGTCACTTCCAGCATTTCGAGCATGAAGTCGACGAGCCTCGGCGCGACGTCGCGGCTACCGAACGCCAGCCGCCGCACGGCTTGGCGCGTCAGCTGCCCGCCCGCGGCGCGGACGAACTCCACCAGCCCCGGCTGCCAGCCGGCGAGACCGCCGGCGGCGCGCGTCAGCGGGTTGTACTTCGAGAGCAGCGAACGCGGCAACCCGCGTGCGCCCACTTCGCCCGCCGCGGTCGCGATGAAGGCGACACCTTCGACCCGCTCTTCGAACAGCGACGGGAACTCGGCGGCCAGCTCCATGATCACCATGCCGCCCATCGAGTGCCCCACCAGCACGATGGGCCCGTCCGGGACCACGGACCGCAGCACGACGTCGAGGTCGCGCGCCAGCTGCTCGATCGTCGAATTCTCCGCGGAGGCCGCGCCGGACAGGCCGTGGCCGCGGTGGTCGTAGTACACCTGACGCACGCGAGGCAGCCGAAGCGTCGCGAGATCCCGGCGCTGGAAGTGAAAGCACCGCCGGGAAAGCGCGAAACCGTGCACGCCCACGACAGTCAGTTCAGGTTCGCCGCCGTCCTCCGGGTCGATCTCCTCGACCGAAAGCGGCGTGCCGTCGTCGGCCGCGACCGTGGAAGTACGGTCCGGCTTCAGCTCCCCCAGCGGCTCGTCCACGTACGGATCCTCACTGTGCCGCCGCTGCTGCTGCGCGGCGACGGCGATGGCGGCGGCGGTCCCGGTGGCCACGGCCCCGACCCCGCCGGCGATGGCCAGCAGTCGACGTGAAGGTGTCACGAGCGCTCTCCCAGATACCGGCGCCGCACCCGCGGGCGGTACATCGAGGTGACGATCTCGTAGTCGATGGTGCCCAGCTTGTCGGCCCATTCCCGGGCGGTCGGCTCGCCGAACGTCCCCGGCCCGAACAGGACGACCTCATCGCCGACGGACGGCTGGTCGTCGCCGCAGTCGACGACCAGCTGGTCCATGCAGACCCGCCCGGCGACCGGTCGCCGCTGCCCGCCGAGCCAGACGTCCATCCGGCCGGAGAGCGACCGCGGGACGCCGTCGGCGTACCCGGCCGGCACCAGCGCCAGGTTGGTGTCGCGCGCGGCCGTCCAGGTGTGCCCGTAGGACACCGATTGGCCGGCTTCGACGCGCTTGACCAGCGCGACCGCGGACCGGAACGTCATGGCCGGACGCAGGTCTTCGGCCTGCGGGACCGGGTTGAGCCCGTACATCGCGATACCGGGCCGGACGACGTCGAAGTGCAGGTCCGGCCGGGTGAGCAGGGCCGCGGAGTTCGCCAGGTGCCGCTTCGGGTCGAGCCCGGCGGCGCGGGCGGCGTCGTAGGCCTCGGCGAACCGCTTCGCCTGGAGGTCGGTCGCCGGGTGGTCCGGCTCGTCCGCGCACGCGAGGTGGGACCAGATCGCGACGACTTCGACCCGCGGTTCGGCGGCCGCCGCTTCGACCAGTTCGGCCCAGCGGGCGGGCGGGCAGCCGTTGCGCGAAAGCCCGGTGTCGATTTTGAGGTGCGCACGAGCGCGGGTACCCGTTGTCGCGGCGGCCGCGATGCGGCGTAGCTCACCCAGCGAGCTCGCGGCGAGGTCGACACCGGCCTCGATGCCCGGCGCGAAGTCGACGTCCGGGGTGTCCAGCCAGCTGAACAGCCGCGTCGTGATCCCGGCTTCGCGAAGGGCGAGGGCCTCGCCGAGCGAGCAGGTGCCGAGCCAGCCCGCGCCGGCCTCGACCGCGGCGCGCGCCACCGGCAGCGCGCCGTGGCCGTAGGCGTCGGCCTTCACCACGGCCATCACCTCGGCGCCGGGCGCGCGGGCGCCCAGCAGGGTGAGGTTGTGGCGGATCGCGTCGAGGTCGATATCGACCTGCGCGCGAGGGAAACTGGAAGTCATAACGACTCCCAGTTTCCCATGACCCGAGGTCAGGGCAGGCGCAGCCCGGAGGTGGCGGAGAACACGTGCAGCTCGTCGGCGCGAATCCGCAGGTGCAGCGTGTCACCCATGGCCGGCGGCGTACGCGGGTCGACCCGGACGACGACGTTGGGCCGGGTGTCGTCGGCGTCGGTCTGGGCCAGCTTGCCGTAGACGAAGGCGTCCGAGCCGAGCTCCTCGACCAGGTCGACCTTGATCGGCAGGGCGCCTTCTTCGCTGGTGGCGATCTCCAGAGCCTCCGGCCGGAAGCCGAGAGTCACGGTGTCGCCGTCGGCCGCGGCGATGGTCTCGCGGGTCAGCGGCACGCGCGCGCCACCCACCTCGGCGCCGTCGGCCGTGAGCTTCGCGGTGGCGAGGTTCATCGCGGGCGAGCCGATGAACCCGGCGACGAAAGCGTTCGCGGGCCGGTCGTACAGGGCGCGCGGGGTGTCGCACTGCTGCAGCAGGCCGTCCGACAGCACGGCGACGCGGTCACCCATCGTCATGGCCTCGACCTGGTCGTGCGTGACGTACACGGTGGTGACACCGAGGCGGCGCTGCAGCGCGGCGATCTGCGTACGCGTCGACACGCGCAGCTTCGCGTCGAGGTTCGACAGCGGCTCGTCCATCAGGAAGACCTGCGGCTCGCGCACGATCGCGCGGCCCATCGCGACGCGCTGGCGCTGACCACCGGAAAGCGCCTTCGGCTTGCGGTCGAGGTAGTCCACGATGTCGAGCAGCTTCGCGGCCTCCAGGACCTTCTGCTTGATCTCGGACGCGGGACGCCCGGCGATCTTCAGCGCGAAGCCCATGTTCTGCGCGACCGTCATGTGCGGGTACAGCGCGTAGTTCTGGAACACCATCGCGATGTCGCGCGAGCGCGGCGGCAGCTGGGTGACGTCGCGGTCGCCGATCCAGACGGCGCCGTCGTCGATGTCCTCGAGGCCGGCGAGCATGCGCAGGCTGGTCGACTTGCCGCAGCCGGACGGGCCGACCAGCACCAGGAACTCGCCGTCGGCGATCTCCAGGTCCAGCGCGTCGACCGCGGGGCGCTCCGAACCGGCGTAGCGCCGGGTCGCCTTGTCGTAGGTGATGGAAGCCATCGGTCAGTCCTCTCCGAGATTCCGCCGGACCCCGTACGCCGCTTCGCGGGCTTCGAGGTGGCGCTGCTGGATCCGGTGGCCCTCGGCGCGCTGCGCCTCGGTCGGCTCGTCCAGCTCGAGCCTCGTTTTCGTGTTTTCCTGCCAGGACGGGGGTTCCGCGCTGGAAGTCAGGGCCCACGCCGCCTGCCGCGCCGCGCCGATGGCGACGTACTCGGCGACTTCGGGCAGCTGCACGGGGACGCCGAACACCAGCGGCGCGACCGCGCGGACGGCGGCCGACTGCGCGCCCCCGCCGATCAGCAGCACGCGGCGGACGTCGAGGCCGTGCGCGCGCACCGCGTCGAGGCCGGCGGCCAGGCCGCAGAGCATGCCTTCGACGGCGCTGCGCGCGAGGTTCTCCGGCGTCATGTTCGCCCGGGTCAGGCCGGTCAGGGAGCCGGTGGCGCCGGGCAGGTTCGGGGTGCGCTCGCCGTCGAGGTAAGGCAGGAAGGTCAGGCCGCCGGCGCCGGGCTCGGCCCGCAACGCGAGCCGGTCGAACTCGCTCAGCGTCGCGCCGAGCATGCCGGCCGTCGCGGTGAGGACGCGGGCGGCGTTGAGCGTGCAGGCGAGCGGGAGGAACCGGCCGGTGGCGTCGGCGAACCCGGCCACCTCGCCGGACGCGTCGGCCGCGCCGCTTTCGGCGACGCCGAACACGGTGCCGCTGGTGCCGAGCGAGACGACGACGTCGCCGGGCTGCAGTTCCAGCGCCAGCGCGGCGGCCATGTTGTCGCCGGTGCCGGCCGAGACGAGCACTCCGCCGGGGGTGTGGCCGGCGGTGTCGGCCGGCCCGAGGACGGTCGGCAGCTCCGGCGTCCGGCCGCCGAAGGCGTGGGCCAGGACGTCGAGGCGGTAGGCGTTGTCGGACGGCGAGAAGTAGCCCGTCCCGGACGCGTCGCCGCGGTCGGTGACCGGGGCGCCGCCGGTGAGCTTCCAGGTCAGCCAGTCGTGCGGGAGCAGCACGCGGGCGACGCGGTCGGCGAGCTCGGGCTCGTTGTCGGCCAGCCAGCGCAGCTTCGTGACGGTGAAGCTGGCGACCGGCACCGAGCCGACGGACTTCGCCCAGACCGAGGGCCCGCCGAGCTCGTCGATGAGGTCGAGCGCCGACTGCGCGGACCGGGTGTCGTTCCACAGCAGTGCGGGGCGGACGACCTCGTCGTTCTCGTCGAGGGTGACCATGCCGTGCTGCTGGCCGCCGACGCCGATGGCCTTGACGTCGTCGAGCAGGCCCTTGGCCGCCTCCTGGAAGGCGTCCCACCAGGCGGCGGGGTCGACCTCGGTGCCCTCCGGGTGCGGCGCGCGGCCGGTGCGGACGATCTCACCGGTGCGCGCGTCGCACACGACGACCTTGGTCGACTGCGTGGACGAATCGATGCCGGCCACCAGCTCAGCTGTCATAGGGCTGCCCCTCTGCGACGTGTTCGACGATCTCGATCGCGGTACCGGCGTTGAGCGCGGCCTCGATCTCTTCGGTCGGCGTGGTCTCGCCGGTGATGAGCAGGTCGTAGTCGCCGACGTCGCCGTGCCCGTAGGTGGCGGTCCGGCCGAACTTCGAGTGGTCGACGACGAGAACCGTCTGGTTGGCGACCTTGAGGGCCGCCTTCTTGAGCTCCGCGTAGTCGCGGTCGGGGTGGAAGAGCCGCCCGACGGCGACGGCGGTGACCGAGACGAACGAGATGTCGGCGCGGATCGAGTCGAGGAGGTTCAGGACCTCGGGACCGGCGCAGGAGTCGTACTCGGGGGAGTAACGGCCGCCGGCGAGCACGACGTCGACCCGCGGGCCGAGCAGGCGGGCGGCGTGCAGCGAGTTGGTGACGACGGTGAGGGCGTCGATCTCCGCCAGGCGCTTGACCAGCGGGAGGAGGGTGGTGGAGTCGTCGACGAAGACGGTCTGCCCGGGCTGGACGTGGTTCGCGGCCGCCTCGCCGAGGGCTTCTTTTTCGCCGTGGTGGAGGGTGTCGCGGAAGCGGGCGGCGGTCTCGATGGTGAGCGCCGGGTAGGCCTCGACCTTGCCGCGGAGCTTGCGCAGGAGGCGGCGTTCGGCGAGGTCGTCGAGGTCGCGGTGCATGGTCATGAGGCTGACCCGGAACCTCGTCGTCAGGTCGTCGATGCGGGCTTCGCCGTGCTCGATGACGTGGTCGAGGATGTCCTGCCGCCGCTGTTCGACGACGGCATCGGACGGCCGGGTCTTCCGGTCTCCAGGTGCTGTGCCGCCGCTCACACCGCATTCTTACCAGATTTATCGCCCGGAGTTAACAGAAAACTCGATAACTCTTCTCGCGTCGGCCAGAACGCACTTTCACGTCGTGAGGGAGCGGATCGAGCGGATCGCCTCCGGGATCGCGTGGACCAGGCCTGACGCCGACGTCGGCGCGTTCTGGGCCGCGATCGCCCCCGCCAGCGAGTGCACGTGGGCCGCCGCCGCGGCCGCCAGCCACGGGTCCAGGCCCGCCGCCAGCACCGCTCCCACCAGCCCCGACAGCACGTCGCCCGAGCCCGCCGTCGCCAGCCAGGCTCCGCGCGGCGTGTTCACCGCGACCCGGCCGTCCGGGGCCGCCACGACCGTGACGTGCCCCTTCAGCAGCACCACCGCGTCGTACTTCTTCGCCGCTTCGCGCGCAGCCTTCACGCGGTCCGCGCCCGGCTTCCGGCCCATCAGGCGCTCGTACTCCCCCGCGTGCGGCGTCAGCACCAGCGGTGTGTCCGGGTCGCGCGCGTCCAGGACCTCCGGGGACTTCGCGATGATCGTCGTCGCGTCGGCGTCCGCGCAGACCGGGACGCCCTGGCCGAGCACGTGCCGCAGCACGTCGCGGCCCTCAGAACCCGTGCCGATGCCCGGCCCGACCGCCCACGCCTGGACGCGGCCGGCGTCCGCGACCGTGCCCGTCGCGATGATCTCCGGCCACTGCGACCGGACGACGTCGGCCGCGTGGCCCGCGTAGCGCACCAAGCCGGCCGTCGCACGGACCGCCGAGCCCGCGGCCAGCACCGCCGCGCCCGGGTACGTCGCCGAGCCCGCCGCGATCCCGACCACGCCCTGGCTGTACTTGTCGTCCTCCGGCCCCGGCACCGGCCAGGCCGCCGCGACGTCGACGATGTCGAGCCGCCGCAGGTCGGGATCCACCAGCTCGAGACCGATGTCGACCAGCACGACCTCGCCGCACCAAGACGGCGCCAGCGCATGCACCGGCTTGAGCGCGCCGAACGTCACCGTGCGGGTCGCCTTCACCGCCGGGCCGTCGACCGCGCCGGTGTCCGGGTCGACGCCGCTGGGCAGGTCGACCGCCACGATCGGCGCTTCCACCAGGTCCACCAGCCGCGCGGCGTCGGGCCGCAGCGATCCGGAAGCCGAAATCCCGACGATCCCGTCGACGACGACGTCGGCCTTCGCGATCCACTGTGGACCGTCCTCGGCGGACACCACCCGGCCGCCGGCGCGCTTCAGCGCTTTGAGACCGGCGGGGTGCGCCTTCTCGGGCTTCAGCAGGATCGCCGTCACGGCCACTCCGCGCCGCCGCAGGAACGCCCCGGCCCAGAGCGCGTCACCGCCGTTGTCGCCGGAGCCGACGAGCAACACGACCCGGCGGCCGGATACCGCGCCGGTGTGGTCTTCGAGCAGGTCGGCGATCTGGACCGACAAGCCGAACGACGCCCGTCGCATCAGCTCGCCCTCGGGCGTGACGGCGAACGCCCGCCCCTCCGCCTCGCGAATCCGTTCCGTGGTCCAGATTCCCTGCACGGCGAAGGCCTCCCGCTACTCGACAGTCACCGACTTCGCCAGGTTACGCGGCTTGTCGACGTCGTACCCGCGGGCGCGGGCGATCTCCGCGGCCAGCACCTGCAGCGGCACCGTGGACACGAGCGGCTGCAGCAGCGTCGGCACCGCGGGGACCTCGATGAGCTCGTCGGCGAACGGCCGGACGGTCTCGTCGCCCTCTTCGGCGATCACGATCGTGCGGGCGCCGCGGGCCTGGATCTCGCTGATGTTCGACACGAGCTTCGAGTGCAGCACCGCGCGGCCCTTGGGCGACGGCATCACGACGACGACCGGCAGGCCCTCTTCGATCAGCGCGATCGGACCGTGCTTGAGCTCGCCGGCCGCGAAGCCCTCGGCGTGCATGTACGCGAGTTCCTTGAGCTTCAGCGCGCCCTCGAGCGCGACCGGGAAGCCGACATGGCGACCGAGGAAGAGGATGGCTTTCGAGTCCGCGATCCGGCGGCCGAGGTCGCGCACCTGGTCCACAGTGGACAGTACCTTCTGGACGGCCGCGGGCATCGCCTCCAGCTCGGCGAACTCGCGCGCGACCTCGTCCGGGTACTTGGTGCCGCGGGCCTGCGCCAGCGCCAGGCCGACCAGGTAGTTCGCCGCGATCTGGGCGAGGAACGCCTTGGTCGACGCGACACCGATCTCGGGCCCGGCGTGCGTGTAGAGGACGGCGTCGGACTCGCGCGGGATCTGCGCGCCGTTGGTGTTGCAGACGGCCAGGACGCGCGCCTTCTGCTCACGCGCGTGCCGGACGGCTTCGAGCGTGTCCGCCGTCTCGCCGGACTGGGAGACGGCGACGACCAGCGTGTCGCGGTCGAGGACCGGGTCGCGGTAGCGGAACTCCGACGCCAGCTCGACCTCGACCGGCAGCCGCGTCCAGTGCTCGATGGCGTACTTGGCGACCAGGCCGGAGTGGTAGGCCGAACCGCAGGCGACGACGAAGACCTTGTCGACGTCGCGGAGGTCCTGGTCGGAGATGCGCTGCTCGTCGAGGATGATCCGGCCGGACTCGAAGTGCCCGCGCAGCGTGTTGGCCAGCGCCTCGGGCTGCTCCTCGATCTCCTTGAGCATGAAGTACTCGTGGCCGCCCTTTTCGGCGGCGCTGAGGTCCCAGTCGACGGTGAACGGCTTCGCCTGGGCGGCGTCACCGTGGAAGTCCAGGACGTCGTAGCCCTCGCGGGTGATGACGACGAGCTGGTCCTGCCCGAGCTCGACGGCCTCGCGGGTGTGCTCGATGAACGCGGCGACGTCGGAGGCGACGAAGTGCTCGCCCTCCCCGACCCCGACGACCAGCGGCGACGACCGGCGCGCGGCCACGATGGTGTCCGGCTCGTCGGCGTGCGTCACGACGAGGGTGAAGGCGCCTTCGAGGCGGCGGCAGACGGCGGCGACGCTCGCGGCGAGGTCCCCCTTGGTTTCGCCGTCGGTGTAGGCGCGGGCGACGAGGTGCGCGGCGGTCTCGCTGTCGGTGTCGCTGGCCATCTCGACGCCGTCGGCCTCGAGCTCGGCGCGGAGGGTGGCGAAGTTCTCGATGATGCCGTTGTGCACGACGGCGACGCGCTGCGAGGCGTCGCGGTGCGGGTGCGAGTTGCGGTCGATCGGCGCGCCGTGGGTGGCCCAGCGGGTGTGACCCATGCCGGCGGTGCCGGTGATGCTGTCGCGGCCGACCTTGTCGAGCTCGGCTTCCAGGTTGGCGAGCCGGCCCGCCTTGCGCTCGACCGTCAGCGCACCGGCGCCGTCGAGGACCGCGACACCGGCCGAGTCGTACCCGCGGTACTCCATGCGCCGGAGCCCGCCGAGGACCACGTCCAGAGCCGGGCGGTGCCCGACATATCCCACGATTCCACACACGCGCACCAGCCTAACGAGGGACGTTCGGCGGGTTGACGGGGTCCGCGAACGGGCCTTGACCTGCGCGGATGCGACGCCGGGTGGTCCGGACCAATGCGGGGTAACCCACACGTGTGGCCGCCTGCCGCAAGCGCCCCAATGTGGCGTTCGGTGCGCCCCACGCATCCAATGTGGCGTTCGGTGCGTCCCACGCACCCAACGTGGCGTTCGGTGCGCCCCACGCACCCAATGCCACATCGGGGCGCTCGGGTCGGGGGGCGAGCGGCGGGCGAGCCGAGGCGGGTGCGCGCGGTCGCAACTGGCCGGCGCCCAGGACCGCGCCCACCGGAGCGGCGGGCGAGCCGCGGCGCGACGCGCACAGTAGGGTTCGCGCCATGGCCAGCAAGCCCAAGCAGTTGCTCGCGGAGTTGACGCACCCGGGTCCGCACGAGGTCCTGCGGGGCGATCTCGCCCTGGTCGGGCTGCCCGGCGTGGTGTTCACGCCGCGCGCCGGGCTCGGCCTGCCGGCCGTGGCCTTCGGGCACGGGTGGCTGCAGCCGCCCGATCGGTACCGGCAGCTGCTGCACCACCTCGCCAGCTGGGGCATCGTCGCCGCCGCGCCCGCGACCCAGCGGGGCCCGCTGCCGTCGCACCGGCTGCTCGCCGCCGACCTGCTGACCACCCTCGACGTCGTCACGACCGTGCGGCTCGGGCCGGACGGCATCAGCGTCGACCCGGCCAAGCTCGGCCTCGCCGGGCATTCGACCGGTGGTGGCTCCGCCGTCCTCGCCGCGGCTCAGGACGCGCGCGCCGAAAATCCCCGGATCAAGGCCGTCGCGACCATCACCGCCGCCCAGACGCTGCCGCCGGCCACCGAGTCGGCGAAGGCCATCACCGTCCCCGGGCTGCACCTCGCCGCCGAGGAGGACCTCGTCGCCCCGAAGATCGGGCACGCCGAGGCGATCACGAACTCCTGGGGCGGCGAAGACGTCCAGCTGCGCACCCTCGGCAAGTCGACCCACCTGGGCGTCACCGAGGGCCGGCACTGGTCGCAGCTGATCATGCACGGCAAGCCGCACCGCAAGACGCAGCAGCTCACGCGCGCGCTGTTCACGGCGTTCTTCCTGACCCACCTGACCGGCACGGACAAGTGGCGGCCCCTGCTGGAAGCCGACGTCAAGCGCGCCACCATCGACCGCGAAGAAGAACCCGCGCACTGACACGAAAAGGGCCCGGCCGAAGCCGGGCCCTTCCGAAGAACCTCAGACCAGCCAGCTCGTGCTGGAGAAGTCGTCGTCGTCCTCCACCGGGCGCGCGTGCCGCCCCCGCTTCGGCGACTCCGGCGCGGCGGGCGCGGGAGGCACCGGAGGTTCCGGCTCCGGCCGGGGCGCCGCCGCCGAGGGCACCGGCGTCCCGTAGCTCGGCGTCGGGTACGGCGTGCGGCCGGTGGCCGCTTCCTCGTCCTCGACGCCGAACTCCATCAGCGACTCGCGGCCCTTGTCGGCCAGCGTCTTCTCCGTTGCCCAGCCACCGGCGCTCTGCTTGCGCTTGTTGAGCTCGTCCATGTGCTCGGCGTACTTCTGCGCGGCGGCGAGCTCGTTCTTCAGCCCCTCGCGGGCCTGCGTCTCGGCCTCCGCGACCCGGCGTTCGCGCAGCCCCCGCTGCTCGTCCTGCTCGCGCGCCGCGGCGTCCATCGTCGAGATCGCCGCGCGATACCGATCTTCGGCGCTGCTCATCGGCCCTCCTCAGCCCTGGTCACCGGTCGTACCGGATCGAACGGTCACCCTCGTCGTCCAGCGAGCCGCTGATCCGGCCCTTGGCGCCGCTCGTCTCGAAGACGCCACCCTCGATGCGGTACTGGCTGGGCCCGCGCTGCTGGTCGCCGCCGCCACCGCCACCACCCGGGGCGCCACCCATGCCGCCCATCATGCCGCCCATGCCACTCATCCCGCCGGACGAGTTCGCCGCGGCCTGGTGGCCACCCGAGTCGACCGGGGTCGCGCCGAGCCCGCTGCCGTCGGCCATCGGCATCGACGCGTCGCTGCCCGACTGCGCACCGGGGTCCAGCGACACGGCGCCGGCGAAGTCCGCCGACCCGCCGCCCGTGACGGCGGACCCGAAGTCGCTCGCCCCGGCCGTCGTCGTCGAGTCTCCGCCGCCACCGCCGGCCACGCCGGAGTCACCGCCACCGGCACCCGCGTCGGCCACCGCGATCGCGGGCTCCGCGCCGACGCTGCCACCGCCGCCGAAGTCGCCGGAGAAGTCCTGGCCGCCGGGGGTGGTGAAGCCGCCCCCACCCGAAGCTGCCGCGCCCTGCGTAAAGGCCGGGTCGGGGTTCGCCGGAGCCGGGTCCTTCGCCGACGGCAGCTCGGCGTCCGCATCGTGCTTGATCGCGGAGCCGCTGCCGTCGGTGGCCGCCGGGTCGGTCTTGAGGTCGCTCGCCTTCGGGTCGTCCTTCTCGTCGAGCGTGTACGTCGTCGGCTCGCCCTTGCCGTCGTCGACGGTCACGATCGTCGGACCGTCCGGACCCTCGGGCCGCTCGGCCGTGATCTCGAGGTTGCCGTCCTTGATGTGGATCTTTCCGTCGGGACCCGGCTTGTAGCTGCCGTCGGCCGAGGGCTGCCCGTCCTTGACGGCCTGCTGCGAGCCCTGCGGGCCGAAGCTGCTGTCATCGGCCTTGGCGCCGTCCTTGCCCTCCTTGCCGGCTTCGGCCTTGTCGTCGTCACCCCAGTCGAGGTGGTAGTCCTTCTTGTTGCCGTGGCCGTCGTCCACGGAGATGTCCTGCTTGCCCTCCTTGTCGGGCTCGGACATCTCGATCGTGTTGTCGCCCTTCTTGACCGACACCGTGTCGGTGTCGTCGGTGTCCTTGATGGCCTCACCGGTCGTCGGGTCGATCGGGTACGGCTTGCCGGTGTCCGGGTCCATCTCGAGGGGCTTGCCGGTGATCGGGTTCTTCCCGTCCTCGGGCTTCGCCGGGTCCTCGGTCGCGGGCGGCTCGGCCGCCGACGGCGTCGTGCTGCCCCCGCCGCCGGTTCCACCGCCGGTACCGCCGCCCGTGCCTCCCCCGGTGCCGCCGCCCGTGCCGCCGCCGTTGTCGTTCTTGCCGGGGCCGCCGGTGTTCTCCTTGCCCTTGTCGGTGCCGCCGTTGTCGGTGCCCTTGGCCTCGGTGAGCTGGTTGCGGTAGCCGTCCATGAACCGCTCGAGCGCGCCGAACTGCTGGTCGATCGTGTCCTTGGCGGACTTGCAGGAGCCGTTGAAGGCGTCGATCAGGCCCCGGTACTCGGTCGAGAACGCGCCGTCGCGCCAGTAGCGGCAGACGTCGCGGCCGTACTCCTTGTTCTCGTCGTTGAAGCCGCAGTCGTCGTTCTGCAGCCGCTCGGCGAGGTTCGTCTGGTTGCCGTTCTTCGCGTTGACGGCGTCGACCCAGCCGGCGACCTTCATGAAGTCGTCGAATTCCTCGGTCTCGCCGTTCGCGATCTTGAGGACGTCCCTGGCCATGGTGATGTCGGCCTGGGCGATCGTCGTGCGGTGCAGCTGCAGGACCTCGTCGACCTTCTTCTTGACGGCGTCGTAGACGTGCGTCACGGTCTGCGGGATCAGCTTCGCGGCGCCGTCGATCTGCTGCGAGAGCTCCTTGGCGTGCGGCTTGATCGCCTCGTCGTACTTGATCTCCGCCGCGTTCGCGCCCTTGCCCTTCCACTCCCCGAAGAGGGTCTGGAGCTCGGTGTCGCTCTTGGTCAGCGTGTCCTCGACGACCTTGTGCGCCTTGGCGAGGTCGTCGGCCTCGGTGAGGAACTTCTGGAACTGGATGCCGCGGTTCTCGTGGAACTTGTCCTTGAGGTCCTTCTGGGCGTCGAGCTGGCCCGTCCCGCCCTTGATCTTGTTCCAGATGTCGTTGGTCCACAGCACCAGGAAGTCGACGGTGACGTTGCCCTGGTCGAGCATTTCGTCGGAGGTCTTCGCGCCGACCCCCAGCGTGGGCGTCGCGATCGCGTCGAGGTTCTTCTTCGCCGTGTTCTTGCGGTCGGTCTGGGCCTGCTGCTCCTTGCCCTTCGCCGCGCCATCCTGCTGAGCTTCCTTCAGCCGGTTGTCGACGTCGTCGCCGGAACCGATGGACGGCGTCTTCGCGTCGAGCCAGGTCCGGTCGGAATACCCGTCGATGTATTCCTTGGCGTACTTCTCTTCTTCCTCGTTGAAGTTCCAGGTGTTGTCGTCGTACGCCTCCATGAGCGCGGACTTCTTTTCCATGGAGACGTTCGGGTCGTCGAGGACCTTCTTGATTTCCGCCCAGTCCGCCATTACTTGCTCCCCGCCGAGTTCGCCTGCGCGCCGGCGTGCGACTCCTGCGCGGTGTACTTCGAGCCGGCGGTCCCGATTCCGCTGCCGAGGTTCATCAGCGCGTTCGACAGCCCGGTCATGCCTGCGCCGATCTCGTCGATCCCGGACTTGTACTTGCTGTAGCCGTCACCGTGGACACGGCCGAAGTCCGCCTGCGCGATCTCGGTCGGCGCGACCTTCTTGGCCTCGGCGGCCGGGTCGTCCGCGACGTCGTTGAGGCGGACCTGCGCCCGCGTCATCGCCTCAGAACTCGCTTCGTAACCGTTTGGCATGGTCGGCTTCCCCCTTCGATCCACAGCCCTTGTTCCGGGTGTCGAGACTGTGACGCACCCGGACGCCGTTCGGTGCCGTCGCAGATGCACACAGAGTCTAGCGTTCGGCCGAGCGCCGGACCTGGGCTTTGCCCAAGTGCACTCACCCGGTGGGGTGCTGCGCGGCGACCGCTTCGGAAATGACTTCGGCGACGCCGCGGACGTCCACCAGCCGGTCGAGCTCGTCCAGGTCGACGGAGACGCCGTAGCGCACCTCGACCCGGGCGAGCAGCTGGACGCGCTGCCGGGAGGTCATGCCGATGTCGTCGAACGGCGTCGTGTCGGTCAGCCGTTCGAGCGGGAGCTGCAGCGCGGTGCAGACGATCTTCCGGATCTCGTCGGCGTGGGCGGCCGGGTCAGTCATGGCGCCCATTCTCGCCCCACCAGCGATCACGGGCGGCGGCTCGGGCGACCTTGCCGCTGGAGGTCCGCGGCACCGCGCCCGGCGGGACCAGCCACAGGGCGCGCAGCGGCAGGTCGTGGCCCGCGGAGACGGCCCGCCGGACGGCCCTTTCGACGTCGTCGTCCGGTGCCGCGCAGCCGGCGACGACCGCGACGCCCTCGCCGTGGTCGTCCCGCACGGCGAACGCGGCGACGCGCCCGGCCCGAATGCCCGCGTGCGCGGCCTCGACAGTGGCCTCGATGTCCTGCGGGTGGTGGTTGCGGCCGTCGACGATGATCAGGTCCTTCAGGCGCCCGGCGACGTACAGCTGTCCTTCGTGGACGAACCCGAGGTCGCCGGTGCGGAGCCAGCCGTCTTCGGTGAAGGTCTCCCCGCGGTCCGGCCGGCCCCAGTAACCGTCGGCGACGTTCGGACCGGACACCCAGATCTCTTTGTCGACAATACGAATCCGCTGCCCGTACGGCCGCCCCACGGACACCAGCTCGCCGCCGTCGAACGTCGTGATCGTCGGGCCTTCGTCGCCGGCGCTCGTGACGAACACCGTCGCCTCCGCCAGGCCGTAGCACGGCTTGAGCGAGGTGCGCGACAGCCCGTAAGGAGCGAAGGCGTGACTGAAAGCGTCGAGGCTGGCCGCGCGGATCGGCTCGCTGCCGTTGAGCACGGAGTTGACGTGCGAGAGGTCGACGTCTTCCAGCTCCCCCGCGGCCTCGGCGGCCAGGTCGAAGGCGAAGTTCGGCGCGGCGGTGATCGCGCCGGGGTGCTCGGCCAGCAGCCGGATCCAGCGCAGCGGGTCGCGGACGAACTCCATCGGCGTGAAGAACACCGAGTGCGCGCCGAGGAAGACGGGCACGCCGACGAGCAGGATCAGGCCCATGTCGTGGAAGAACGGCACCCAGCCGGCGAGGTGGGCCGACGCGTCGGCGTGGTAGCACCGCGTGGTCTGCCAGCACGCGGCCACGAGCGCCCGGTGCGAGATCACCGCGCCGGCCGGGCGGCTCGTCGAGCCCGACGTGTACTGCAGGTACGCCGGGTCGGTCATCGCCACCTCGGCGGGCGGCTCGGCGTCGTCGGGCCCGATGTCCTCGATCGCGAGCAGGACGCCCGGTGGCGACGGGACTTTCTCCAGGAGGTTCGCCGAGGTCAGGCAGGCCGCCGGGGTGGCGTCCGCGAAGGCCGACTCGATCCGGGTGCGGCCGGTCCGGCCGGTCGGGACGGACAGGGGCACCGCGACGCGGCCCGCGTAGAGCGTGCCGAGGAACGCGATGACGTACCCGAGGTCCTGGCGGGCGACGATCGCCACCCGGTCGCCCGGCCGGGTGAACCGGCGCAGCTCACGCGCGACCCCGCGGACGCGGTCGAGCACCTGGGGCCAGCTCAGGGTGTGGTCGGTGGGACCCGGGAAGGTGCGGCACGTGAACGCGGGGCGGTCTTCGCTGGCGTTGCGGAGCAGGTAATCCGTGAACGGGGTGGTCAGGACCTCATCCGGGACGTCTGCGGGCGGCACGGGCCCATCCTGCCCTACCGTGGGCAAGCGATGGACGAGTTCGAGCGGCACGGGATCGGCGTGGTCTCCGGCCGCGACGCGTGCGTGCACGCCCTGCGCTCCCCCGATCTGACGTCCGATCCCGGTGGCGGCTCGCCGAGCGTCCTGCTGCGCGACGGCGACGGCCACGCGCGGGTGCGCGGGGTACTGCGGGAGATCATCGCCGGGCTGGAGCCGCTCCCGGACTCCGTGCGTGCGTCGATCGAAGCCGTCGTGGGCGGCCTGGGGTCGTCGTTCGACCTCGTGCGCGACTTCGCTCGGCCGGTGGCGGGCGCGGTGACGTCGGCGGTGCTGGGCGTGCCCCTCGACGACGTCTTCCTGGACCACCTGGAGAAGACGACGGCGAACCTCGACGTCTTCGGCGGCGCCGACCGCACCGGGCAGGCGTCGGCGTTCCGGCTCGCGGTGCAGCTGAGCCGGGCGGCGGCCGGGCCGGGCGGGTTGACGGCGTTGCGGGAGGCCCACGCGGCCGGCCGGCTCGATGAAGACGAGCTGATGCTCAACCCGGTGGTGCTGGCGCACGCCGCCTACGAGAACTCGCTGAACTTCCTGGCGTGCGCCGGGCTGGAGCTGGCTTCGTCGCCCACGCCGAAAAGCGTGCGCGAGCTGGTGACGTCGATCTGCCCGGCCCGGTACGTCCTGCGCTTCGGCCCGGACGGCCCGCTGGCGGTGTCCCTGACCGACGGGCTCCCGTTCGGCCTGGGCCGCCACGCGTGCCCGGGTTCGGGAGTCGCGCTGGCCGAGGGCGAGATCGCCCTCGGCGCGTTGGCGAAGCTCCTCGACGGCGGCTGCGAAGTCGGCGACGTAGGGTGGAAGACCCACTCGGTGTTCCACGGCCTGGCGAAGGCCGTGGTCACCCGGTCAGGAAACCGCTGAGACGACGCCCGCCAGGCGGTCGGCCGCGGCCTGGGCCGTCGCCTGGGCCGTCGCCTCCACCATCACGCGGACCAGCTGCTCGGTGCCGGACGGGCGCAGCAGCACCCGGCCTTCCTCGCCCAGCTCGGCCTCGACCTCGCCGACGGCGTCGCGGACCTCGCTCGAGTCCGCCACCGCCGCCTTGTCCGCGACCGGGACGTTCACCAGGACCTGCGGGAGCCGGTTCATCACGGCCGCCAGGTCTTCGAGGGACTTGCCCGTCTCGGCCATGCGGCTCATCAGGCGCAGCGCCGTGAGCAGGCCGTCGCCGGTGGTGGCGTGCGCCGGCAGCACGACGTGGCCGGACTGCTCGCCGCCGAGGGCGAAGCCGCTCGCGCGCAGCTCCTCGAGGACGTACCGGTCGCCCACGCCCGTCGTGACGACGGTGATGCCGTGGGCCTTCATGGCCAGGTGCAGGCCGAGGTTGCTCATCACGGTCGCGACCAGCGTGTCCTTGGTCAGCTCGCCCGCCTCGGCGAACGCCAGCGCCAGCACCGCCATGATCTGGTCGCCGTCCACCAGCTCGCCGGCGGAGTCGACGGCCACGCAGCGGTCGGCGTCGCCGTCGTGGGCGATGCCCAGGTGGGCGCCGTGCGCGACGACCGCCTCGCGCAGCTTGTCCGGGTGGTTCGAGCCGCAGTGCTCGTTGATGTTGACGCCGTCCGGCTCCGCGTACAGCGCGACGACCTCGGCGCCGGCGCGGCGGTAGACCTCGGGGGCGGCGGCCGACGACGCGCCGTTCGCGCAGTCGACGACGACCTTCAGCCCGGCGAGCGTGTGCGGCGTCGCGCCGAGCAGGTGGGTGACGTAGCGGTCGAGGGCGTCGTCGACGTCGTGGACGCGGCCCACGCCGGCACCGGTCGGGCGGACCTTGCCGTCCGCGAGACCGGCCTCGATCTCGTCCTCGATGCCGTCGGGGAGCTTGTGCCCGCCCGAGGCGAAGAGCTTGATGCCGTTGTCGGGCATCGGGTTGTGCGACGCGGAGATCATCACGCCGAGGTCGGCCTCGAGCGAGCCGACCAGGTAGGCGACAGCCGGCGTCGGCAGCACGCCGACGCGGAGCACGTCGGCCCCCGCGGAGGTGAGGCCCGCCACGACGGCGGCCTCGAGCATCTCGCCGCTGGCGCGCGGGTCGCGGCCGACGACCGCGACCGGCCGGTGCGAGCGGTCGTGCGCGGCGAGCACGCGGGCGGCGCTGGCCGCCAGCGCCAGCGCCAGCTCCGGCGTCAGCTCGGCGTTGGCCAGGCCACGTACGCCGTCGGTACCGAACAGGCGTGCCATCGATGGACCTCCTCAGTGTGGTTGCGGCAGCGCAACCGACCACGACAACCTAGCGACCCTGCCGGGCCGCACTACCCCACCCCCGAGTGTCGCCCCCGACCCCGGAAACGACACAGTGCTCGTTCGTTACCAATCCGACCACAGTCACGGCCGAACCGGCCCGTAACAACGGTTGCGTACCGCTCAGGGGCCGGCCTGCTTTTGGCCGGATTGGTAACCCCCCGGAAAACGCCGAAGCGCCCATCCGATGGACGGATGGGCGCTCCGGTGGGTTGCGCCAGAGGCGCGATCAGCGCTTGCTGTACTGCGGGGCCTTGCGGGCCTTCTTGAGGCCGTACTTCTTCCGCTCCGTGGCGCGCGCGTCACGGGTCAGGAAGCCGGCCTTCTTGAGGGCCGGGCGGTCGTCGGCGTCGACCTCGATGAGCGCACGGGCGATCGCCAGGCGCAGCGCGCCTGCCTGACCCGAGACGCCGCCACCGTGCAGGTTGGCGAAGATGTCGAACGAGTCCGGCTTCTCGACCAGGACCAGCGGGTCACGGATGAGCTGCTGGTGCACCTTGTTCGGGAAGTACTCCTCGAGGGTGCGGCCGTTGAGCTTGAACTCACCGGTGCCGGGGACGACCCGCACGCGGACGACGGCTTCCTTGCGGCGGCCGACGGTCTGCGCGTTGCCACCGGCGGCACGCGACGGGCGCGGCGCGGCAGCGCTCTCGCTGGTCGCCGCGGGCGTCTCGCTCGTGGCGGCCGGGGTCTCGCTGGTCGCCGCGGGGGTCTCGCTCGTGGCGACCGGAGCTTCGGTGGTCGCCTCGGCCGGGGCCTCGGTGGTCACCTCGGCGGGGGTCTCGCTGGTCTCGACGGCGCCGGACTCGGTCGCCTCGGTCGTGACCTCGGCGGTCTCGGGCTCGGTGCTGGTCACAGACTGTTCCTCACTCACTGCGCGACCTGCGCGATCTTGGTGATCTCGCGCACCTGCGGCTGCTGCGCGGTGTGCGGGTGCTGCGGGCCGGCGTAGACCTTCAGCTTCTTCGCCTGGGCGCGGCCGAGCTTGTTCTTCGGCAGCATGCCCTTGACGACCTTCTCGAGAAGGTGCTCGGGCTTGGTGTCCAGCAGCTCGCCGAACGAGCGCTTCCGCAGACCGCCCGGGTAACCGCTGTGCCGGTACGCGAACTTCTGCTCGCGCTTGTTTCCGGTGAGCGCGACCTTCTCGGCGTTGACGATGATGACGAAGTCACCGGTGTCCACGTGCGGGGCGTAGGTCGGCTTGTGCTTGCCGCGCAGCAGCGTGGCGACCTCGGTCGCGAGCCGGCCGAGCACGACATCCTCGGCGTCGATCACGTGCCAGGCACGAGTGACGTCGCCGGGCTTGGGGCTGTACGTGGGCAAGGGTCTACCTCGTCGTCAACATTGCGTGTGGGTTATGTGCGGGCCTAGCGCGCTGATGCGCCGCAACGCACAACGACATATGAAGATACCCGCACGTCCACCGCCTCTGTGCATCGGGGGTGGCTTGGAACGCCCACCCGGGGCTCCGACCGGCCCGGGCGCAGCCGGACTCTACCGGGTTTTCCCGCCGAAGTGCCTGCACGCACCGCCCCGACACGCGAGGATGAGACGATCCGGGCACGCACCGGACAGCCCAGTCGAGCAGGGGACGGCGATGAAGAAACGACCGATGGCGATCTTCGTCCTGGGCGCCGTCCTGGCCCTGGTCAGCGCCTGCGGCACGGCGAAGGCGGGCACGGCGCTGCCGAAGGGCGACGACGCGGCGGACTACGTCGGCGGCAAGTTCGAGCAGGTCATCGGCAAGCTCGGGGACGCCATCACCGACACGCGCGACGTCACCAACTCGCTGGACGCCTACTTCAAGTTCGACGACAAGTGGATCCACAGCACCGTGACGTCGGCCCGCACCGGCAGCCCGGAGAACCGGGCGGTGCGGCACCGGTCGCAGAAGAACCCCGACGAGATCATCGACACGTACACGCCGGCCGCCGGCGCGGTCGAGTACACCTACCTCGGCCCGATGTACGTCCAGAAGGGCGTCTCGCCGACGGCGTGGGTGTCGATGCCGAAGCCCGAGGCCGGCCTGATCCTGCCGTGCGCCTGGGGCGGGGTGCTGACCCCGTGCCGGATGGCCGACTCGACCGTGGACGCCTACCAGGCCGACAAGCGCGCGGTCCGCGGGGCCAAGAGCCTCGGCGACGGGAAGACCGCGCTGACCGTGAACGTGCCGTTCGAGATCTTCGTCAAGAACAAGGTCGAGATCCTGCCGTCCAGCATCACGAGCCAGGTCGGGCCGGAGCTGAAGAAGGCCATGGTCCCGACCACGATCACGCTGAACCCGGACGGCAGCCTGGTCTCGTTCGTGATGGACGCCAAGTTCTCCGGCGACGGCCACCAGCTCGAGCTCAAGTACGACTTCCGCTTCACCGGCAAGGCCAGCCTGCAGGACATGCCGAAGCTGCCGGACGCGTCGCAGATCACGGTGCTGCCCGACCGGGCGGCCATGGACGACTTCTACCGCCGGCTCGGCGAAGCGCAGGGCAGCTGAACCGTGGCCACGACCCGAGGTGACCTCCGATGACTCAGCCGCCCGACCCGCAGCAGCCCCAGTGGTGGCAGCCGCCGGCGAACCCGCCCGGAGCCCCTTCCGGGTGGCAGCCGGAGCAGCAGCCGACCGGTCCGCACGCCGGGCAGTGGCAGCAGAACGCCGACCAGGGCGTGGCTTCCGGTTCCTACACCGGCCAGTGGAACCAGGCGCAGCAGCCCGGCACGAGCGGGTCGTTCTCGGGGCCGTGGCAGCCGGGGCAGCCCGCCGGCGGCCCGTGGCAGCCGCCGTCCCAGCCGACTCCCCAGCAGCCGGGCACGCCCGGCGGCGGGTGGCAGGCTCAGCCTTCCCAGCAGCCTTCCGGACCGCAGTACGGGGGCGGGTTCCAGCCCACGCAGTACGGCGGCCTCGGTGCGTTCGCTCTCGCGCCGGAGAAGAAACCGAAGTCGAAGAAGCCGCTGCTGATCGCCGGCGCCGTCGTGCTGGTGCTCGTCGTCGGCGGCGGGGCGGCGTGGCTACTGGGCGCGTTCCGCGGGAACGTCCTCGAGCAACGGTCCCTTGAGGACGGTGTGGTCAAGGTCCTCAACGAGAACTACGGCGAGCCGGACGTGAAGAACGCGCAGTGCCCGGCGAACGAAGCCGCCGAGAACGGCACGACGTTCGACTGCACGGTGAAGATCGGCGGGCAGGACAAGAAGGTGACCGTGCGGGTGCTCAACGACCGGCCCGAGTACGAGGTCGGCGCGCCGCACTGAGCTTTCCCTTGCCACGAAACAGCTCTGTTGCCGTGAAACCGGCTCTGTTGCCGTAAACCGACTCTGTTGCGGTAAAAACGAAAACGGCGGGCCCCGCACCGAAGTGCGGGCCCGCCGTGGTTTCCGGGACTACCGGCTCAGAACAGGCCTTCGACGGCGCTGTCCGTCGACTGGTAGCCGTCGGCGATCTGCGGCAGCGCGGCGGCGATCTGCGCCAGAACCTGCTTCAGGTCCTCGAACTTCTCGTTCCACTTGCGCTGGGCCGCGTCGTACTGCTCCTTCGCGGAACCGGTCCACGTGGTGACCAGCGGCTTGAGGTCGTCCTGGAGGCGGTCGAACGCCTGCTGCAGCTCCCCACCGGTCTGCGTGCAGTCGTCCGCGGCCGCGCGGATGGTGGCGTAATTTACGACAATGCCGGCGCCATCAGGCATGATGTGCTCCTTCAGTTCTCAAGAATTCGGGGTGAATGAAAGGGAAGATCGGGGTGAAGCTCAGCCGAGCGCGTCGAAGCCGCGGTTGACGGCTCCCAGGATCTCCTGCTGCTGCTGCTCGGACTTCTCGTACTTCGAACCGGCCTCGCGGAGCAGTTCCGCGATCTGCTGGAGGGCCTGGTTCATCTGACGGGCGTCGTCGTCGAAGCGCAGCATGACGTGGTCGAACGCCTTCTGGGCGTCGCCCTGCCAGCCGGCGCGGGTGGCCTCGATGCGGTCGCGCAGCGTGGACAGGTTCTGGTCCATCCCCGCGCGGACCTCGGTGACCTTGCCCTCGGCATCGGTGAACTGGGCGACTGTTCCCTGGAATCCAGCCATGCTGGAACCCCCTTCTTAAGAGTGGTGGTCGGCCGTAACAAGTCTTGTTCGTTTGTACGGCCCTACGACGCAGACCTTGCCATGTCCGGTTCCCCCTTGTCGTGCTTTGCCCGCAAGTAGTTGCTTGCGTGAACGCTCGCACCGGGAACCGGTCGCCGCGGGTATTGCCCGATCGACCCGACATCGCGAC
This sequence comes from Amycolatopsis sp. NPDC051371, assembly GCF_040682155.1. Classification (NCBI taxonomy): domain Bacteria; kingdom Bacillati; phylum Actinomycetota; class Actinomycetes; order Pseudonocardiales; family Pseudonocardiaceae; genus Amycolatopsis; species Amycolatopsis sp. NPDC051371. Next base: position 71,012 of record NZ_JBFBAG010000033.1, read on the forward strand.
GCGTCACCCGAAAATGCGTTCTCCACCAGCGTTGTTAGCACACGCACAGCGATCACCGACCGGCAGTCAGGCGTCGCGTTTCATGATTCGCATCTGGGAAAAGTCTTCGTCCTCGTCACCCGTTCGAGGGGCACGAGCGGAGGATTGCGAACGCGAAGGAACCGAATCGGCCGGATCCGGAACCCCCGGGACCGGCAAGCCGCGGGCACGGCGGAACCGTTCGGCGGCGGCGCGCAGCGTGCCGGGAGTCGGGTCGCCGGACTTCGCGCCGCGGCCGCTGCGCTTCAGCAGTTCGACGTTTTCGCTGTGGTGGCGCCGGCTGCGCGCCTTCGCGTTCCCGGTGACGCGCCGGGCGTGCGTCACCGCGTCTTCGCCGGTGCGCCGGAAGGCGGACGCGGCGCTTTCGAACTCTTCGGAAGGCACCGCGTGCCCTCCTCTCTCAGTTGAGGATCTCGACCGTGCGCACGGCCTGCGTGCAGGCGGCGGCGACCCGGTCGCGCAACTGCGCCGTGGCGTACTGGCAGCCGACGTGGACGCGGATCCGGCCCTTCGCCACGACGTACCAGTCGACCTGGAGGTCGGGGCGGTCCTTCTTGATCTCGTGGTAGCCGATCACGGTCTTGCCGGCGTAGGAGAGGGCCGGGTTGAACGCACTGTAGTGCTCGGGATCGCGGTCCGCGCCGACTTTGAGCTCGTCCGCGAGCTTCTGCGGGTCCGCCGTCGCGTCGTAGTCCATGACGAACTCCTGGGCGACCAGGAGGTCGTTGCCGTCGCGCGACTCCTGCGGGTGGATCACGACCTGCCGCTGGGCGACCCGGTCGTCGGTCTGCACCCAGTCCTCGGGCGACACGAACTTGAAGTCGTACTGCGAAAGGGTCCGGCCGGTCTCGGCCTGGCCGCCGGAGTCGGCGAACACGAAGATCCCGGTGACGACGAGCGCGGCCACGACGACCACGGCGCCGGCGACGATCCCCCAGAGCTTCCCGCGGCCGGGCTTCTTCTCCGGCGACGCGGTGGCCCCGCCGGGGCGGTTGCCGGGCGGGCCGGACGGGGTGGCCTGGCCGGCGGGCGGGGTCCACGGCGGCCGGGCCACCGGCTGTCCGTGGGGTGGTGACGGCGGCGGCCCCGCGCGGTTCGGGAACCCGTTGGCCGGCGGGACCGGCGTGCGCGGCGGCGCCGGGCGCGGGGCGACGTCGCCGGGGCGGACGACCTCCGTGCGCTGCGCCGCCGGGTTGAGGGCGCCGCCCGGCACCGCGCCCAGCCGGGCCATCGCCTCGCCGGGCAGCGCGCCCGTGCGGTCCGGGTCCACCAGCACCGCCCGCAGCGCGCCGCGCGCGACCACCGTCTCGGGCTGGTCGAGGCTCGTCGGCACGACGCCCGTGCGTTCGTGCACCAGCCGCGAAATCATCGGGATCCGGCTCGACCCGCCGACCAGGAAGATCGCCGTGAGCTGCTTCGGCCGCAGGCCGGCGTCGCCGATCGCCGCGACCGTCAGCTCCACCGCGCGCCCCAGCGGCGCCGTGATGAGCCGTTCCAGGTCTTCACGCGTCACGTGCGCGTCCGCGAACGGCGGCGGCATCGGCACGTCGGTGTAGGCGTGCCGCGACAGGGTTTCCTTGGCTCCTCGCACGTCCTGGCGCAGCACGCGGCGGCGGCGCCGGTCGACCAGCTCCCGCCCTTCGACGAGCTGGCGCCACGCGTCCTGGTCCGCCCCGGCCACGAGCGCGCCGACGTGCTCCAGCAGCGCCTGGTCGATGTCCGCGCCGCCGAAGGCCGGGTCGCCCCGGGTGGCCAGCACCTGGAAGCCGCCGCGCTGCGGGCGTCCGGCGCGATCGCGCGCTGTGTCCGGCGGCAGCCGCCGCACCACGCTGACGTCGATCGTGCCGCCGCCGAGGTCCAGCACCGCCAGCGCGTCGCCGGGGCGGCCGCTGAACTCGACGGTGCGGTCGTTCGTCACGTCCTGCGGGGCGAACGTCGCCGCGTGGTAGACCGCCGCCGCGACCGGCTCGGGCACCAGCGCGACCTCGCGCGCCAGCCCGCCGGCCGCCTGCCGCAGCAGCCGGGTGCGGATGGCGCCCCAGTCCGCGGGGTGGGTCAGCACCAGCAGGTCGACCTCGGCTTCGCCGGCGAGGCGGCGGGCCTCGGCGACCGCGCGGCCCAGCACGGCGTGCACGACGTCGGTGACGCGCAGGACGCTGTCGCCGAGCAGCAGATCACCTTCGTCGATCCGGCGCTTCGGGTTCGGCTCGTACCGCGACGGGTCGACGGCCGCCTGCCGCTCGGCCTCCTGGCCGACGAACAGCGTGCCGTCCGCCGCCGCGAACACCGCCGAGGACATCAGCGGCTGGCCGTCGATCACCACGACCTGCGGATCGCGCCCGTTCACCGAGGCGACGACGCAGGTGCTCGACGTCCCGAAGTCCACCGCAACCCGGACCGTCACCAGCAGCTCCCGAAAAACTTGTCGCGTTCCCCCGCGCCCGGCCGACGGGGCGCGCCCTCGGGGAGGAACCTACCGTTCCCAGCCGGGCGCGCCGTCGCCGTACCTAGTCGGGGTTGATCCACGACACCTGGATGAGCTGCTTGCCGGCCTTGCGGGTCAGCAGGTTGCCCCGGCCCGGCGGCATCGCCGACGCCTTGATGTTGCCGACCAGCGCACCCTCGTCCCGCGAACCGTTCATCACCATGCCCGGCGCCGCGATCTCCTTCAGCTTGCCGATGATCGGGTCGTACATCGCCTTGCTCGCACCACCGGTGCGCCGGACGACCACCAGGTGCAGGCCGACGTCCTTGGCCTGGGGCAGGAAGTCGGAGATCTTCCGCAACGGATTGTTGCTCGAGGTCGCCACCAGGTCGTAGTCGTCGACCAGGATGAACAACTCCGGCCCCTTCCACCACGACCGCGTCTTCAGCTGCTCCTGCGTGACGTCCGGACCCGGCAGGCGCCGCGTCATCGAGTTGAAGACGTCGCCGACCATGCTCTCCAGCTGCGCCGCCGACACCGCGTACCCGAGCAGCGAATCACCCTGCACGTACCCGAGCATCGTGCGCCGGTAGTCGACCAGCAGGATCAGCGCTTCCTTCGACGTGAACCGCTCCGAAATGCCCCGGGCGATCTGCCGCAGCAGGTTCGTCTTCCCCGACTCCCCGTCCGCGAACGCGTAGAAATGCGGCTCGGCGTTGAAGTCCAGGTAGATCGGCTGCAGGTCCTCTTCGTTGACGCCGATCGGGATCAGCTTCGAATCCCGCTGACTGTCGAGCTTGAGCACCTCGTCGTAGGTGATCAGCTCCGGCAGCAGCCGCACCTGCGGCGCCACCCGGCCCCGCCACGCTCCCTTGATCTTCGCCACCGCGTCGGCCACGCCCGCCGCGATCGTCTCCGGATCGCTGGACCCGTCGATCCGCGGCAACCCGCCCAGCAGGTGCAGCTTCTCCCGCGTCAGGCCGCGGCCCGGCCGCCCGGCCGGGATGTTCACGGCGACCCGCCGGTCGATGTCGGACTCGGTCGGGTCACCCAGGCGCAGCTCGAACCGGGTACCGATCATGTCCTTGATCGCCGGGCGGATGTCCGCCCACCGGTTGGCGGCGACGATGACGTGCACCCCGTAGGACAGACCCTGCGTCGCGATCCGGGTGATCGTCGTCTCGAGCTCTTCGAAGTCGTCGCGCAGGGCCCGCCAGCCGTCGACGATGAGGAACGCGTCGCCGAACGGGTCCTGGTCCGGCCGGATCTCGCCGCGGCGTTTGCGGTTGCGGAACTCGGTCATCGAGTCGATGCCCATCGACCCGAACCGGCCTTCCCGCTCGGTGAGCAGGGTGGTCAGCTCGGCCACGATCCGCCGCGCCTTGTCCGGCTCGCGCCGGGCCACCGCGACACCACCCACGTGCGGCAGGTCAGCGAGACCCGCCAGGGTGCCACCACCGAGGTCCAGGCAGTAGAACTGCGCCTCCTCCGGCGTGTGGGTCAGCGCCATCGACATGATCAGCGTCCGCAGCATCGTCGACTTCCCCGACTGCGGGCCGCCGACGATCACCCCGTGCCCGGCCGCGCCGGAGAAGTCCGCCCACAGCGGGTCACGGCGCTGCTCGTACGGCCGGTCGACGATGCCCAGCGGCACCTGCAGCCGGCCGTTGCCGAAGAAACCGACCGGGGACAGACCGCGGTCGTCGGTCGGGTTCAGGTTCGGCAACAGCGTGTCGAGGGAGTTGGGGTCCTTCAGCGGCGGCAGCCACACCTCGTGCGCCGGCGGGCCCTGCCCGATCAACCGCGACACGATCACGTCCAGCTCGCTGGGCTCGACCGCCTCCTCCGGCTGCTGCGGCGCGGCCTGCTGCGGCGCCTCGATCAGCTCCGGCTCGGGCTCCTTCGGCAACTCCACGAAGTCCGGGACGAACAGCTGCGGCCGCTTGTCCGCCCGCACCACGGTCGCCGCCGGGCCCGCGGCCTGGATGCCGGCCGGGCGGTAGGGGCCCGAGACGTAGGAGGCCTTGAACCGGACCAGCGTGGAGGTGTCGAACTTGAGGTACCCGCCACCGGGGACCGAGGGCAGCTCGAACGCGTCCGGCACCCCGATCGCCGCGCGGGATTCCGCCGCGGAGAAGGTCTTCAAGCCGATCCGGTACGACAGGTGCGAGTCCAGCCCGCGCAGCTTCCCCTCCTCCAGGCGCTGCGAGGCGAGCAGCATGTGCATCTGCAGCGACCGGCCCAGCCGGCCGATCGCGACGAACAGGTCGATGAAGTCCGGCTTCGCCGCCAGCAGCTCGGAGAACTCGTCACAGACGATGAACAACGCCGGCAACGGGTCGAGGTCGGCGCCGTTCTCCCGGGCTTTCTCGTACTCCCAGACGTTCTTGAAGTTACCGCCGTTCTTCAGCGCTTCCTGCCGGCGGTTCATCTCCCCGGCGAGCGCGTCCTTCATGCGGTCGACCAGCGTGACCTCGTCCGCGAGGTTGGTGATGACCGCGGAGACGTGCGGGGCCTTGTCCAAACCGAGGAAGGTCGCGCCACCCTTGAAGTCGACGAGGACGAAGTTCAGCGTGCTCGAGGAGTGCGTGGCGAGCATGCCCAGCACCAGCGTCCGCAGGAACTCCGACTTACCCGAACCGGTCGCGCCGATGCACAACCCGTGCGGGCCCATGCCTTCCGCGGCGGCTTCCTTGATGTCCAGCTCGACCGGCTGGCCGTACTCCCCGACGCCGAACGGGACGCGGTAGCGGTCGCGGATCGGGCGGGGCCGCCACGCCTGCTGCACGTCGAAGGTCATCGGGTCACCCGGGATGCCGAGCAGCTCCAGCAGCGACGGGTTGGACAGCAGCGGCTCTTCGTCGCCGACGTCCTGCCCGGCCGCGCCACCGACGCGGTAGGGCGAGATCAGCCGGGCCAGCGACTCGGTCTCGACCAGGCTGAGGGTGTCCGGGCGGCCGAACCACTCGACGCCGCCGGCGCTGCGCGCACCCAGCCTGTCGGCCTCCACGACCAGCCGCAGGCCGCGGCGGGCGGCGAGGTTGCCGATGGAGTCCGACAGGTCGACCAGCGTGACGCCGACCAGGCCCTCTTCGAGGATGATCTGCTCTTCGCGGGTGACCTCGGCGTCGTCGATGATGATCACGACGTGCGGCTGGTCCGGCGCCGGAGTCGCGTTGCGGGAGAACCGCTGCCGGTCACGCAACTCTTCGTCGAGCCAGTTTTCGATCTGGGCCAGCGAACCGGCCATCATGCGGAGCTGGCCGATGCCGTCGGCCAGCGTCGGGTGCTGGGCGTGCGGGAGCCACTTCGCCCACTCCCACTCCTCCTTCGCCCGGCCCGCGGTGGCGACCGCGATCAGCACGTCGTCGGGGCTGTGGAAGGTGACCATCTGCGCGAGCATCGCCCGGGTCAGGCCGCGGGTCAGCGCCCGGTCGCCCTGCATGCTCACCGCGGCGAACCCGCGCAGGGTGATCTGGGTCGGCAGGTCCGGCACGATCGAGTGCGCGCGCACGAACCGGCGCAGCGCGAGGGTGGCGATCGGCTCCAGCTCGTCGACCGGCCCGGTCTGCGGCGGGACCAGCCGCGTCGCGAGGCGGTGCGAGCTGCGCCCGACGCGCAGGTGCAGGAAGTCCTGGTCGTTCTGCCGGCGCTCCCACATGCGGCGGCTGGCGGCCAGCGACCACAGGGACTGCGGGTCGGGGTGCACCCACTCGAGCGCGGCGCGCTGGTCGACCATCGCCTCGCGGGCGCGGTCGCGCATCTGGCCCAGGTAGCGGAGGTAGTCCTTGCGGTCCTCGTCCATCTCGGCGCGCTTGGCGCCCCCGCCCTTGCCGCCACCGCCGGCCATCATCCCGAGCGTGCCGACGACCATCATGCCGCCCATGGCCATCATCATCGGGTTCCGGTTGCTGGCCTGGAACATGAAGACCATCATCCCGAGCGACGCGACGATCATGACGATCGGCAGCGCCTTCATGACGATGTTGCCGGGGATGACGCGAGGCACCTCGGGCGGCGGCTCGAGGTGCACCTCACCACCCGGCGGGCGCGGTGCCGCCAGCCGCGGCGACTTCTTGAACTGCAGCGTGCTCATCGAAGGACCCCTCATTCAAAACTCGACGATGGCGGCCACCGCAAGGTGTGCGAACAACCTATCGAACGCCGCTGACGAATTCCGGCGGACGCCGGAACCGCTCGTGAGCGCTGCCCACCCTCGTCTGGCGAGTGTAGGGCCCACCACCGACAGTAACGCCAGGTTCCAGGTCTGGTACCTCGCTCTGCCGGCGGCCGGATCGCGGTGGGGACGGCGGGCCGCACGACATGAACGACTCGTTCATGTCGCCGGACGACAGGGGCCCGGCAAAGTCGGGTGGCCAGGCCAGGCCGGGTCGGCGGTCGCTCGGGGAGCCGGCGGAGGTCCTGAACGACTCATTCAGGACCTCTGAAGACCTGAATGACTCATTCAGGACGTTGGGTGGGCCGGCGGCAAGCGTGCGACCGGGACTTTGCCGGAGCCCTGTCGCCGGAGGAGGGAAACGAGTCACAACGAGGCCGGACCTGTCGTGTGGCCCGGGCGGAACCCCGCCCGTCCTGGAACCCGCGGCCGGGACCCGACCTGCGGATGACGGTGAATTTCGGACGTTCGATGATGTCGGCACCGGGGTTCGGTATAAGTTCCCCCGGGAGCAGTCTCGACCGAGCGGGGGCAGTGCAGTGGCTACGGGCACGACAGTTTTCAGCAGGGTGACGGTCGTCGCGCCCTCCACGCGGATCGATGTGGCGCTGCCCGCCGACGTCGCGGTGGCCGATCTGCTGCCGATGCTGCTGGACATGGCCAAGGAGTCGTCGCCGGACGGCGGGGCCCGCCACGGCGGCTGGGCGCTGGCCAAGCTCGGCGACGCCCCGCTCGACCCGAGCCGGACCCTGGCCTCGCTCGGCGTCGTCGACGGCGAACTGCTCCAGCTGCGCAAGCGCAACGAGAACCCGCCGCCGCCGCTGTACGACGACGTCGTCGACGCCATCGCGGAGTCCTCCCCCGACAGCTTCCGCCCGTGGACCAAGGAGACGGCGAACCGCTTCGGGCACGTCGCGGGCGGGCTGGCGCTGATCGCCGCCGCGGTCGCGCTGTTCATGAGCGGTTCGCTCTACGGCGGCAACGCGCTCGGCGCCGCCATCGCCGGCGGCATCGGCGCGATCGCGTGCGTCGCGGTCGGCGCGACCCTCGCCAAGGCGTACAACGCCGAAGCGACCGGGGTCCTGATCGCCGCGGCCGGCGGCCTGCCCCTCGCGTTCGTCAGCGGCTTCTACATCGTGCCCGGCCTGTCGATGCGGGCGAACCTGCTGCTCGGCGCGGTCCTCGTGATCATCGTCGCGTCGGTCTGCATCATGGTCATCGGCGCCGGCATCACGACGTTCATCGCCGCGGCCACCGCGGGCACCTTCGGCGGCCTGGCCTTCCTGTTCGGCACGCTCGTCGCGCACCCGGCGGCCGGCATCGCGGCCGGCACGGTCGCGGTCGCCCTCGCCTGCATCTCGATCCTGCCGCGCGCCACGATCTGGCTCGCGAAGCTGCCGCTGCCGCACGTCCCGGGCAGCGCGGAGGAGCTCAAGGAAGACTCCGGTTTCCCGGACTACCGGGCGATCGAGCGCCGCACGGCGATCGCGCACAACTACATGACCGGCCTGATGGTCGGCTGCGGCGCCACGGTCGCCGTCTCCGCGGTCATCGCTGCCAGCGCACCCGGTGCGTTCGGGATCATCCTGGGCGTCGTCGCGACGCTCGTGCTGCTCCTGCGCGCCCGCGCGTACGCGAACGGCAGCCAGGCGGTCGCCCTACTCACCACTGGCCTCGTCGCGGCGACCGGCATCGCGATCGGCTGGCTGGTCTCGGCGAGCGCGCAGAACCGCCTGCTCTACGTCTTCGGCATCCTGATCCTGCTGGCCGCGGGCGCGCTCGTGGTCGGCGTGATCTTCCCGAACCAGCGCTTCTCGCCGCCGCTGCGGCGCACGGTGGAGATCATCGAGGCGCTCTGCATCGCCTCCGTGCTCCCGCTGGCCCTGGGCGTGATGGACTTGTACACGACCCTGCGGCACCTGAACTTCAAGTGACCGGATCGGGTGAATCTCGGATGGCAGTAGGACGGCGTTTCGGCGCCACCCGGCGGACCACGACGGCGTTGCTGACCGGCACGATCGGCTTCCTGTCCTCCGTGGCCGTCGCGGTGCCGGTCTGGGCGCAGCAGGCGCCCGCCGACGGCTACTTCGCAACTCCGCCGCCGGTGGACATGAGCAAGCTGCTCCCGGACTCCGGCCAGCCGGACAAGAAGTACAAACAGTCGAAAGGCTGCGTCCAGCGCAGCACCCTGGGCCAGAACATCGTGCTGAAGAACCGGCCGTGGGGTCAGGACTACCTGCAGATCACGAAGGCCCAGGAGATCGTCAAGGCCGCCACGAACGGCGGCGTCGGCCGGGGCGTCAAGGTCGCCGTGGTCGACACGGGCGTGACGAAGCACCCCTGGCTGCCGAACCTCGAGTCCGGCGGTGAGTACGTCGCGACGCCGACGAACGGCCAGCCCAAGGGACTCGAGGACTGCGACGGCCACGGCACCGAGGTCGCCGGGATCATCGCGGCGAAGCCGGACAACCCGGAGGTCGGGTTCATCGGCGTGGCGCCGGACGCGACCATCGTGTCCTACCGCCAGCTGAGCGAGAACTACGAGCCCGACACCTCGACGTCGACGCCGTCGGCGAGCAACACCACCGGCGGCACCCCGTCGTCGAGCACCACTCCGCCCACCGGGTCGGATACTTCGCTCCCGCCGAGCGGTGGTGGCGGCACCGGATCCGGTGACGGCGACCAGACCTCGCCCGGGCAGTCGAACGGCGGCCGCCAGCTGGAGAAGGCCGGCACGGCAGGCACGCTGAAGACGCTCGCCGAGATCATCCGCGGCATCGCCGACCGCAAGGCAGCCGACGTCATCAACATGTCGGTCGACAACTGCCGCACCGCCACCGGCAACATCACCGACGGCGAGCAGCAGGTCCAGGCCGCGGTGCACTACGCGGCTCAGGCGGGCATCGTGATCGTCGCCGCCGCCGGCAACGCGACGGACACCTGCCCGCAGAACGACCAGCCGGACGCGAAGAAGCCCAAGACGATCGTGACGCCGCCGTGGTTCGCCGACGACGTGCTGTCCGTCGGGGCGATCGACGAATTCGGCAGCGTGGCCTCGTTCAGCGTGCACGGTCCGTGGGTCGGTGTCGCGGCGCCGGGGACGCAGATCATCTCGCTCGACCCCGCCGAGGGCTCGAACGGCCTGGCGAACCTCACGTTCGAGAGCGGCGACAAGGCCAGCCCGATCCAGGGAACGAGTTTCGCCGCGCCGTACGTGGCGGGCCTCGCGGCCTTGGTCAAGGCCAAGTACCCGAACCTCGACGCCAAGGGCATCATCAACCGGATCAAGGAGACCGCCCAGCACCCCGCGGCTCCGGGCGGCCGCGACAACTTCGTGGGTTACGGCGTCATCGACCCGGTGGCGGCGCTGACCCAGAGCCTGCCGTCCGAGATCGGCAACCAGGCGCCGATCCCGCCCCCGCAGCTGGCCCAGCTCCCGCCGGCGAACGACCACAGCTCGACCCCGATGATCGTGGCGCTGGCGGGCACCGGCGGCGGTGTCGTGGCGCTGCTGATCACGCTGTTCGTGATGCGCACCATCCGCCGCAACCGGCCGGCGGAAACGGCTTCCCGCCGCTGACGCTCTCCCGGCCCGCGTTCACCGCGGGCCGGGACCGGGTCACTTCGCCGGCGGTTTCTTCTGCTGCGCCGGCTTTTCTTCCTCACCGATCACCGGCGGGGCCACCAAACCCGGCTCCCCCAACAGCTCCGACGACGTCGTCGTCGGGCGCGTCTTCGACTGGCGCCGGCCTTGGCCGCCGCCTCCGCCGAACGAGCCGAAGCCCATCATCGGCATCATCGGCATGCCCGACGCGCTGTGGTTCGCCGAATTGTCCTCGGCCGGGGGCGGCTGAGGTGCCGCGTCGGCGGGCTGAGCGGCGTCCGGCGTGCCCGCGCCGGTGTGCTTCGGCTCCGCCGCGTCCCCGCTCGCCGACGACGGCGTCATGACCTCGTCGGAATCGGAGTCCGCCGCGGTCGGCGTTGCCGTCGTTTCTTCAGCGCCGGTGGAACCGATCACGGCGTCGTCGTGCAGCCGGAACCGCTCCTCCGGGTACCGGTGCGCGATCTCGATGCTCCGGGAGGTCGCATCGGGATCGTCGACACCGTCGCAAAGCCGGTCGAACGCCTCGAGGACGTCCCGCGCGGTCTCGTACAGCGCCTTCGCCGACTCCTGCGTCTCCGCCAGCTGGACCCGCGCCCGTTTGGTGCCCCCGCTCGGCAGCGTCATCGTCTCGGAGATCAGGTCCGCGGCGTCGACCAGCACCTCGACGAGGTCGACGACGACGTGGCGGAGCGTCGTCACCAGCTCGTCGAGCGCGCCGGCGAGGACGGTGAGCGCCTCCTGGAGGTCGCCGCCCGCGGCCCCGATCTCGCGCATGTACGCGACGAACGCGTCGGCGTCCCGGCCTTCCCAGCCGCCGTCGAGCCGGCCGAGGCCGTCGTCGAGCCGCGTGGACACCTCGGCCGCGGCGCTCGCGGCCTGGCGCAGCCGCCCGGCTTCGGCACCGAGGTCGCCCCAGCGGCCGATCAGCGGGCGGAAGTACGTCTCGACGGGGTCGGCCAGCCCCAGCTGACGGGACACGTCGGTGAGGTAACCCAAGTACGGCTCGGCCGTGGCGGCGATCTGGTCGCCTTCCGCGTCCGGGCCGAATTCCACCGCGGGAACGGCGGGCACCGGGGCTGCCCGCTTGGCCAGCGGGTGCGGAATGGAGTCTGTGGAGGCTTCCGGTTCGGCGAACATCATCCGACCTTGCCCGCGCGCTTGATCAGCTCCGCGGCCTCCGCGTCCTGCCCGCTGTGGCGGACCGTGGCCTGCCGCAGCGCTTCCGCGGCCGACTTCAGCGCCTCGGCGCCGTCGGCCAGCTGACGCCGGAGCGCGCCGGCCGCGCGGCCGTACGACTCACCGAGCCCGATCTGCGCGCCCAGCGGGCCGTAGGACTCCCCGGAAACGCCCTCGCCCCCCACGTCGGCCGCCGCCGCGTGCAGGTCGTCAGCGGCCTCCTCAGCCGTCCGGGCGTACTCGGCGACGACCACGCCGTCCATCCTCAAGCCGGCCATGGCACCTCTCCGCTCACCAGAAGATCCATCGGGCGTGTGACGTCCGCCGCCGCCCGGTGGTTCCCCCTCAGCCGCCCGTCTGCGGAGTCTGGCTCGGGAACGAGCCGGCGTTCGGGTCGATCGGCACCGAGTCGAACTGCTTGAGCACGTCCTGGGTGTTCAGCGAAGCGCCGGTCGGCAGCAGGCCGATGATCGACTCCGGCGCGGGCTGCCGGTTGTTCAAGCCGATCGCGTCCGCGGTCGCGGCGTCCGGGACGCTGTAGCGGATGCCGCGGTCGGAGATCAGCTGGATCGCGCCCTTGCCGAAGCTGGCCTTGCCGGTGGCGGACTGCACCACCGCGCCGAAGCCGGGCTGGAGGTAGAAACCGTTGATCGGCACGCGGTTCGGGCCCGGCGTGGTGACCTTGGTGGTGGCGAACTTGGCGCCGTGGCTGTTCTGGCCCGGCAGCTGGGTGTCGATGTAGACCGACGTGTGGGCGTCGCGGTTGTCGCCGTCGCCGACCACGGACCAGCCGAGGCAGGAGACCGCCGAGTTCTTGGTGGCGTCGAGGACCGTCGGGACCGACCGCGGGAAGTCGTCGACCTCGATGTAGTCGGGGTCACCGGCCCGCAGCACGCGGATGCCGGACAGCTTGTCGAGGCCGAGCTTCCGCAGCTCGCTCGCGCTGCCGTGCTTCGCGACGCGCATGACGTCGGCGACCGCCTGCGAGACCTGCTGGATGCCGGCCGTGGTGATGGCCCAGTACTGCGGCTGCTCACCCGTGGGCTGCGTGGAGAAGACGTCGCCCGCGCTCAGCCCGTCGAGGTCGGCCGGGGGCGCGCCGTCCGGGATCACCGGCGGGGTCAGGCGCGGGACCTCGGGGATCGCGTTCAGCAGGCCCTGCGTGATCTTGCGCGGCTTCTGGTTCAGCAGCTGCAAGGCCGTCGAGACCGCGTTGTGCGAGTCGCTGGTGTCGATTTCGGCGCGGACGGTGTTGGCGTTCGGGCGGTTCTGCGTGCTCGGCAGGCGGTAGATCAGGTACGTCTTGCCGTTGTCCGCCGCCGCCAGCAATGCCTCCTTCTCCCCCAGCTCGGTGCCGAGAGCGCTCGGGGCGACGCCGCCGAAGACGGAGGTTTCGGTCTTGCCGATGTCCGGGTTCGGCTGCGTCGGATCGAGCAGGACCTGGTCGCACACCGCCCAGTTGGGGGTGATCCGCTGGGCGTCCGTCGGGATCAGCTGCGGTCCGTCCGGGATTCCGGTCAGCTTTCCGCGCGGGATGTCCTTCAGCTGCTCGTCGGAAACGACCGTGGGATTCTTCACACTCTCGGTGCTCGCCGCGGCCGGGGCGGCGGCCGCCGGCGCGGCGCCCGTGCTGCCCGTGCTCGAATTCTTCTGCTGCGCCAGCAACAAAAGCCGCGCCGACGCGAGGTTGAACGTCGGGACGAGCATCTTCGGGTTCCCCATCACCACGTAGACCGTGCCCGACTGCTCGCCGATCACGATCCCGCCGGCCTCCGGGACCGACGGGGCCGGGCTGAGCAGCCCCCAGACGACGAACACGATCATGCCGAGGGCGCCGAGCACCACTCCCACGATCGTGGCCCTCGTGTGGGTGCGCATCGGGTCGTGCAACATCACGGCGTCACGCCGGACCAGCGCCGACTGCATCCGGCGCAGGACGAACTTGTACGCCTGGACCTGAGACTTAGTCGTGGGTGTTGATGGCATTCTCGACCTACAGCTCTCCCCGTCGCGGTACGGTTCCGCAGGATAGCCGTACGGGGACCGTCTGGTGTGGGGTTTCTACCAACTCCGGCTAGGGTCGGATTCCCCGGGACCCGGCTTCCGGGTACGCAGCAAGCACCGAGGGGAAGAGAAAGCGCGGATGTCCGTCACCACTCCTCCACGTCCGCCTGGCCCGCCCGGGCCCCCGCCTTCCGGCCGCCCGCCCGGCCCGCCGCCGCGGCCCGGGAGACCCGGTGGCCCCGGCGGTCCGGGAGCAGTGCCGGGCGGCCCTGGTGGCGTTCCCGGCGGACCCGGTGGTGGCCCCGGCATGCCCCCGCGCGGCCCAGGTGGTCCTCAGGGACCCGGGCCCGGTGGACGTCCCGGTGGACCTGGCGGTCCCGGTGGCGGCGGTCCCGGCGGACCTGGTGGCCCCGGTGGGCCCGGTGGCGGCGGTCCTGGTGGCCCCGGTGGACCTGGCGGTCCCGGTGGCGGCGGTCCCGGTGGACCTGGTGGGCCCGGTGGTCCCGGCGGCCCCCAGGGACCCGACGACAGCGGTCCCTCGACTCCCCCGCCCGCCCCCGTGCGGATGGCGCCCCCCGCGCGGCGCCGCTCCTCCGGCGTGAACCTCGGCCCGCTCCCCGTGGCGAACCTCGTCGTGCTCGAGGTCGGTCTCGCGGTCGGGCTCGTGCTGCTCGCCATCGACATGTCGACGAAGTACGTCGCGATCGGCGTCGTCGGCTTCGCCCTCATCTTCGCGCTGCTGCGCTGGCGCGGCCGCTGGTTCACCCAGTGGATCGGGCTGACGATGCGCTACTCCTTCCGTTCGCACGACCGTGTCGCGGAGCCGCTGCCGCCGAGCACGGTCGAGGAACTGGCCGCCGAAGAGACCGCGGTGACCGGCCCGGACGACGCCCGCGTCAACCTGCTCCGCATCGCCGTGCCGGACCTCGTCGTGGCGCACGGCGTCGACCACGAACGCCAGCAGGTCGGGCTCGCCTGGAACGACGGCACCTGGACGGCGGTGCTGCTCGTCGAGCCGACGCCGGCGCTGATCACCCAGGCCGGTGGCGCGCCGAGCCTGCCGCTGTCGGCGCTCGCGCCGACCCTCGAAGACCGCGGCGTGGTCCTCGACTCCATCCAGATGATCTGGCACTGCTACCCGGGCAGTGCGGCGCTGCCGGCGGATTCGCCCGCGCTGAGCTCCTACATGGAGGTGCTCGGGCCGCTGCCCGCGGCGGCGCGGCGGACGACGTGGGTCGCGATCCGGCTGGACCCGAGGCGCTGCCCGGCGGCGATCCGGGAACGCGGCGGCGGCGTCGTCGGCGCCCACCGCGCGCTGATCGGTGCGCTTTCGCGGGTCCGCAACGCGCTCGAGTCGCAGGGCGTGCCGACCCGGCCGCTCGACCCGGACGAGCTGCTGCGCGCGAGCATTTCGGCCGCGGAGCTGACGTCCGTCGCCGGCTCGCCGACCAAGGTGACGCTACAGGAGCGCTGGTCCGGCGTGACCGCGGCCGGCATCGGCCACGCGAGCTACGCGATCACCGGCTGGCCGAAGGGCAAGATCGCCGGCAGCTTGAACGCGCTGACGAGCGTCCGCGCGCTCTCGTCGACGCTCGCGATGTCGATCTCCCCGGCGTCCGACGAAGGCAAGATCGGGCTGCGCGGCGTGGTCCGGCTGAGCGCGCGCAACCCGCGTGAGCTCGACGCCGCCGACCAGCGGCTGCAGGGGCTGGCCGAGCGGCTGGACGTGAACCTGACGCCGCTGCGGGGGCTGCAGGTCTCCGCGTTCGCCGCGACGCTGCCCATTGGAGGAACAGCATGAGCTCGCGTGTCCGCGACGCCGGGCAGAACACCGGTGTGGCGCCGGAGTTCACCGTCGATCCCGCGATGCTCGACGCGGTCAGTCCCTCCGGCGACCGCGGTGGCATCGTGCTCGGCTCGGGCCTGAAGGGCGAGCCGCTGACGATCTCGGCGCTGCGCTCGACGCCGACCCGCATCGTGCTGGTGGGCGGGCTGTACCTGGCCCGCCAGGTCGCCATGCGCGCGATGGCGGTCGGCGCGTGGGTCGTGGTCGCGACCGGGCGCCCGACCGAGTGGCAGGTGCTGTCCCGGGCCGCCGGCAGTGGCGACGGCCGTCCGTCGCCACTGGTGCAGATCAGGCGGTTGTCGCCGGTCGAGCTGCCGCGGCCGTCGGAGGACGCGCCGCTGCTCGTGGTGACCGACGGCGGCCCGACCCCGCAGGACCTGTTCCCGCCGCGGTCGCCGTGGCAGACGACGGTGTACGTGCTGCCGTACCTGCACCCCCAGGCGGGCGTGACGGCGAATGCCGCGGACCTGGTGCTGATGCAGCGTCTCCCGGCCGGCCAGGCCGAGCTGGCGGGCCGCATCTGGAACCTGCCGCCGCAGATGATGCGCCAGCTGACGATGCTGAAGGACGACCAGGTGGTGGCCCTGGGCCGCAACCTGTGGCGGCCGCTGCGGCTGGTGACGACGGGCAAGGAGCAGCAGCTGCTCGGCCCGGTCCGCCGCGGCGACTGACCTCCCAGCCCCTCGTGAGTGAGAAACAGTGTTCTAACCCTGTTTCTCACTCACGACCGGCGGGCGAGGTGCGGACGTTGCGCGTCTGCTCGGCGCGGGCCGCGAGTTCGGCGTCCGGTGGGTAGTCCACCGCGGTCAACGTGAGCCCGTGCGCGGGGGCCACCGCGCTGTCGCGGACTCCGCTCGCCAGGACCTGCTCCGGCCAGTCGCGGGCGCGGCGGCCGTCGCCCACCAGGAGCAACGCCCCTACCAGGCTGCGGACCATCGAGTGGCAGAACGCGTCCGCCGAGACCGACACCTCCAGCAGGTGCTCGTCCACCCGCCGCCACTCCAGGCGCTGCAGCTCGCGGATCGTCGTGCCCGTGTCGCGCTGCTTGCAGTACGCCGCGAAGTCCTGCAGGCCCAGCAGGGACGCTGCCGCCGCGTTCATCGCGTCCGTCGAGAGTGGACGGTTCCAGGCCAGCGTGTCGTTGCGGCGCAACGGGTCCACGCCCCACGGGGCGTCGGACACACGGTAGCGGTAGTGGCGGCGGATCGCCGAGAACCGCGCGTCGAAGCCATCGGGGGCCACCCGGGCGCCCAGCACCCGGACGTCACCCGGCAGGAGGCGGTTCCAGCGGCCCGTCATCCGGGTCAGGTCCGGCACGCCGAGAGCCGAGACCGGGATCCGGCCCGAAGGCTCCGAAAGCGGCATGACGTCGACGTGCACCACCTGGCCCGTCGCGTGCACCCCGGCGTCCGTGCGGCCCGCGACGACCACCGACTTGGGCACCGAAGCCCCCGGCGGCTGCCGGTGCAACGCCTCTTCCAGGACCCCCTGGACCGTGCGGCGCGACGGCTGGCGGGCCCAGCCCGAGAAGTCCGTGCCGTCGTAGGAAACGTCCAGGCGCAGACGAACGAGCCCGCCCTCCCCGGGGGGAGTGGCGGGCTCGTTCGGAACGGCTTCCGTCGTCAGGACTCGTCGTCCTGCTGCGACGGCGGCAGCGAGAAGCCCGCGGCTTCGGCAGCCTCTGCGGAGGCGAACCACACCTCGGCCTTGGTCTGCTCGTAGTACGGGCTTTCCTCGGTGTGGTAGTACTTCGACTCGTCGTTGCCCTTGATCGGGAAGCCCTCGGGCTGCGTCCCGTCCTCGAGCGCGGCGTGGCTGCCCTCGCCGTAGGGAGCCTCCGAAGCGGCTTCCTCGGCGGCCGGGGCCTCGACGGCAGCCGGCTTCTCGTCCTTGGCGAACTTGGTCTTGCGCGCGCGCTCGGCCTCGCTCGTCACGGTCTTCTCGTTCACCAGCTCGATGACCGCCATCTTGGCGTTGTCGCCCTTGCGCGGCATCGTCTTGGTGATCCGCGTGTAGCCGCCCGGACGCTCCGCGAAGTGCGGACCGATCTCGGCGAACAGCTTGTGGACGACGTCCTTGTCACGGACGACGCGCTGAACCTGACGGCGGTTGTGCAGGTCGCCCCGCTTCGCCTTCGAGATCAGCTTCTCGGCCAGCGGACGGACCCGCTTCGCCTTCGCCTCGGTCGTCGTGATCTTGCCGTGCTCGAACAGCTGCGTGGCCAAGTTGGCCAGGATCAGCCGCTCGTGCGCGGACGACCCGCCGAGCCGGGCTCCCTTGGTAGGGGTGGGCATTGGTTCTCCTACTAGTTCAGCTCACAGCGTCCGGGCGAAGGCCTAGAGCTGCTCGGTCTCTGCGTAGTCCTGGCCATCGTCGTGGTGGCCGTCCGAAATCCCGTCGGCGATGCCACCGACACCCTCCGACCAGCCTTCACCGTCGTAGCTGGCGGCAGCCGCGGTCGGGTCGAACCCGGGCGGGCTGTCCTTCAGCGCGAGGCCGAGGCCGACGAGCTTGAGCTTGACCTCGTCGATCGACTTGGCGCCGAAGTTGCGGATGTCGAGCAGGTCCGCCTCGCTGCGCGAGACCAGCTCGCCCACCGTGTGGATGCCCTCGCGCTTGAGGCAGTTGTACGACCGGACGGTGAGGTCCAGGTCCTCGATCGGCATCGCGTAGGCGGCGATGGTGTCCGCCTCCTGCGGCGACGGGCCGATCTCGATGCCCTCGGCGTCGACGTTCAGCTCGCGGGCGAGACCGAACAGCTCCACCAGCGTCTTGCCGGCCGACGCGACCGCGTCGCGCGGCGTGATCGACGGCTTGGTCTCGACGTCCAGGATCAGCTTGTCGAAGTCGGTGCGCTGCTCGACACGGGTGGCCTCGACCTTGTACGTCACCTTCAGCACCGGTGAGTAGATCGAGTCGACCGGGATCCGGCCGATCTCCGCGCCCGCCTGCTTGTTCTGCAGGGCCGGAACGTACCCGCGGCCGCGCTCGACGACGAGCTCGATCTCGAGCTTGCCCTTGCCGTTCAGCGACGCGATGTGCAGGTCCGGGTTGTGCACGGTGACGCCGGCCGGGGGCACGATGTCAGCGGCGGTGACCTCACCGGGGCCCTGCTTGCGCAGGTACATGGTGACCGGCTCGTCCTCTTCCGAGGACACCACGAGCTCCTTGAGGTTCAGGATGATGTCGGTGACGTCTTCCTTCACCCCCGGGACCGTGGTGAACTCGTGCAGCACGCCGTCGATGCGGATGCTCGTCACGGCCGCGCCCGGGATGGACGACAGCAGCGTGCGACGCAGCGAGTTGCCGAGCGTGTAGCCGAAGCCGGGCTCCAGCGGTTCGATGGTGAACCGGGAGCGGGTCTCGTTGACCGTCTCTTCGCCGAGAGCCGGCCGCTGGGAAATCAGCATTCTTCCTAATTCCTTTCCAAACGGCGACCGCCATATGACGCCGAAAGGGGTGGCGAGGCGGCGGCGCACCTGTTGCGCCGCCGCCCTTGTCCGACCGGGGCCGGACTTACTCCTTTTCTGGGGCGAGCCCCAGAACTGACCCCAAAAACTACTTGGAGTAAAGCTCGACGATCAGCTGTTCCTGAACCGGAACGTCGATCTGCGCGCGCTCCGGCAGCTGGTGGACCAGCACGCGGAGGTTGGACTGGACGACCTGCAGCCACGCCGGGATCGGGCGGTCGCCGTAGGACTCCTTGGCCACGACCAGGGGCAGCATCGAGAACGACTTCGGCCGCACGTCGATGATGTCCCACTTCGAGACCTGGTAGGACGGGACGTTGACCTTGACGCCGTTGACCAGGAAGTGGCCGTGGCTCACCAGCTGACGCGCCTGACGGCGGGTGCGGGCGATGCCGGCGCGGTAGATCACGTTGTCCAGGCGGGACTCGAGGATCTGCAGCAGGTTCTCACCGGTCTTGCCGGGACGCCGGACGGCTTCCTTGTAGTACCGGACGAACTGACGCTCGAGAACGCCGTAGGTGTAGCGAGCCTTCTGCTTCTCCTGCGACTGCAGGAGGTACTCGGACTCCTTGATGCGCCCGCGGCCGTGCTGGCCCGGCGGGTAGGGGCGACGCTCGAAAGCCTGGTCGCCGCCGATGAGGTCAACCTTGAGGCGACGCGAAATACGCGTCGCGGGGCCGGTGTAACGAGCCATTTCTTCTTACTCCTCCCCGTTCCTCAGACCCGGCGCCGCTTGGGCGGGCGGCAGCCGTTGTGAGGCTGCGGGGTCACGTCCTGGATGGTGCCGACCTCGAGGCCGGCCGCCTGCAGCGAGCGGATCGCCGTCTCGCGGCCCGAACCCGGGCCCTTCACGAAGACGTCGACCTTCTTCATGCCGTGCTCGGCAGCCTTGCGGGCGGCGTTCTCGGCGGCCATCTGCGCGGCGAACGGGGTGGACTTGCGCGAGCCCTTGAAGCCCACGTGCCCACTCGACGCCCACGCGATCACGGCACCGGTCGGGTCCGTGATCGAGACGATGGTGTTGTTGAAGGTGCTCTTGATGTGCGCGTGACCGTGCGCGACATTCTTCTTTTCCTTGCGGCGGACCTTCTTGGCCCCGGCCGCAGTACGAGACTTCGGTGGCATGTTTTGAGGGTTCTCCTGTTAGCGCGCGTTCTCTTGGTGAGCGGCGACCGCTTCGGCCTGTCCGCGCCGGATGATCGAACCGGCGTCGGTGTACAGGTTGCGGAGCGCCATCGGGCGGGCGTAGAGCGCCTTGGGCGAAACGCAGGCCGTGCCACGGCGCTGGACGCCGCCCATCTGCACGACCTTCTTGCCCTGGACGCTCACTTCTTGCCAGCCTTCTTCTTGCCGGCGACCGTCTTCTTCGGACCCTTGCGGGTACGGGCGTTGGTCTTCGTGCGCTGACCACGGACGGGAAGTCCGCGGCGCCAGCGAAGGCCCTCGTAGCACCCGATCTCGATCTTCCGACGGATGTCGGCGTTCACCTCGCGGCGAAGGTCACCCTCGACCTTGAAGTTCTCTTCGATGTACGTACGCAGTTTCGCGAGGTCGTCATCGCTGAGGTCTTTGACGCGAGTGTCCGCGTTGAGCTCGGCAGCCTTGATGAGCTGCTTCGAGCGGGTACGGCCGATGCCGTAGATGTACGTAAGCGCGATCTCCAACCGCTTTTCGCGGGGGAGGTCTACGCCAGCGAGTCGTGCCATTGGCGTTGATGCTCCTTCATTGAATTCATCTTCAGGTCTGCTCCCCGTCCGGTTCCGGGACCGACTCGCCTGTCGTGCCCTCTGCTTGCGCTTCGGGTGTCCCGGCCCCGGCCTGAAGTCCGGGGGTGAACCGGGCCACTCGCGTGGCCCGGCAGGTGCGGGGAGGGTGTGTAGCCGTCAATCCACTCTGGTCGAGTGCGAGTGATCAGCCCTGCCGCTGCTTGTGCCGCAGGTTCTCGCAGATCACCATGATCCGGCCGTGACGGCGGATCACCTTGCACTTGTCGCAGATCTTCTTGACGCTCGGCTGGACCTTCACGTCTTCTGCTCTCCTGTTAGCTGCTCTTCGTGATCACTTGTAGCGGTAGACGATGCGACCACGAGAGAGGTCGTAGGGCGAGAGCTCCACGACAACCCTGTCCTCGGGCAGGATGCGGATGTAGTGCTGCCGCATCTTGCCGCTGATGTGTGCCAGGACCTTGTGACCGTTCTCCAACTCGACGCGGAACATCGCGTTGGGGAGCGGCTCGACTACGCGGCCTTCGACCTCGATGGCCCCGTCTTTCTTCGCCATGTCCTCCGCATTTCCTCGTCGCGCACTGCCTTGTCGGACACTGCCGTTGTCAGCAGCGTCTGTCGCCACACCCGTGATCAACTCGAGCACTAGTGCTGGGTCGGGTGTTGCGTGGCACACTGGTGCCCGGCTCCCTAGATCGTGACTTCACGAGCGCGCAGGATCCGGGCGCGATAAGTGCGCCGACTTGACAGTGTACGCAGGTCGTGTCGCGACCCCCAAACCGGGGGTAATCATGCTAGGGGAATGCGCAGGTGCACGTGACCTCGATCACCACGGAAGGGTGAAAGCGCAGGTCAGGCCTCTTCGGGAGCGGTGAGGACCCACGGGCCCTCTTCGGTGATCGCCACCGTGTGCTCCCAGTGGGCCGCGCGGGAGCCGTCGGCCGTGACGACCGTCCAGCCGTCGTCCAGCTCGCGGGTTTCCCCGCCGCCGCCGGTCAGCATCGGCTCGATCGCCAGCGCCATGCCGGGCTTCAGCCGCGGGCCCTTGCCCGGCTTGCCGATGTTCGGCAGGAACGGGTCCATGTGCATCTGGCGCCCGATGCCGTGCCCGCCGTACTCGACGATCATCCCGTACTCGATGCCGTCGTCGCGGCCCGCGCGTTCGGCGGCCGACTGGACGGCGTAGGAGATGTCGGTCAACCGGCCGCCGGCGTTGACCGCCTCGATGCCGGCCCACATCGCCGCTTCGGTCGCCGCGGACAGCGCCAAGTCGGCGTCGGAGACGTCGCCGATGGCCAGCGTGACGGCGGAGTCGCCGTGCCAGCCGTCGAGGATCGCCCCGCAGTCGACGGAGATGATGTCGCCGTCGGCCAGCACCTGGGTCTTCGCCGGGATGCCGTGGACGATCTGGTCGTTCACCGACGCGCAGATCGACGCGGGGAAGCCGTGGTAGCCCTTGAAGGACGGCACCGCACCGGCGTCCCGGATCGTCTGCTCGGCCAGCTCGTCGAGCTCGGCCGTGCTGACGCCCGGTTTCGCGGTGGCGCGGACCGCCGCCAGCGTGCGGGCGACGACGAGCCCCGCGGCCCGCATCGCCTGCAGCTCGTCCGGGGTCTTGACCTCGATCATGCGCCCACGGCGGAGCACTTGCAGAACACGCAACCCTCCGAGATTCACGTGCGGTCGCGCAGTGCTTTCAGCACCCGGCCGGAGATCTCCTCGACGCTGCCGACGCCGTCGACAGTCACCAGGATGCCGGCGTAGTACTCCAGCAGCGGCGCGGTGTCGGACACGTAGATCTGCTGACGGCGGCGGATGACCTCTTCGGTGTCGTCCGCGCGGCCGCGGGACATGAGGCGTCCGACGACGACGTCCTCCGGCACCTGCAGCTGGATCACCGCGTCGAGCGAGACGTCGGCGTCGCCGAGGATCTCGCCGAGGACCTCGGCCTGCTTGGTGTTGCGGGGGAAGCCGTCGAGCAGGAAGCCGGCCTTCGCGTCCGGCTCGGCCAGCCGCTCGCGGACCATTTCGTTCGTCACCGAGTCGGGCACGAGCTCGCCCGAGTCCAGGTAGCGCTTGGCTTCCTGACCCAGCGGGGTCTCCTGGCCGACGTGCGCGCGGAACAGTTCACCTGTGGAGATGTGCGGGACGCGCAGCTGCTCCGACAGAGCCTCCGCTTGCGTACCTTTGCCCGCGCCTGGCGGACCGACGAGAACCAGCCGCGTCACTTCAAGAACCCTTCGTAGTTGCGCTGCATCAGCTGGCTTTCGATCTGCTTCACGGTGTCGAGCCCGACACCGACCATGATCAGCACAGCCGTGCCACCGAACGGGAAGTTCTGGTTGTTCCCGCTACCGGTCACCGACAGGAAGAAGTTCGGAAGAATCGCGATGATGCCCAGGTACAGCGAACCCGGAAGGGTGATCCGGCCGAGCACGAAGCTCAAGTACTCGGCGGTGGGGCGGCCCGGGCGGATGCCCGGGATGAAGCCACCGAACTTCTTCATCTCGTCCGCGCGCTCGTCCACGTTGAACGTGATGGTGATGTAGAAGTACGTGAAGAAGATGATCAGCGCGAAGTACAGCGCGATGTGCACCCAGCTGGACTGGTTCACGACGTAGTTCTTGATGAAGACCTGCCAGCCGGAGTTGCTGTTCTGGTCGCCGACGAGGCGGCTGATCAGGTCCGGCAGGTACAGCAGGGACGACGCGAAGATGACCGGGATGACGCCGGCCTGGTTCACCTTGATCGGCAGGTAGGTCGACGTGCCGCCGTACATCCGGCGGCCGATCATGCGCTTGGCGTACTGCACCGGGATCCGGCGCTGCCCCTGCTCGACGAAGATGACGCTCGCGATGATCACGAGGCCGAAGACGCAGATCATCGTCAGCGCGACGCCACCGCCGTTGCTGAGGATGTTGCCGCCCTCGACCGGGATGCGCGCGGCGATGTTCAGGAAGATCAGGACGGACATGCCGTTGCCGACACCGCGTTCGGTGATCAGCTCGCCCAGCCACATCATGACGGCGGTGCCCGCGGTCATGGTGATGACGATGATGGCGAGCGAGTAGACGCTGTTGTCCGGGATGATCGGCTGGTCGCAGTCCGGGAAGAGCTGCTTGCGGTCCGCGAGCGCGACCACGCCGGTGGCCTGCAGGATCGCCAGCGCGACCGTCAGGTACCGGGTGTACTGGGTCAGCTTGCCCTGGCCGGACTGGCCTTCCTTCTTCAGCTCCTCGAACCGCGGGATGACCACGGTCAGCAGCTGGATGATGATGCTCGCCGTGATGTACGGCATGATCCCGGTCGAGAAGAGCGACAGCTGCAGCAGCGCACCGCCGCTGAACAGGTTCAGCAGCTGGTAGACGCCTTCCTGCTGCGCCTGGGAACTACAGGCCTGTACCGCCCCGTAGGAGATCCCGGGTGCCGGAATGGTCGCACCGATTCGGTAGACCGCGACGATGGCTAGCGTGAACAGGATCTTCTTGCGTAGATCCGGCGTCGCGAGAGCCGAGCGGAAGGCGCTGAACACGCGGGGGACCTCCTCGGCGTCGTCGGCCGTCCTCAACCGACGATCGGCTTGGCCGGCACGGTGGCCGGCGGGAACACACAGCACTACTGGCACGCAAGCCAGGAACGCTTCGGGGCACACTCGTCCCGAAGCGTGTCGCCGACTCTAACAGCTTCACAGGGCGTGTCCGCAGTCCGTGTGCGTTTTCCGTACCAAGGTTGCTCCGGCGGGTTGATCCACATCGCCGTCTTGGCCGTATTCCTTGACACACGAGGGCAAGATCGGGTCAAGCCGTCGATGTCGCGAGCACCCCGGCGAGGCCGACGAGGACCACGCCGGTGCCGCGGTCGACGTTGCGCCGGGCCCGCCGCGTGAGCTCGATCGACTTCACCGCGGCGCCGACCCCGACGTACACCGAGCCGGCCAGGAACTCGGCCAGCAGGTACACCGCGCCCAGCAGCGCAATCTGCGCCGAAAAGGGCCCGTGACCTGCGTCGATGAACTGCGGGACGAACGCGGTGAAGATGAGGATCGCCTTCGGGTTGGTGATCGCGACGCCGAACTCCTTGCGCGCGACGCGCCACGCCGTCGCCGGTTCGGCCTTCGGTGCGGTGCCGGTCTCGTCGTCTTTGTGCCGGATGGTGGACCAGAGGATCCGCACGCCGAGGTAGAGCAGGTAGGCCGCGCCGGCCCACTTGATGATCGTGAGGGCGGTCTCGGACGCGGCCAGCAGCTGCCCCAGCCCGGCCGCCACGGCGGTGATCAACAGGGTGAACGCGGTCAGCCGGCCGGCCAGCCCGGCGAGGCCGCGGCGAACACCGTGCGTCATCCCGTGGTGGAGGCCGAGCAGGTTGTTCGCCCCTGGCGTAAGCGCGATGAGCACGGAAGCCCCGAAGAAGACCAGCAGCCACGTCATGGTTCTCACGGTAACGCCGGTGGCGAGCGGGTTATCCGGGTTCTTCCGGCGGCAGGACCGTGATGGCGACGCCGGTGGGCGGGGTCGGGGTGTCGGCGTAGGCGAGCGTGGGGTCGGCCCAGTCGTCGCCGGTGCGCCGCCAGGCGGGCAGGTAGGCGAGCACGGCCGCGACGCCGGCCAGGACGGTGGCGCCGATCAGCAGCCACATGCCGGCCTCGGTGATGACTTCGAGGTCCAGGCCCTCCGCCATGGCGGACCAACCGAGCCCGCTCATGCCGACGGTGGTGACCACACCCGCGCTGAAGAGCGCACCCGCGGCGATCAGCCACCGCCCGAGGCCGCGTTGCCGCCACGAGAAGGCCGTGAAAGCGGCGGCGGCCAGCACGATGACGGCGAGGATCAGCGGGATGCCGACCGGCGCGCCCCCCTGGTCGGCGGCGTCCTGCCCGGGAATCTCGGTACGGCTGCCCCAGGCGTTTTGGGTGACGGTGAGCTGGGCTTCGAAGAACCCTTGGTGGACGCTGACGTGCTCTTGCAGCCGGAAGAGCGGGAGGAAGCAGCCACCGACGGTCATCAGCGCGGCGACGGCGGTGAGGACGGGTGGGAGGAAGCGCAGGAGCCCTCCGGCGGGGGTTTCGGCGGCGGTGACCGGGACCGGTGCGGGCTCGGCTGGCGGGGCCGGCGGCGGGACGGCGGTGACCGAGCCGGGCAGTTCGGCCACCGGGAACGGCAGCTGCTCGGGCGGAGGGGGTGCCTGCGCGGGGAAAGCGAACGGATCGGCGGGCGCCGCGGCCGCGAAGAGCGGGGCGTCAGCAGGCGGTGTGGCTTCCGCCGGGAAGGCCAGGGGATTCGGTGGGGGCGATGCCGCATCCGCCGGAGCAAGCGGGCCTGCTGTTGCCGTGACCGCGGGCGGCGCGACCTCCGCCGGGAAGTCGAGCGGCGGCTTCGGGGCCTCGACCGGGAAGCTCAACGGCGACTCACCCGCCTCGGATGGCGGGCCGGGCCGCTCGGGCGGCTTCTGCGACGGTCTGTCCACCCTGTGATCCTCCGTCCGGATCCGCGCCGCGGCAAGGAGCCTGTCCGGTCAGTCGTCTTCCGGGGGCAGCACCGTGATCACGACACCCGACGGCGGCGTCGTGGTGTCCGCGAACGCGACAGCCGGGTCCGCCCACTCCGGGCGGCCCTCCGCGAACCTGCGGTGGCTCAGCGCCGTCGCCGCCGCCGCGGCCAGGACGGCTGCCACGAGCACCCACATGCCCGCCATGGCCGTCGTCTGCAGCTGGGGTGCCCCGTCGTAGAAGAGGTTGCGCGCGCCCTGCATGCCGATCGTGCAGACCGCTCCCGCCAGGAACGCCGCTCCCGCCAGCGTCGTCCGCCGCGCGGCCGCGGACGGCCGGCCGGTCACCGCCTGGCGGGTGCCGAGGACCGCCGCGGCCAGGAGGATCGCGCTCGCCAGCAGCAGCGGGAACCCGAGCGGGACGGAGGGCGAGCTGAGCTCCCCCTGGCCCGGGAACGAGAAGTCGATCCGCCAGGCCCGCTGGATCGTCCGCGCGACCCCGGACGGTTCCAGCCCCAGCGGCTGCTCGGTGGTGAAGAACGGCAGGAACGTCCCGAAGACCGTCAACGCGAGGGCGACCGTCACCAGCGCGGGAGTGAGGAAGACCGGAGTCCGGCGAGCCGCCGGAGGGGTGACGTCCATCCCGCTGATCCTTCCGCCGTAGCGCGGCCGCCACAAGCGAACCCGGGAACGCCGAAGGCCCGCCTGGCGAACCAGACGGGCCTTCGGACGAGAATCAGCTCAGTTGGTGGTGGCGGAGCCACCGGCCGCTTCGAGCTTCTCCTTGGCGGAGCCGGAGAAACCGTCGGCGGTCACGTCGAGCTTGACGCCGTTGACGTCACCGTTGCCGAGCACCTTGACGAGCTTGCCCTTGCGGACGAGACCCGCGGAGGTGAGCTCCTCGGCACCGACCTTGCCACCGTCCGGGAAGAGGCGGGCGATGTCGCCCACGTTCACCGGCTGGTACTCGGTGCGGAAGCGGTTCTTGAAGCCGCGAAGCTTCGGGAGCCGCATGTGGATGGGCATCTGCCCACCCTCGAACCCGGCGGGCACGTTCTTCCGGGCCTTGGTGCCCTTCGTACCGCGACCGGCGGTCTTGCCCTTCGAACCCTCACCACGGCCGACGCGCATCTTCTCGCGCTTCGAGCCCGGAGCCGGGCGCAGGTGGTGGATCTTGATGGCCGTCATGCCTTGACCTCCTCGACCTCCACCAGGTGGCGGACGGTGTGGATCAGGCCGCGCACCTGGGGGGTGTCTTCACGCACGACGCTCTGGCGGATCTTGCGCAGCCCGAGGGTGCGCAGCGACTCGCGGTGAGCGTGCTTCGTGCCGATCTTGCTCTTGACCTGGGTGACCTTGAGCTCAGCCATGTCAGACCCCCTGGCCCGCGCGCTGGCGCAGCATCCGGGCCGGCGCGACGTCCTCGAGCGGGAGACCGCGGCGGGCCGCGACCTCTTCGGGACGCTGCAGGCCCTTCAGGGCCGCCACGGTCGCGTGCACGATGTTGATCGCGTTGTCGGAGCCGAGCGACTTCGACAGCACGTCGTGGACGCCCGCGCACTCCAGCACCGCGCGCACCGGGCCACCGGCGATGACGCCGGTACCGGCGGACGCCGGGCGGAGCAGCACGACACCGGCGGACGCCTCACCCGTGATCGGGTGGGGGATGGTGCCGCCGACGCGCGGAACGCGGAAGAAGTTCTTCTTCGCTTCCTCGACGCCCTTGGCGATCGCCGCGGGAACTTCCTTGGCCTTGCCGTAGCCGACGCCGACCTGACCGTCGCCGTCACCGACGACCACCAGAGCGGTGAAGCTGAAGCGACGACCACCCTTGACGACCTTGGCGACGCGGTTGATCGTCACGACCTTCTCGAGGTGCGGGGTCTTGTCCTGGCCGGCCCCGCCACGGCCGCTGTCGCGCCGGTCCCGGCCGCCACCGCGACGGTCATTGCGGTCGTTGCCGCCCTGGCCGCCGGGTCCGCCCTGTCCGCCGCCGAATTGCCGTGTACGTCCCGGCATCAGGCTTTCCTTCCGTTAACAAGCTTCTGCATCGTCAGAACTCCAACCCCGCCTCACGGGCGGCGTCGGCGAGCGCGGCGATGCGGCCGTGGTAGGCGTTGCCCCCACGGTCGAACACCACAGCCGAGATCCCGGCGTTCTTGGCACGGGCCGCGACCAGTTCCCCGACCTTGGCGGCCTTGGCCTTCTTGTCGCCGTCCAGCGCCCGGACGTCCGCCTCGAGGGTGGACGCCGACGCCAGCGTGTGGCCGACCAGGTCGTCGATGACCTGCACGGCGATGTGCCGCGAGGACCGCTTGACGACCAGGCGCGGACGCTGGTCCGTGCCCGAGACCTTCTTGCGAAGGCGGAAGTGCCGACGGGCCTTCGCGACGCGGCGGCGGGTCGAGATGTCCGTGCCCACCGGCTTGCGCTTCGTAGTCGTGTCGCTCATGATCACTTACCCGTCTTTCCGACCTTGCGGCGGATCTTCTCACCCTCGTACCGCAGCCCCTTGCCCTTGTACGGGTCCGGGCGCCGCAGCTTGCGGATGACGGCCGAGATCTGGCCGACCTTCTGCTTGTCGATACCGGAGACCGAGAACCGGGTCGGGGTCTCCACCTTGAAGGTGATGCCTTCCGGAGCCTCGATCTTCACCGGGTGGCTGTAGCCGAGGGCGAACTCGAGGTCCGAGCCCTTGGCCTGCACGCGGTAACCGACACCGTGAATCTCGAGCTTCTTCTCGTAGCCCGCGGTCACACCCACGACCAGGTTGTTCACCAGGGTGCGGGTGAGGCCGTGCAGAGCCTTGCTGGTGCGCTCGTCGTCCGGGCGCTTGACCAGCAGAGTGCCGTCATCGTCGCGCACGACCGAAATCGGCTCGGCGATGGTGTGCTCCAGGGTCCCCTTGGGGCCCTTGACGCTGATGTGCTGACCGTCGATGGTCACCTCGACCCCGGAGGGGACGGCGACCGGCAGCTTTCCGATGCGTGACATGTCTGTGCCCCCTTCCTTACCAGACGTAGGCGAGGACTTCGCCGCCCACGCTGTTTCGCTTGGCCTGCCGGTCGGTCTGGAGGCCGCCGGACGTCGAGATGATCGCGATGCCCAGCCCTCCGAGAACGGACGGCAGTTCGGTCGATTTTGCGTAGACCCGCAGACCGGGCTTGGAGACGCGCCGCAGGCCGGCGATGCTCCGCTCACGGTTGGGGCCGTACTTGAGTTCGACGACGAGGTTCTTGTGCTTTTCGCCCGGCTCGTCGCGGTAGCTCGCGATGTAGCCCTCGCGCTTGAGGATCTCGGCGATGTTCGCCTTGAGCTTCGAGTGCGGAAGCTTGACCTCGTCGTGGTACGCCGAGTTCGCGTTACGCAGACGCGTCAAGAAGTCTGCGATGGGGTCGGTCATCGTCATGGTGACCTGTCAACCTTTCTCGCCCTGGTTCCCCACCCCGTAAAGAGGGGGCGGGGCCTGTGGCGAAGTGGAGTTTTAGAAAAAAGCTCTTACCAGCTGGACTTGCGGACGCCGGGCAGCTCGCCCGCGTGCGCCATCTCGCGAAGGCAGATCCGGCAGAGCCCGAACTTGCGGAACACGGCGTGCGGGCGGCCGCACCGCTGGCAGCGGGTGTAGCCGCGAACGGCGAACTTCGGCTTCTTCGCGGCCTTGTGGACCAGTGCTTTCTTGGCCATCGGCTCAGTTCTCCTTGAACGGGAAGCCGAGCTTGCGCAGCAGCGCCCGGCCCTCGTCGTCGTTCGTGGCGGTCGTGACGACGGTGACGTCCATGCCGCGCGGGCGGTCGATGGCGTCAGGGTCGATCTCGTGGAACATCGACTGCTCGTTGAGACCGAAGGTGTAGTTGCCGTGGCCGTCGAACTGCTTCGGCGAAAGCCCGCGGAAGTCGCGGATACGCGGCAGCGCGATGGTCAGCAACCGGTCGAGGAACTCCCACATCCGGTCGCCGCGCAGCGTGACGCGCGCACCGATCGGCTGGCCCTCGCGCAGCTTGAACTGCGCGATGGACTTGCGGGCCTTGCGAACCTCGGGCTTCTGGCCGGTGATCAGGGCGAGGTCCTTGACCGCACCCTCGATCAGCTTGCTGTCGCGGGCGGCGTCACCGACGCCCATGTTCACGACGACCTTCACCACGCCCGGGATCTGGTGGACGTTGGCGAAGGAGAACTCCGCCTGCAGCTGGCCCTTGATCTCTTCGCGGTAGCGCACCTTGAGGCGCGGCGCGACCTTCTCTGCGGTGGTCATCAGATGTCCTTACCGTTCCGGCGCGAAACCCGGACCTTCTTGCCGTCCTCGCCGAAGCGGTAACCCACCCGCGACGGCTTGCCGTCCGAGTCGACCACCATCACGTTCGAGACGTGGATCGGGGCCTCCTGCGTGACGATGCCACCGGACTGCGCACCGCGCTGGGTCTGGGTGATCCGCGTGTGCTTCTTGATCCGGTTCACGCCCTCGACCAGCACGCGGTCGCGCTCGGGGTAAGCCTGGATGACCTTGCCCTTGGCGCCCTTGTCCTTGCCGGCGATGACGACGACCGTGTCGCCCTTCTTCACCTTCATCACAGCACCTCCGGCGCGAGCGAAATGATCTTCATGAACTTTCGGTCGCGCAGCTCGCGGCCCACCGGGCCGAAGATGCGGGTGCCCCGGGGCTCGTTGTCGTTCTTGATGAGCACGGCGGCGTTCTCGTCGAACCGGATGTAGGAACCGTCCGGACGACGACGCTCCTTGACCGTGCGGACGATGACGGCCTTGACGACATCGCCCTTCTTCACCCCGGCAGCCGGGATGGCGTCCTTCACGGTGGCGACGATGATGTCACCGATGCCGGCGTAGCGCCGCCCGGAACCACCGAGAACGCGGATGCAGAGGATTTCCTTCGCACCCGTGTTGTCGGCTACCCGAAGCCGCGACTCCTGCTGGATCACGTCAACTCCTGTATGTCGCGCCGGTTCTCGCCCGCTGGTGAGGATTCACCGTGGCGAGCCTTGCGGAACTAAGAACTCCGAAGAGCCCTGCTTACTTGGCCTTCTCCACGATCTGCACCAGGCGCCACCGCTTCGTCGCCGACAGCGGGCGGGTCTCCATCAGGGTGACCCGGTCGCCCACGCCCGCCTCGTTGTTCTCGTCGTGCACCTTGACCTTGGTGGTGCTGCGAACGACCTTCGAGTAACGGGGGTGCTTCTTGCGGTCCTCGAGCTCGACCACGATCGTCTTGTTCATCTTGTCCGAGACGACGTAGCCCTCGCGGACCTTGCGGTCGTTCCGGGCCGGCGTCTCGGTGGTGGGCTCGCTCATGCGGCACCTTCACTCTCGGCGTCGGGGGCAACGGACAGGCCGAGTTCGCGCTCGCGCATGACCGTGTAGATCCGCGCGATGTCCGTGCGGACGGTGCGCAGGCGGCGGTTGTTGTCGAGCTGCCCGGTCGCCATCTGGAAGCGGAGGTTGAAGAGCTCCTCCTTGTATTCCTTCAGACGCAGGACGAGCTCTTCCGCGGTGAGCTCACGCAGCTCCGATGCCAAAGCACCTGCGTTCGCCATCAGAACTCACCACCTTCACGGGTCACGATGCGGCACTTCATGGGCAGCTTGTGGATCGCACGGCGGAGCGCCTCACGGGCGGTCTCCTCGTTCGGGAAGCTGATCTCGAACATCACGCGACCCGGCTTCACGTTGGCGATCCACCACTCGGGCGAACCCTTGCCGGAACCCATGCGGGTCTCGGCCGGCTTCTTGGTCAGCGGGCGGTCCGGGTAGATGGTCGTCCACACCTTGCCACCACGCTTGATGTGACGGGTCATGGCGATACGAGCGGACTCGATCTGCCGGTTCGTCACGTAGCTGTGCTCAAGCGCCTGGATGCCGTACTCGCCGAAGCTGACCTTCGTGCCACCCTTGGCGGCGCCGTGGCGCTTCGGGGAGTGCTGCTTCCGGTGCTTGACCCTGCGCGGGATGAGCACGTCTCAGCCCTCCGTCTTTTCTGCGGTCTCGGTGGCCGGGGCCGCCTCGGTCGTGGCGGCAGCGGCGGCGCGACCGGCTTCGGTCGAGGTGGCGGTCGTGCCCGAGGCGCCGGAACGACGCGGACGGGACGGCCGGTCGCTGCGGTCACGGTCGCGACCGCCGCGCGGCGCGCGCTCGGCGGCGTCGCGGGCCTCGCGAGCCTTCAGGCCACCGACGAGCTCACCCTTGTAGATCCACACCTTGACGCCGATGCGACCGAACGTCGTCTTGGCCTCGAAGAAGCCGTAGTCGATGTCGGCGCGCAGCGTGTGCAGCGGGACCCGGCCGTCGCGGTAGTGCTCGGAGCGGGACATCTCGGCACCGCCGAGACGACCGCCGCACTGCACGCGGATGCCCTTGACCTGCGGCGAGCGCATGGAGGTCTGGATCGCCTTCCGCATCGCGCGGCGGAACGCCACCCGGTTGGAAAGCTGCTCCGCGACCGCCTGGGCGACCAGCTGGGCGTCGGCCTCGGGGTTCTTGACCTCGAGGATGTTCAGCTGGACCTGCTTCTTGGTCAGCTTCTCCAGCGCGCCGCGGATCCGGTCGGCCTCCGCGCCGCGGCGGCCGATGACGATGCCCGGCCGGGCGGTGTGGATGTCGACGCGGACGCGGTCACGAGTGCGCTCGATCTCGACCTTGGAGATGCCGGCGCGCTCCATGCCCGTCGCCAGCAGCTTGCGGATCTTGACGTCCTCGGCCACGTACTCGGCGTACTGCTTGTCGGCGTACCAGCGCGACTTCCAGTCCGTGGTGATACCCAGGCGGAAACCGTGCGGGTTGATCTTCTGGCCCACTACCGGCCACCTGCCTTCTTCTTGCTCTGAGCCTTCTGCGCGACGGCGGGACGCGACTCCACCTCGACGGTGATGTGGCTGGTCCGCTTGCGGATCCGGTACGCACGGCCCTGGGCCCGCGGGCGGATCCGCTTGAGGGTGGGGCCCTCGTCGGCGTACGCGTTCTTGACCCAGAGGGTGTCCGGGTCCAGCTGAAGGTTGTTCTCGGCGTTGGCCACAGCGCTGGCAAGCACCTTCGCGACCGGCTCGCTGGCCGCCTGCGGGGCGAACCGGAGCACGGCCAAGGCGTCGGCGGCGCTACGTCCCTTGATGAGCTCGATCACCCGGCGCACCTTGGTCGGCGAGTCCCGGACGAAGCGAGCCCGCGCGTACGCCGTAGGCAGTTCAGCCTCGGTCGTCACGTCGTTCTGGGCGTTCATCGCTACTTCCTGTCTGGTTTCGTGCCCGCTCAGCGGCGGCGCGACTTGCGGTCGTCCTTGATGTGACCCTTGAAGGTCCGCGTCGGGGCGAACTCGCCCAGCTTGTGACCCACCATGGCCTCGGTGACGAACACCGGGACGTGCTTGCGTCCGTCGTGCACAGCGATCGTGTGACCCAGGAAGTCCGGGATGATCGTGGAACGGCGCGACCAAGTCTTGATCACGGTCTTCTTGCCCGACTCGTTGAGAACGTCCACCTTCTTGAGCAGGTGGTCGTCCACGAAGGGGCCCTTTTTAAGGCTACGTGGCATGTTCTTCTACCTCCCTGCTCAGCGCTTGTTCTTGCCGGTACGGCGGCGGCGGACGATCATCGCGTCGGACGCCTTGCGGCGACGCGTGCGGCCCTCGGGCTTACCGTTCGGGTTGACGGGGTGACGACCACCGGACGTCTTGCCCTCGCCACCACCGTGCGGGTGGTCGACCGGGTTCATCACGACACCACGGACCGTGGGGCGCTTGCCGCGCCAGCGGTTACGGCCCGCCTTGCCCCAGTTGATGTTGGCGTGGTCGGAGTTGCCGACCTCGCCGATCGTGGCGCGGTTGCGCACGTCCACGTTGCGGATCTCGCCCGAGGGGAGACGCAGCTGGGCGTACGGCCCGTCCTTGGCGACGAGCTGCACCTTCGCGCCGGCGGACCGCGCCATCTTCGCGCCGCCACCGGGGCGGAGCTCGATCGCGTGGATCACGGTGCCCACCGGGATGTTGCGCAGCGGCAGGTTGTTGCCCGGCTTGATGTCGGCCCGGGGTCCGTTCTCCACCGTGTCACCCTGCTTGAGCTTCTCCGGCGCGATGATGTAGCGCTTCTCGCCGTCGGCGTAGTGCAGCAGCGCGATGCGAGCGGACCGGTTGGGGTCGTACTCGATGTGCGCGACCTTGGCGGGAACGCCGTCCTTGTCGTTGCGACGGAAGTCGATGAGGCGGTAAGCGCGCTTGTGGCCGCCACCCTTGTGCCGGGTGGTGATCTTGCCCGACGAGTTGCGACCACCGGTGCCGCTCAGCGGACGCAGCAGCGACTTCTCGGGAGTCGAGCGGGTGATCTCGGCGAAGTCCGAGACGCTCGAACCGCGACGACCCGGGGTCGTCGGCTTGTACTTGCGGATGCCCATGTCAGCTCAGTCCTTTACGCGGTGGGTCCGCCGAAGATCTCGATCGCCTTGCTTTCAGGCGAAAGAGTCACGATGGCGCGCTTGGTGTCCTTGCGCTTGCCGAAGCCGGCGCGAGTCCGCTTCCGCTTGCCCTGGCGGTTGGCGGTGTTGACGCTGACCACCTTGACGCCGAACACCTTTTCGACCGCGATCTTGATCTGGGTCTTGTTGGCGTCCGGACGGACGATGAACGTGTACTTGTGGTCCTCGAGCAGCCCGTAGGACTTCTCGGAGATGACCGGCGCGAGCAGGATGTCGCGGGGGTCCGGAATGGCGACCGAACTCACTTCTCGTCACTCCCTTCCGTGACCTCGCCCGACCGCGCGGAAGCCTTGACGGTCTTTCCGCGGGCGGGGCCGGCGACGAACGCGTCGTACGCGGCCTTGGTGAACACGACGTCGTCGTTGACCAGCACGTCGTAGGTGTTGAGCTGGTCCGCCCAGAGCAGGTGCACCTCGGGGAGGTTCCGCAGGGAAACCCAGCTGTACTCGTCGTCCCGGTGCAGCACCACGAGCACGCGCTTCGCCTGCGTCACCGCGGCCAGAACGGCCTTGGCGGCCTTGGTCGACGGCTTCTCACCCGTCACCAGCTCGGTGACGATGTGCAGCTGGCCGGCGCGCGCCCGGTCGGAGAGGGCGCCACGCAGGGCGGCAGCCTTCATCTTCTTCGGGGTGCGCTGCGAGTAGTCGCGCGGCGTGGGGCCGTGGACGACGCCACCGCCGACGAACTGCGGCGCGCGGGTCGAACCCTGGCGGGCACGGCCGGTGCCCTTCTGCCGGTACGGCTTCTTGCCGCCACCGGAGACCTCACCACGGGTCTTCGTGTCGTGCGTGCCCTGGCGCGCGGCGGCCTGCTGGGCCACCACCACCTGGTGCATCAGCGCGACATTGGCCTGCACGTCGAAGATCTCCTCGGGGAGGTCCACGGTGCCGTCGGCTTTACCGGCCGGGGTCTTCAGCTCGACGCTTGTCATTCGGAGTTACCACCCTTCGCGGCGCTGCGCACGAACAGCAGGCCGCCCTTGGGACCGGGCACGGCGCCCTTGATCAGCAGCAGGCCGTCCTCGGCACGCACGGCGTGCACGGTCAGGTTCTGCGTGGTGACCCGGTCGTTGCCCATCCGGCCCGCCATGCGCAGGCCCTTGAAGACGCGGCCGGGGGTGGCGCAGCCACCGATCGAACCCGGCTTGCGGTGCACGGCCTGGGCACCGTGGCTCGCGCCCTGGCCCTTGAAACCGTGGCGCTTCATGACACCGGCGTAGCCCTTGCCCTTGCTGGTACCGGTCACGTCGACCTCGACGCCGGCGGCGAACACCTCGGCGGTGATCTCCTGGCCGACCTCGTAGGTCTCGGCGTCGGTGGTACGCAGCTCCGCGAGGAAGCGCCGCGGGGTCACGCCCGCTTTGTCGTAGTGGCCGGTGCGCGGCTTGTTCACCCTGCGCGGGTCGACCGCGCCGAACGCCAGCTGCACGGCCGTGTAGCCGTCCTTGTCCTGGGTCCGAACCTGGGTGACCACGTTCGGACCGGCCTTGACGACGGTGACCGGGACAACCCGGTTCTGCTCGTCGAAGACCTGGGTCATGCCGAGCTTGGTGCCCAGGATGCCCTTCATCTGCCTGTCAGACATGAGTCTCTTATCTCCGCCGCTCGCCCAACGCTTACTGGATGTTGACGTCGACGCTCGCCGGCAGGTCGATGCGCATGAGCGCGTCGACCGTCTTCGGCGTCGGGTCGAGGATGTCGATCAGACGCTTGTGCGTGCGCATCTCGAAGTGCTCGCGCGAGTCCTTGTACTTGTGCGGCGAGCGGATGACGCAGTAAACGTTCTTCTCGGTGGGCAGCGGCACCGGCCCGACGACCCGGGCGCCGGTGCGCGTGACCGTTTCCACGATCTTGCGCGCCGAGGTGTCGATCGCCTCGTGGTCGTAGGCCTTGAGCCGGATGCGGATCTTCTGTCCCGCCATGGTGGCTGCTCGTTCCTTGTCGTCTCGTGCCGCTATCTCACAAACCCCGCCGCTGTGTCTCCACTTTGGCCTGGGTTTCCGCAGTTCAACGGCCCTGTCCCCGGTCCACGCGGTCGGGCGTGTCGCGCCCGACGCACAGACGGATCCCGCGGGATCGTCGTCTTGCCTGGTCTTCCTCAACGTGAGGAGGCTATGAGCCGGCTCTGCCTTTGCAAGCACTGTCGTCTCACTGCCTTTGCCCGCTCGCCTGCAACCCGAAGGAAGAGCTCGGCGGACCGTGGCCACTCGCACCGAGGCGGCCGGACCCCGAAGGGATCGGCCGCCCCAGGACGAGCAACCTGAATAGTGTCGCACACGTGATTTGACGCCCCTGACCCGGGGGTGTATTGCCCCCGGGCCGGGCGTCGAATCACTTGATGATCTTGGTGACCTGACCCGCACCGACGGTGCGGCCACCCTCGCGGATGGCGAAGCGCAGGTTCACGTCCATCGCGACCGGCTGGATCAGCGCGACCGAGATGTCGGTGTTGTCGCCCGGCATGACCATCTCGGTGCCCTCGGGGAGGGTCACGACGCCGGTCACGTCGGTGGTGCGGAAGTAGAACTGCGGGCGGTAGTTGTTGAAGAACGGGGTGTGACGGCCACCCTCGTCCTTCGACAGGATGTAGACCCGGCCCTCGAAGTCGGTGTGCGGGGTGGTGGTACCCGGCTTCACGACGACCTGGCCGCGCTCGACGTCCTCACGCTTGATACCGCGGACGAGGAGGCCGACGTTGTCGCCCGCCTGGCCCTGGTCCAGCAGCTTGCGGAACATCTCGACACCGGTGACGGTGGTCTTGGTCGACTTTTCCTTGATGCCGACGATCTCGACCTCTTCGTTCACGTTGACCACGCCACGCTCGACGCGGCCGGTGACGACGGTGCCGCGACCGGTGATCGTGAAGACGTCCTCGATCGGCATGAGGAACGGCTTGTCGAGCTCGCGCACCGGGTCCGGCACGTTGTTGTCGACAGCGGTCATCAGCTCGAGAACGGCCTCGCCCCACTTCTCGTCGCCCTCAAGGGCCTTCAGGCCCGAGACGCGCACGACCGGAGCGTCGTCGCCCGGGAACTCCTGCGAGGACAGCAGCTCGCGGACCTCGAGCTCGACGAGCTCCAGGATCTCCTCGTCGTCCACCATGTCGGCCTTGTTCAGCGCGACCACGATGTAGGGCACGCCGACCTGGCGGGCGAGCAGCACGTGCTCACGGGTCTGCGGCATCGGGCCGTCGGTCGCCGCGACCACGAGGATCGCGCCGTCCATCTGAGCGGCACCGGTGATCATGTTCTTGATGTAGTCCGCGTGACCCGGCGCGTCGACGTGCGCGTAGTGACGCTTCTCGGTCTGGTACTCGACGTGCGAGATGTTGATCGTGATGCCGCGCTGCTTCTCTTCCGGCGCGTTGTCGATCTGGTCGAACGCCCGGGACTCGTTGAGCTCCGGGTACTTGTCGTGCAGAACCTTGGTGATCGCCGCGGTCAGCGTGGTCTTGCCGTGGTCGACGTGACCGATGGTCCCGATGTTGACGTGCGGCTTGCTCCGCTCGAACTTCGCCTTCGCCACTGGAATGTCCTCCTGGACTGATTTCGCTTTGTGCTCGGAGGGCAGCGTGGCTGCTGCCCTCCGAATGTTCCTTCGTCGGTGCTGCGGACGTTCAGGAGAGTCCCTTAATGCCCGCGCGCGGTGGGGGGAGTTACTCCCCCGTCGCCTTCGCGATGATTTCCTTCGCGACGTTCGCGGGAACCTCGGCGTAGGAGTCGAACACCATGGAGTAGTTCGCCCGGCCCTGGGTGCGGGACCGGAGGTCACCGACGTAGCCGAACATCTCCGACAGCGGGACCAGTGCCTTCACGACACGGGTACCCGACCGCTCCTCCATGGCCTGGATCTGACCACGGCGGGAGTTGAGGTCACCGATGACGTCACCCATGTAGTCCTCGGGCGTGGTCACCTCGACCGCCATCATCGGCTCCAGGATCACCGGGCCGGCCTTCTTCGCGGCTTCCTTCATCGCCATGGAACCGGCGATCTTGAACGCCATCTCCGAAGAGTCGACCTCGTGGTATGCACCGTCCAACAGGGTGAACTTCAACCCGACGAGCGGGTAGCCGGCCAGGACGCCGTACTGCATCGCGTCCTGCGCGCCCGCGTCGACCGACGGGATGTACTCCCGCGGCACGCGACCACCGGTCACCTTGTTGTCGAACTCGTAGAGCGCGCCATCGGTGCGCTCGAGCGGCTCCAGCTTCACGATGACCTTCGCGAACTGGCCGGAACCACCGGTCTGCTTCTTGTGGACGTAGTCGAGCTTGTCGACCGTCTTCTTGATCGTCTCGCGGTAAGCGACCTGCGGCTTGCCGATGTTCGCCTCGACCTTGTAGTCGGACTTCATCCGGTTCACCAGCACCTCGAGGTGCAGCTCGCCCATGCCCGCGATGATCGTCTGGCCGGTGTCCTCGTCCAGCTTGACCTGGAACGTCGGGTCCTCTTCGGCCAGCTTCTGGATCGCCAGGGACAGCTTCTCCTGGTCGGCCTTCGTCTTCGGCTCGATCGCGACCCGGATGACCGGCTCGGGGAACGTCATCGACTCCAGCACGATCGGGTTCTGCGGGTCCGCCAAGGTGTCACCCGTGGTGGTGTCCTTCAGCCCGATGACCGCGTAGATGTGGCCGACCTGGGCGTCGTTGACCGGGTTCTCCTTGTTGGAGTGCATCTGGAAGATCTTCCCGATGCGCTCCTTGCGCTCCTTGGTCGCGTTGATGACCTGAGCGCCGGCGGCGACCTTGCCCGAGTACACCCGGATGTAGGTCAGCTTGCCGAAGAACGGGTGCGCGGCGATCTTGAACGCGAGCGCGGAGAACGGCTCGTCGACCGAAGCGGTGCGTGTGGCCGGGGTCTCCCCGTCGGTCAGCGTGCCCTCGACCGCCGGCATGTCCAGCGGCGACGGCAGGTAGTCGATGACCGCGTCGAGCATGGGCTGGACGCCCTTGTTCTTGAACGCGGAACCGGCCAGCACCGGGAAGACGTCGCGGGTGATGGTGAGCTTCCGGATGCCGGCCTTGATCTCGGCCTCCGTCAGCTCCTCGCCCTCGAGGAACTTCTCCATCAGCGCGTCGTCCGCCTCGGAGACGGTCTCGACGAGCTTCTCGCGGTACTCCGCGGCCAGCTCGGCCAGCTCGGCCGGGATCTCCTCGATGGAGTAGTCCTCGCCCTTCTGGACCTCACCGCGCCAGGTCAGCGCCTTCATGCGGACCAGGTCGACGACGCCTTCGAAGTCGTTCTCGGCGCCGATCGGCAGCTGGATGACCAGCGGGCGGACGCCGAGGCGCTCCACGATGGTCTTCACGGTGTAGTAGAAGTCCGCGCCCAGCTTGTCCATCTTGTTGACGAAGCAGATGCGCGGGACGTCGTACTTGTCCGCCTGCCGCCAGACCTGCTCGGACTGCGGCTCGACGCCTTCCTTGCCGTCGAAGACGGCGACCGCACCGTCGAGCACCCGCAGGTTCCGCTCCACCTCGACGGTGAAGTCGACGTGCCCGGGGGTGTCGATGATGTTGATCTGGTGGTCGTCCCAGAAGGTGGTGGTCGCAGCCGAGGTGATGGTGATACCCCGCTTCTGCTCCTCCTCCATCCAGTCCATGGTGGCGGCGCCGTCGTGGACTTCACCGATCTTGTAGTTGACCCCGGTGTAGAACAGGATCCGCTCGGTGGTGGTGGTCTTGCCGGCGTCGATGTGGGCCATGATGCCGATGTTGCGGACCTGTGTCAGGTCGGTCAGCACGTCACGTGCCACGAGAGTGTTCCCCTGTTCTCAAGCTTGGGGCCCGGCATGGCTGGCCCAGAAGACGGGCGGCGATGCCGAACTACTTACCAGCGGTAGTGCGCGAAGGCCCGGTTGGACTCGGCCATCTTGTGCGTGTCCTCGCGACGCTTCACCGAGGCACCGAGGCCGTTGGAAGCGTCGAGGAGCTCGTTCTGCAGGCGCTCGATCATCGTCTTCTCGCGGCGAGCCTGCGAGAAGGAGACCAGCCAGCGCAGGGCCAGCGTGGTGGAGCGGCCCGGCTTGACCTCGATCGGCACCTGGTAGGTGGCGCCACCGACGCGGCGGCTCTTCACCTCGATGGTGGGCTTCACGTTGTCGAGGGCGCGCTTCAGCGTGACGACCGGGTCGGTGCCCGTCTTCTCGCGAGCGCCTTCGAGCGCGCCGTACACGATGCGCTCGGCCAGGGACCGCTTCCCGTCCTTCAGCACCTTGTTCACCAGCTGGGTGACCAGCGGGGAGGCGTAGACGGGGTCGGAGATCAGCGGCCGCTTCGGGGCCGGACCCTTGCGGGGCATTAGCTCTTCTCCTTCTTCGCGCCGTACCGGCTGCGCGCCTGCTTGCGGTTCTTGACACCCTGCGTGTCGAGCGAACCGCGGATGATCTTGTAACGGACACCCGGAAGGTCCTTCACACGACCACCACGCACGAGCACCATCGAGTGCTCCTGCAGGTTGTGGCCCTCACCGGGGATGTAGGCGGTGACCTCGATGCCGCTGGTCAGCTTCACACGCGCGACCTTGCGCAGCGCCGAGTTCGGCTTCTTGGGGGTCGTGGTGTACACGCGAGTGCACACGCCACGCCGCTGCGGGCTCCCCTTGAGGGCCGCGGTCTTCTGCTTGGCAGCCTTGTCCTGGCGGCCCTTGCGGACCAGCTGCTGGATCGTGGGCAATGGACCAGCTTCCTGTCGTGATCTGCTTCTTCGTGTCTTCACCGGCCCCCGCGGTCGGGCGTGTCGGCCCGCGTCACGGTCTCTCGACCGGTAACTTCCCGGAGGGATTTTCCGTCGGAACCCCGACCTGCCGAAGCCGGTGACCGGGTGCCTGAGCACCCCGCCCATGCCGCACGGCACGCGGAGCGGCCCGACGCATGCCGGGCACGGTCTCCAAAGATACCCGCCCGGGTACGGACGGAGCGCGGCGGGGGGTCCGAAGGTCGGCGAACCTCGAGCCTACCTCCGAACAGGGCCGGGCCGCGGGATGTTCCGGGGTCCGGTCACGCCCTGGTGCGACGTGCGGCTCGAGCCGCGTTTCCGGGCTGCCGCACGCACCACGGCTCGGCGGTCGTCCTTTACAACACCCCCGGCCTCGGGAATGTTCCGAAGCCGGGAGCCGTACCCGGACGGCCGGCTCGCCGGCCGACCCTCCGGGTACGCGAACCGGCTCCCCACGTCCGCGAACCGACTCCCCGGGTACGCGGCAAGCGGGTCCGGCTCAGTCCTCGTCGGGCTTCGCGTGGTCCGGCTTGCCCGGGTTCGGGTCGCGCGAGAGGTCGATGAGCGGGTGCACGCCCGCCCCCTCGGGCGCCGCGTGGCTACCGGTCTTCTTCGGCTCTTCGGCGGGCCCCGCGGCCCCTTCGTTGCTGCTCATCACGCACTCCTAGCGCTCTTCCCCTGCTTCCCCTTGCGGCCGGAAACCTACCCATTACCCGGTCGGGTGACGCAGTGGGATCGGATCGGGCGTTCCGTACGTCACACCGCCGCCGAGGAGCCACGATGGGTGGGAAGCACCTCGCGATCGGGGAGGAACAGGGAGATGTCAGCCGAGTTCGACCAGCTGGTGGCGGAGTTCGAGCGGTTCCAGTCGAGCATCCGGAACGTCGACGACCGGTTCGCCGGCGTCGGCGCGATGCGGCAGGAGCTGACCGAGCTGCGGGCGAGCGCGTCCTCGCCGGACGGTGGCGTGACCGTGGTCACCGGGCCGGGCGGCGCGGTCCTCGACGTCGAGTTCACGGACGCGGCACTCGCGAAGGGCCCGAAGGCGCTGTCGGCGGCGTTGCTGACGACGTTGCGCGAAGCCGTCGGCGAGGCGGCCCGCCGGCAGGCGGTGCTCGTCGAGGAGCACCTGGGCGACCACCTCGGGCTGGTCGAGCAGGTCCTCGAAACCCAGGCCGTCGTGTTCGGAACCACTGTGGACGAGATGCGGTCGAAGCTGGCGGAAGGAACGCCGGAGCCGCCGGCCCCCGCCGAGGACTTCTCCGAGGAGCGGGTGCTGCGCCAGGCCGACGCGCCTCCCCCGCCGCACGCACCGCCCGCGAGCGGCGGGTCCGCGGGCGACTCCTTCCTGCGGAACCTGTTCGACGAGGAGGACTGATGCCCGACGGAGCCGGCGGTTACCAGGTGGAGGTCGACGCGCTGCGCGGGTACGTCGGCGACCTGGGCAAGTACCAGGACCAGGGCGCGAAGATCACCGAGAAGGTCGCCCAGGCCGACGTCGGCGACAAGTCGTGGGGCGTGGTCGGCGTCTTCACCAAGCACGGGTACGACGAGACCCTGCGCGAGCTGCGGGACCTGCTGGCGTCGATGGCCGACGGCCTGACCTCCGCCCAGGGCAAGTTCACCGACGCGGCGAACGTCTACCAGGGCGTCGAGGACGACCACAAGGCGTTCTTCGGCCAGGTCGAGGTCCTGCTCGACGGGCCGCGCGAGCCGAAGCACTGAAGGGGACGCGGATGGCAGAGGTAGCGGACGTCGCGAGCGGGATCACCGTCAAGCCGGACGACCCGGACACGGTGCTCGGGATGAACGTCGGCAACGCGGTCAAGGCGACGCCGTTCGTCGGCGGCGCTGTGACCGTCGGCAAGGACTTCGTGTCGGTGGCGAAGGCGGTGATCGCGCCCCACCCGGATGGCGCCGACATCACGCTCGGCCTGGGCACGATCGCCACCGACACGGCGGGCTTCATCCAGTCGAGCTCCAGCGCGATCACCGACATCGCCACCGACCCGCTCGGCTGGCTCGTCGGGCAGGGGCTGAACTTCCTGATCAGCGTCGTCCAGCCGGTGCAGGACGCGATCCACTT
Organism: Amycolatopsis sp. NPDC051371; assembly: GCF_040682155.1. NCBI lineage: Bacteria > Bacillati > Actinomycetota > Actinomycetes > Pseudonocardiales > Pseudonocardiaceae > Amycolatopsis > Amycolatopsis sp. NPDC051371. Next base: position 114,230 of record NZ_JBFBAG010000033.1, read on the forward strand.
CGTCAGCGGCGACGGCCCGGCGCTCGGCGTCGCGGCGGAGAACTTCGGCGCGATCGCGGCCGGCTTGGACCAGCTGTCCAAGAACTTCGGCCAGGTGGCCGACGAGCGGCTCAAGGGCTGGCAGGGCGACGCCGCCAACGCGGCGAGGACGTCGCTCGGCGAGTTCGCGCACGGCATCGGCGGCGTCGCCGGGAAGTCCGGCGACCTCGCGAGGATGCTGCAGCTCAACAGCATGCTGATGAGTTTCGTCGAGGAGCTGATCAAGGCCATCCTGACGGAGTTCATCACCTGGCTGGTGCTGCTGTGGGTGCCGGCGCTGGCGGCGGCGGTCCCGACCTGCGGCGCGTCGACCGCGGCGGCGGGCGCGGCCACCGAGGGCGAGGCCGTCGCGACGACCGCGCGGACCACGCAGAAGGTGTCGAAGCTGCGGGAGATCCTGCAGAAGGTGCTCGACTGGCTGAAGAAGCTCAAGGACAAGCTGGCCGCCACGAAACTCGGCCAGAAGCTGGCCGAGGGCAAGACCGCGACGAAGCTGTCGGAGGTCGCCGAGAAGAACTCGGGCAAGACGCTGCTCGAGAAGACCATGGGCGAGGACGGCATGCTCGGCAAGCGCTGGGCGAAGGCGTGGGAGAACCCCGTCAAGGACGCGGCGGGCAACATCCAGTACAAGCCGTCGATCCTGAAGACGGGCGCGGAAGAGGCCCTGAAGAAGGGCGGCGAAGCGGCGATCAAGGGCGTGCTCGGGTTCAACCCCGCCAATCCGAGCGACAACGACGCGAAGAACGTCAACGACCACCTCGGCAAGCTGAACACTCACGTGAAGAACGCCAAGAAGGTGAGCGACTACGGCTCGACGGGCGAGGACCAACCCGACGAGGAAACCCGCTCGGAGCTGGACTTCTGATGGTGACGGTGGTCGCCGTGCTGATCGGCGTCGTCGTGGTCGCGGTGGCCGCGGCGATCTGGTGGCGCTCGAACACGAAGTTCGTCGAAGGCCGCCAAGAGCACTGGTTCAAGACGTTCGCGGCGGAGCGCGGAGGGGCGTTCCACAGCGGCGTCGGACCGGGCCCGGCGCCGACGTTCGGCGTGGCCCACCCGTCGGGCCGGCCGCTGGCGGAGAGCACCCGCACGGCGTGGGTGGAGTTCCGCCACCGCGACCGCCCGGTGATCGCGATCGACACGCGGGAGTCGTTCCGGCGCTCCGACGACCACACGGGTTTCCGGGACATCCACGTGACGCAGGTGGCCGTGCCGCCGTGCCCGGAGCTGCGCATCGTCCCGGGCAGGGCGCTGTCGATGCCGACCCTGCCGCCGGACTCACGGCTGGAGGACGCGCTGGCTCGGTGGCTGGCGGCGAACCCGCGGTTCGGGCAGCGGAACGTCGTGGTCGAGCACGGGTCGGCGCGGACCTGGGCGCAGGGGTGTGCGACGCGGGAGAACGTCGCCGCCGAGGCCGAGTTCCTCGCGGAGCTGGCCGAACAGCTTCCCGCGGCCCTGTGGGCCCAGGGGGTCAGCGGCGCCGGGTAGTCCAGTGCGTCAGGGCCGCCGAGAGAGCGAACACCAGCCCCAGCCCCACGATGTACGGCCCCGCCAGCAGGGCGAACCCGGCGCCGATGTTGGCGTCGGGCTGGTCGGATGTCTTCTCGAAGCCGATCGCGCCCACCGACAGCAGAATCGCTCCCACCGTGATCAGCAGGACGGCCACCACCGTCAGGCGCTTCGTGACAGTCGTCATACCCTCATCGTGCCCGGGACCCGGCCAATTCGCTGGACAGCGGGCCCAGGATGGGGACGTGAACTGGAAGATCACCCAGATCGACGTCGCTCACCCGGACGCCGTCGCGATCATGCGCGAGTACATGGACGAAGTCGCTTCGCGCTACTACGGGCGTCCGATCACCGAGGCCGAGCTCACGGGGTACGTCGCCGAGGAACCCGGCACCGACCTGGTGCCCCCGACCGGGGCGTTCCTCGTCGGCTACCGCGACGGCGAGACCGCGGGCTGTGCCGGGACCCGCGTCGTCGCGCCGGGGGTCAGCGAGCTGACGAAGGTGTTCGTCAAGCCGGCCCACCGCGGCACCGGCGGCGGCCCCGTGCTGGTGGCGGCCGCCGAGGACGCGGCCCGGGGCCTCGGCTCGAACCTCATGCGGCTCGACACCCGCCACGACCTCGTCGAGGCCCGCGCGCTCTACGCGAAGACCGGCTACGACGAGGTCGAGCCCTTCAACGACGGGCAGTTCGCCGAGCACTGGTTCGCGAAAGCCTTATAGCCGGCCGCTACAAGGCCTTCGGTCAGAGTTTGGAGCCGCAGTCCGAGCAGAACAGCGCGCCGGGCTTGTTGCTCTCGCTGCCGCAGCCGCCGCAGCGGACTTTGAGCGCCAGCGACGTCCCGCACGACGAGCAGAACTTCCCGCCCTCAGCCTTCAGGCCGCAGCCCGGGCAGGTGACCTTCGCGCGGGTGTCGAGGTCGAGGTCGGACGTCCAGTCCTTCTCGCGGGCCTTGTCCCAGATCTGGTCGCGCTGCGCCGACGCCTGGGCGCGCGAGATCTCCTCGGCGACGCTCGGCGAGCAGCGCAGGCACTGGCCGATCTCCTCGTTCCAGCACTGGTCGTGGCACATCCAGTCGCCGCAGCCGCGGCACTGGCGGAAGCTCGGGGTGATCTCCTTGACCGCCGCGGCCAGCGCTTTGTCCTTGGCCGGCGAGTTCGTCGCGCGGTCGTAGCGCCACTGGTCGGCCGAGTTGCTCAGGTCTCGCAGCGTCCCGCCGAAGAACGAGCCGACCGTGCGAAGCACGCTTCGCCCGGTTTCCAGGTTGTCGCGCTGGAACGCGGAACGGAAACCGTTGCCGCAGCGTTCGCAACGGAACTCGAACTGGTACCCCTGCGTGTTCGAGAGGTCCGAGAAGTTGTCCGTGAAGGGCACAGAGTCAGCCACGGCCCATCTTCGCCGGCGAACCGCACGAGCGGCGACGAGAGATTTGCCGACAACGGCCCGGCTACCGGCCGTCACGGGATGCCAGCAGGGCCAACGGAAGCAGCGCCAGAACGCCGCCGACGACCGCCACGAGCCCGTACCCACCGCCGGCAAACAGCTGTCCTGACCCCAAACCGGCCAAAGCGGACGCCGACCACACCACCGCGTCCACGGTGCCCTGCACCCGGCTGCGCGTCTCCGGCGCGAGGTCGCGGCTCAGCTGCGCGCTGCCGCCGACGAACACCAGGTTCCAGCCGTACCCCAGCAGGAACAACGCCACCGGCAGGCCCGACGTGTGCGCGGTCGGCGCCGCGAGCGCGGTCGCCGTCGACAGCGCCAGGACGCCGAGCCCCGCGTTGATCGTGACGCGCGGCCCCCAGCGGTCGGCGATCCGGCCGGACAGCGGCGCCAGCGCGAACATGCCGAACAGGTGCGCGCTCAGCACCCAGCCGACGACGTCGAGACCGTGCCCGTGGTTCTCCAGCTGCACCGGCGTCATGGTCATCACCGCGACCATCGTCAGCTGCGCGGCGACCATCGCGATCAGCGGCCGCGCGACGCCGGCCGGGCGCACCGGGGCGACCGCGGCCACCGGCTTTTCCGGTGGGAGCGGGACGTGCCGCGGGAGGAACGCGGCCGCCAGCGCGGCTCCCGCCGTGGCCAGCACCGCGACCGCGACCGGCCCGGACAGCGCCGGCCAGCCGAAACCGGTGACGACGTCCGCCGCCGGGGCCATCAGCGCCGGCCCGGCGAGCGCGCCGACGGTCCCGGCCCACACGACGTTCGAGAGCGCGCGACCCCGGCGTTCCTCCGGGTACAGATCCGCCGCCAGGTAGCGCGACAGCTGCGCGCCGCCGTTGCCGAGGCCGACCAGCAGGATGCCCAGCAGGAGCGGCACCAGCGACGTCGTCAGCGCGCCGGCGAACGCGACCAGTGCCCCGGCCGCGGCGACGCCGTAACCGACGGCCAGCACGCGACGGCGGCCGTGACCCGGCAGCAGCAGCCCCGCGCCGAGCGCGCCGGCCGCCGTGCCGAGCACGTTCGCGACGCTCGGCAGCCCGCTCCAGCCCGGCCCGCTGCCCGCGGCGACGATCAGCGTCGCCGCGGTGCTCAAGCCGACCGTCGCCGTGTTGAGCAGCGCGACGCCCGCGAACAACGCGCCCATGGACCGGGTCCGGCCGGTCACCGTCGAAGTCCCCATGACCAGCAACTTTAGGAACTTCCGGCGCTCTTTCGAAGGGCCCGTCAACGGCAAATCCGTCGCCACGGCCACGGTTCGGAAGGAAGATGGGGCCCATGACCTTTCGTTCGGAAAAGCCCGTGGACGACGTCGACTGGCGGCTGCTCGACCTGCTGCAGACCGACGGGCGGCTGTCGTTCAAGGAGCTGGGCCGGCGCATCAACCTCTCGGCGCCGGCGGTGGCCGAGCGGGTGCGGCGGCTGGAGGAGACCGGGGTGATCACCGGCTACCGCGCGCAGGTCGACGCGCGGCGCGCGGGTCAGCCGCTGCACGCGTTCGTCGAGATGCGGTGCGCCCTGAGCAGCTGCCTGCTGAAGACGTCGAGGTCCGAGGACTACCCGGAGGTCGTGGAGATCCACCGCCTGTCCGGCGACCACTGCACGATGCTGAAGATCCGGGCGGCCTCGCTCGAGCACTTCGAGGGCCTGCTGGAGCGGCTCGGCAAGCACGGCGAGCTGCGGTCGTCGGTGGTGCTGTCGACGCAGTTCGAAGGACGCCCGGTGCAGCCGCCCTCGGACGACTTCCTGCGCGCGACGACGTCGGAAGGCTGGTCTTGACCGGTTGGCGGCTGATTGTCCGGTGCCCGGCTGATAGACGAGAGGGATGCCGATCTTCCGTGCGCTGGCCGTGACCCTCACCGTCTTGGCCGCCCTCACCGTCCCCGCTACCGCGCAGGCCGCGACGCCGACCGCCCCTCGCGAGTTCGTCGCGCTCTCCGACGTCGCGCCGTCGATCCTGCAGGACATCCGCTACGCCACCCGGCACAACTTCGTCGGACAGCGGATCGACGGCTACGTCGAACCCACCTGCATCCTGACCCGGCAGGCCGCCGAGGGCCTGCGGCAAGCCCAGTCCCAGCTGAGGAAGAAGGGCTACACGCTCAAGGTCTACGACTGCTACCGCCCGCAGCGCGCGGTCGACCACTTCGTGCGGTGGGCCAAGGATCTCGCCGACGAGAAGATGAAGGCCGAGTTCTACCCGAACGTCGCCAAGGACCGGCTGTTCGAGGACGGGTACATCGCCGAGAAGTCCGGGCACAGCCGCGGCAGCACCATGGACCTCACCGTCGTGAAGCTCCCGCCGCGGTTCCAGCGCCCGTACTTCCCCGGTGAGCCGCTGAAGCCGTGCTTCGCGCCGCAGGATCAGCGCTTCCCCGACAACATGGTCGACATGGGCACCGGCTACGACTGCTTCGACCCGCTGGCCCACACCGACAACCCGGCGATCACGGGTGTCGCGCGGCAGAACCGCGACCTGCTGCGCACCACGATGATCACCGCCGGCTTCCACAACCTGCCCGAGGAGTGGTGGCACTACACCCTCGACGGCGAGCCGTTCCCGGACACCTACTTCGACTTCCCGGTGTCCCGCTGCGGCCTCCGCTGAAACGAAAGCGCCCCCGGTCCACTGTGGACCGGGGGCGCCTTTTCGTTCGTCAGGCCGCGTTCCGGCGCCGGCGGGCGCCGATCACCAGGCCACCGCCGAGCGCCAGGGCGATCAGCGCGAGCGCGCCGAGGCCGAGCGCGTCGACGCCGGTGCTGGCCAGTCCGCTGCCGCCGCTCTGCCCGCCACCGGTGCCGGCCGCGCCGGTCGTCGACGTCGGGGTGCCGGCCGCGCAGTCCGCGGGGTTGGTCGGCACCGTCGGCGCAGGGGCGTCACCCTGCTCGGCTTGGATCTGCCACGGGTAGTGGTTCTCCGGCGGCCCGAAGACGTCGATCGACATCGGGTTTTCGTACTTGGTCTTCCAGCCCGTCGGCAGCACGAGGTACAGCCGGTAGGCGGGGCCGGGAGCCACCTCGGTGAACTCGAAGTGGCCCTTCGCGTCGGTCGTCCGCTCGCCGGTGACCGGGCAGTGCTGATCGGACACCAGCACGACCTTGGCGCCGGCGATGGCCTTCGTGACCTCGCCCTGGTCACCGAAGACGCCGATGGTGCCCTCGACGACGGCCTTCCCACCCGGCACCCACGCCTGGGCGCCGGCGTCGGCGTGGTTCTCGATGTCCACTTCGTCGTAGCCGAAGTCGCAGGCGGCGACCACGACGCCGCGGTCGAAGGCCGCGGCCGGCACCGCCTCGGACACGTCGAAGGTGCGCGTCTGCCCGGGTGCGATCGTCACGCCGTCCTTGGCGAGATCTCCCCACCCCGGGCCGCGGCCGCTGAGGATGTTGGAGTTGCCGATGCGGTTGCACGCGGCCACGATGCCGGTGAGCGGGATCGGACCGGAGTTGGACAGCGTCACGGTGACGTGCGCGAGTTCCCCGACCTTGTAGCTGTCCTGGGTGAACGCCATCGACGCCTTGAGGGCGCCGTTCAGCGGCGGCGCCCCGCGGACGAGCAGGTCCTTGCTGTCCGGGTCGATCCGGACGGTGCTCCACGGGATCAGCCAGCCGTCGACGACCTCTCCGCCGATGTTGTACTCGGCGGCCGGGACGTCGAAGCTGAACTTCCCGGCAGCATCGCTCGTGGCGGTGTAGGTGCTGTTGCCGTTGACGTACCGCATGGTCAGCTTGGCGCCGGCGAGCTGTTCGCCGGCGTCGAGCGCGCCATTGCCGTTCTTGTCGCCGTAGACGACACCCACCGCGCGTCCGGGCGCCTTGACGACCTTCGCCTTGGCGGTGAACTCGCCGACGCCGAAGTGGGTCGCGTCGAACATGACGCCCCGCAGGACGGTGGAGTCCTGTTCGATGTCCCGGATCTTCCCGGTGCCTTCGAGCACGAAGGTCTTACCCGGCTCGAGGTCGAGGCCCGGGTCGCTGGACCTGAGCGGACCCCAGCCCGGCTCGTAGGGGACGTACAGGTCGGTCGGGTCGAAGGACGGGGCGACCCAGAGGCCCTTCGCGATGGCCGAGCCGATGTTCGTCACCTTGAAGGTGAAGTGGACGTCCTCGTTGGTCTGGTAGGTCTCCTTGTCCAGGGCGACCGAGATCTCGACCTGGGCGCGTTCCACCGGCTCGGCCTGTTTCACCGGCGGCTTGCTCTCCGGTGCGCTGGAACTCGGCGCACCGGAACTCGGCTCGGTGGACGTCGGCGCCGCGGAACTGCTCGGCGGCGGCTCTTCCGACGTGGACGGCGCGGTGGAGACCGGTGCCGGGTCCGGCTCCTCCGCGGCCGCCGGACCGGCGAACCCGCCGGTCAGCAAGGCTGCGGCGGCGAGCGTGGCGAAGTAGCGCGCGATGGGTCTCGCGCTTCTGGATTTGTTCACGAACAGTCACCCCTGAATACCCGTTGGAACGCGCAAAGCCCCCGAACCGCGTGAACCGGGTCACTCTAGCGACATGCGCAAGGGGTTGAATACCCGTTGGGGTGACATTTCGGAAACGGGAAAGGCCCCCGCCGGAAACCCGGCGAGGGCCTTTCCCGTTGATCGGGACTTCGGTCAGCGGAAATCGCGGCCGAAGTCGTAGTCGTCCAGCGGAACCGCCGCACCGGTACCCGTACCGAACACGTCCGGGGTGTAGTAACCGTCGTCGTAGGACGGGATCGCGTACGCCGCGACCCGGGCCTCTTCCGTCGGCTGCACCTGGATGTTGCGGTACTTGTTGATGCCCGTACCGGCCGGGATCAGCTTACCGATGATCACGTTCTCCTTGAGGCCCACGAGCCGGTCCGAGCGGCCGTTGATGGCCGCGTCGGTCAGGACGCGCGTGGTCTCCTGGAACGACGCCGCCGACAGCCACGAGTCCGTGGTGAGCGACGCCTTCGTGATCCCCATCAGCACCGGCCGGCCCGAAGCCGGCTCGCCGCCTTCGGAGACCGTCGAACGGTTGCGCGCCTCGAACTTGGTCCGCTCGGGCAGCTCGCCCGGCAGGAAGTCCGTGCCACCCGAATCGATGACCGTCACGCGGCGCAGCATCTGCCGCACGATGACCTCGATGTGCTTGTCGTGGATCGACACACCCTGCGCCCGGTACACCTTCTGGACCTCGTCCGTCAGGTGCATCTGCGCCTCGCGCGGCCCCATGACCCGCAGGACCTCGTGCGGGTCCGGCGTGCCCTCGAGCAGCTGCTGGCCGACGTTGACGTGGTCGCCGTCGCCCAGCGGGCCGTTCGGGGTGTTCGCGAGCCGCTGACGCTTGGACAGCTTGTCGAAGACGATCTCTTCGCCGCCGTCGTCCGGGATCAGCGTGATCTTCCAGAACCGCTCGCTCTCCTCGATGCGCACGCGGCCATCGACGTCGGCGATCGGCGCCTTGCCCTTCGGGACACGAGCCTCGAAGAGCTCCTGCACACGGGGCAGACCGGTCGTGATGTCGTCACCGGCGACACCACCCTGGTGGAACGTACGCATCGTCAGCTGCGTACCCGGCTCACCGATCGACTGGGCCGCGACGATACCCACGGCCTCGCCGACGTCGACGAGCTGACCGGTCGCCATCGAGCGGCCGTAGCAGGTCGCGCAGATGCCGACGGCCGACTCGCAGGTCAGCACCGAGCGGACCTTGACCTTCGAGATGCCGCTGGAGAGCAGCTTGTCGATGGCCGGGTCGCCGATGTCGTCGCCCGCGTTCAGCACGACGTTGCCCTTGGCGTCCACCGCGTCCGTCGCGAGGTTCCGCGCGTACACGGAGGTCTCGACGTGCTGGTCACGCAGGACCTTGCCGTCGCCGATGTCCTCGCCGATCGGCATCATGATGCCGCGGGTGGTGCCGCAGTCGGTCTCGCGGACGATGACGTCCTGCGAGACGTCCACCAGACGCCGGGTCAGGTAACCCGAGTCGGCGGTCCGCAGCGCCGTGTCCGCCAGGCCCTTCCGGGCACCGTGCGTCGCGATGAAGTACTCCGCCACCGACAGGCCCTCACGGAAGTTGGCCTTGATCGGACGCGGGATGTACTCGCCCTTCGGGTTCGACACCAGGCCACGCATGCCGGCCAGCGACCGGACCTGCGTCATGTTGCCCGCCGCGCCCGACTTCACGATCACCGCGATCGGGTTGTCCTCCGGCAGCGCCGTCTCCATGATCTTGTGGACCTCTTCGGTGGCCTGCGTCCACACCTTGACGAGCTCGTTGTTGCGCTCGGTGTGCGACAGCTGACCACGCTGGTAGCGCTTCTCCACCTGGGAGGCCTTGCCCTCGTACTCGTCGAGAATGGCGGCCTTGCCCACCGGGGTGAGCACGTCCGAGATGGCGATGGTGACGCCCGACCGGGTCGCCCAGTAGAACCCGGCGTCCTTCAGGCGGTCCAGGGTCTGCGCGACCTGGGTCATCGAGTACCGCTCGGCGAGGTCGTTCACGATCGCGGCCTGCCGCTTCTTCGGCATCGGCTCGTTGATGAACGGGTAGTCCGCCGGCAGCAGCTCGTTGAACAGCACGCGGCCCAGGGTCGTCTCGGCGAGCCACATCTTGCCCGGCTCCCAGCCCTTCTCCGCGAGCGCCGCTTCGTCGGCCTTCGCCGGCTGACGGTCGGTGATGCGGATCTTGACCGGGGCGTGCAGGCTCAGCGCCTTGCGGTCGAAGGCCATGATGGCCTCGGACGTCGACGAGTACGCGTTGCCCGCGCCCTCGGCGTCCTCGGTGAGGCGGGTCAGGTGGAACAGGCCCGTCACCATGTCCAGCCGCGGCATGGCGAGCGGACGGCCCGACGCCGGCGACAGGATGTTGTTCGCCGACAGCATCAGGATCCGGGCCTCGGCCTGCGCCTCGGCCGACAGCGGCAGGTGCACCGCCATCTGGTCACCGTCGAAGTCCGCGTTGAACGCCTCGCAGACCAGCGGGTGCAGCTGGATGGCCTTGCCCTCGACCAGCTGCGGCTCGAAGGCCTGGATGCCGAGGCGGTGCAGCGTCGGCGCGCGGTTAAGCATCACCGGGTGGCCGGTGATGACCTCTTCCAGCACGTCCCACACCTGCGGCCGCGAGCGCTCCACCATCCGCTTGGCGGACTTGATGTTCTGCGCGTGGTTCAGGTCGACCAGCCGCTTCATGACGAACGGCTTGAACAGCTCGAGCGCCATGTCCTTCGGCAGGCCGCACTGGTGCAGCTTCAGCTGCGGGCCGACGATGATGACCGAACGGCCCGAGTAGTCGACGCGCTTGCCGAGCAGGTTCTGGCGGAACCGGCCCTGCTTGCCCTTGAGGAGGTCGGACAGCGACTTCAGCGGCCGGTTGCCCGGGCCGGTGACCGGACGCCCGCGGCGGCCGTTGTCGAACAGCGCGTCGACGGCCTCCTGGAGCATCCGCTTCTCGTTGTTGACGATGATCTCGGGCGCGCCGAGGTCGATCAGCCGCTTGAGGCGGTTGTTGCGGTTGATCACGCGGCGGTACAGGTCGTTCAGGTCGGAGGTCGCGAAGCGGCCACCGTCCAGCTGCACCATCGGGCGCAGGTCCGGCGGGATGACCGGGACGGCGTCCAGCACCATGCCGCGCGGGTCGTTGCCGGTGGCCTGGAACGCCGCGACGACCTTGAGCCGCTTCAGCGCGCGGAGCTTCTTCTGCCCCTTGCCGTTGCGGATGGTGTCGCGCAGGTTGTCGGCCTCGGCGCTGACGTCGAACTCGGTGGCCAGCTTCTGGATGGCCTCCGCGCCCATGCCGCCGGTGAAGTACTCGCCGTAGCGGTCGACGAGCTCGCGGTAGAGCAGCTCGTCGGCGATCAGCTGGCGGGTGTCGAGCTTCGTGAAGGTCGTCCAGACCTCCTCGAGGCGGTCCAGCTCGCGACCGGCGCGGTCACGCAGCTGGCGCATCTCGCGCTCGCCGCCTTCCTTGACCTTGCGGCGGACGTCGGACTTGGCGCCCTCCGCCTCCAGCTCGGCCAGGTCGGCTTCCAGCTTCTGCGCGCGGGTCTCGATGTCCGCGTCACGCTTGGTCTCGAGGTTCTTGCGCTCGACGCCGATCTCGTTCTCGAGGGTCGGCAGGTCGTTGTGGCGCAGCTCCGTGTTCACGCCCGTGATGACGTAAGCAGCGAAGTAGATGATCTTCTCGAGGTCCTTCGGCGCCAGGTCCAGCAGGTAGCCGAGGCGCGAGGGAACACCCTTGAAGTACCAGATGTGGGTGACCGGGGCGGCCAGCTCGATGTGGCCCATCCGCTCGCGGCGCACCTTGGCGCGGGTCACCTCGACGCCGCAGCGCTCACAGATGATGCCCTTGAAGCGGACGCGCTTGTACTTGCCGCAGTAGCACTCCCAGTCCCGGGTCGGACCGAAGATCTTCTCGCAGAAGAGGCCGTCCTTCTCGGGCTTGAGCGTCCGGTAGTTGATGGTCTCCGGCTTCTTGACCTCGCCGTACGACCACTGACGGATGTCGTCGGCCGTGGCGAGTCCGATGCGGAGCTCATCGAAAAAGTTGACGTCCAGCACGTCTAGATCCCCTTGGGGTTGTTTCGGCTAGAGAGGGGGTGGCGGGCGAGCTGAGGGCCTGCGGGAGGCCGGCCCTCAGCTCAGCTCGCGATCAGTGCACGACGTCGTCCACCGAGGGCGACTCGTTGCGGGACAGGTTGATGCCGAGGTTCGCCGCGGCGCGCTCGAGGTCCTCGTCGTCGGAGTCGCGCATCTCGATCGAGGAGCCGTCGCTGGAGAGCACCTCGACGTTGAGGCACAGCGACTGGAGCTCCTTGAGGAGCACCTTGAACGACTCCGGGATGCCCGGCTCGGGGATGTTCTCCCCCTTGACGATGGCCTCGTACACCTTGACGCGGCCGACCACGTCGTCCGACTTGATCGTCAGCAGCTCCTGCAGCGTGTAGGCAGCGCCGTACGCCTGCATCGCCCAGCACTCCATCTCACCGAAGCGCTGTCCACCGAACTGCGCCTTACCACCCAGCGGCTGCTGCGTGATCATGGAGTACGGACCGGTGGAGCGGGCGTGGATCTTGTCGTCGACCAGGTGGTGCAGCTTCAGGATGTACATGTAGCCGACCGCGACCGGGTACGGGTACGGCTCGCCGGAGCGGCCGTCCAGCAGGGTCGCCTTGCCGTTCTCCTTGACCATGCGCTCACCGTCGCGGTTCGGCTTGGTCGCCCCGAGCAGCCCGGTGAGCTCCTCTTCCTTCGCGCCGTCGAACACTGGGGTCGCGGTGTTCGTGCCGGGCGCGACGTCGTAGAGCTCGTCGGCCAGGTTCTTCGCCCAGTCCGGGTTGCCTTCGATCGTCCAGCCCTGCGAGGCCAGCCAGCCCAGGTGGAGCTCGAGGATCTGGCCGATGTTCATCCGTCGCGGCACACCGTGCGTGTTCAGGATGATGTCGACCGGGGTGCCGTCCTCCATGAACGGCATGTCCTCGACCGGCAGGATCTTGCCGATGACACCCTTGTTGCCGTGCCGGCCGGCCAGCTTGTCGCCCGGCTGGATCTTGCGCTTCTGGGCCACGTAGACGCGGACCAGCTCGTTGACGCCCGGGGGCAGCTCGTCGTCGTCCTCGCGCGAGAACACGCGGATGCCGATGACCTTGCCGGTCTCGCCGTGCGGCACCTTCAGCGAGGTGTCGCGGACTTCGCGGGCCTTCTCGCCGAAGATCGCGCGGAGCAGGCGCTCTTCCGGCGTCAGCTCGGTCTCGCCCTTCGGCGTGACCTTGCCGACGAGGATGTCGCCGTCGCGGACCTCGGCACCGATCCGGATGATGCCGCGCTCGTCGAGGTCGGCGAGGACCTCCTCGGAGACGTTCGGGATGTCCCGGGTGATCTCCTCGGCGCCCAGCTTGGTGTCGCGGGCGTCGATCTCGTGCTCCTCGATGTGGATCGACGTCAAGACGTCGTCCTGCACCAGGCGCTCCGAGAGGATGATCGCGTCCTCGTAGTTGTGGCCCTCCCACGGCATGACCGCGACGAGCAGGTTCTTGCCGAGCGCCATCTCACCGTTCTCGGTGGACGGGCCGTCGGCGATGACCTGACCCTGCTCGACCCGGTCGCCCTCGTTGACGATCGGGCGGTGGTTGAAGCAGGTGCCGTGGTTCGAGCGACGGAACTTGTACAGTCCGTAGCTCTTCCGCGTGCCGTCGTCGTGCATGATCGTGATCAGGTCCGCCGAGAGCTCCTCGACGATGCCGGACTGCTCGGCGACGAGCACGTCACCGGCATCGACCGCGGCGCGCAGCTCCACACCCGTGCCCACGTACGGGGCCTGGTTGCGCAGCAGCGGCACGGCCTGGCGCTGCATGTTCGCACCCATCAGGGCGCGGTTCGCGTCGTCGTGCTCGAGGAACGGGATCATCGCCGTCGCGACCGAGACCATCTGCCGCGGCGAGACGTCCATGTAGTCGATGTCGAGCGGGTCGATCAGCTCGACCTCGCCGCCCTTGCGGCGGGCCATGACCCGGTCTTCGACGAAGGTGCCGTCGTCCGAGATCGGCGCGTTGGCCTGGGCCTTGACGTACCGGTCCTCTTCGTCCGCGGTCAGGTAGTCGACCTGGTCGGTGACCCGGCCCTCGACGACCTTGCGGTACGGCGTCTCGATGAAGCCGAACGGGTTGACCCGCGCGTAGGAGCAGAGCGAGCCGATCAGGCCGATGTTCGGGCCTTCCGGCGTCTCGATCGGGCACATCCGGCCGTAGTGCGACGGGTGGACGTCCCGGACCTCCATGCCGGCGCGCTCACGGGACAGACCACCCGGGCCGAGGGCCGACAGACGACGCTTGTGCGTCAGGCCCGACAGCGGGTTGTTCTGGTCCATGAACTGCGACAGCTGCGAAGTACCGAAGAACTCCTTGATCGCCGCGCCGATCGGGCGGATGTTGATCAGGGTCTGCGGGGTGATCGCTTCGACGTCCTGCGTCGTCATGCGCTCACGCACGACGCGCTCGGTGCGCGACAGGCCGACCCGGATCTGGTTCTGGATCAGCTCGCCGACCGTGCGCAGGCGCCGGTTGCCGAAGTGGTCGATGTCGTCGGTCTCGACCGGGATCTCGACGCCGTTCGCCGCGACCACCTTGTCCTCGCCGGCGTGCAGCCGGACCAGGTACTCGATGGTCGTGACGATGTCCTCTTCGGTCAGCGTCCCGGTGTCGTACGGCGACTCGAGGCCCAGCTTCTTGTTGACCTTGTACCGGCCGACCTTGGCCAGGTCGTAGCGCTTCGCCTTGAAGAACAGGTTCTCCAGCAGGGTCTGCGCGCTCTCCTTCGTGGGCGGCTCGCCCGGGCGCAGCTTGCGGTAGATGTCGAGCAGCGCCTCGTCGGTACCCGCGGTGTGGTCCTTCTCGAGGGTCGCCAGCAGCGTCTCCGAGAAGGAGAAGCGCTCGCGGATCGCCTCGGTGGTCCAGCCCAGGGCCTTCAGCAGGACGGTGACCGGCTGGCGGCGCTTGCGGTCGATGCGGACGCCGACGGTGTCGCGCTTGTCGACGTCGAACTCGAGCCACGCGCCGCGGCTCGGGATCACGCGGACGCTGAAGACGTCCTTGTCGGTCGTCTTGTCGACGTCCTTCGAGTAGTAGACGCCCGGCGAGCGGACCAGCTGGGACACGACGACACGCTCGGTGCCGTTGATGATGAACGTGCCCTTGTCGGTCATCACGGGGAAGTCGCCCAGGAAGACCGTCTGGCTCTTGATCTCGCCGGTGTTGTTGTTGACGAACTCGGCCGTGACGAACAGCGGCGCGGCGTACGTCATGTCCTTGTCCTTGCACTCCTCGATCGAGGCCTTGACCTCGTCGAAGCGCGGAGCGGAGAAGGACAGGGACATCGACCCGGAGAAGTCCTCGATCGGGGAGATCTCGTTCAGGACCTCTTCGAGGCCGCCGACCGGGTTTTCTTCACCTTCTTCGACACGGCGTTCGAACCACGCTTCGTCCCCGGTGAACCACTGGAACGACTGGATCTGGACGTCGAGCAGGTTGGGCGTGTTGAGCGGTTCGCGAATCTTTGCGAAGGAAACCCGCTTGGGCGCGCCGGGGATTCCCGTGGACTCCGAGCGAGATTCAGCCGAGGTGGTCGCAGCAGTGGCCTGGTTCGCGGGAGAGACTGCCAAGATGCGTCCTTCCGGGGACATGAGCGGTGACGGCCGCCATAGCAACAGCTATGAGCGACTGTCAAGGGTGCCGTGTGCCCACTATCCTAACTACCGGCTCCGGGCAGCCTGAAAGAGGGCAGCGCAAAGAGGCAGTCTAGCCCGAACGGCGCGGTCTGTCCAGGGGGCGCTCCCGATGGGGCCCAGCCTGCCTCGCGACGTCTTCAGGTATGCCTCCAGGCGAGCCGGTTGGTCCCTCCCGCAAGGGCCGCCGGTTTCGCCGTCGGGAGTAAGCGTGAACCCACCGGGCCCGAGAGTCAAGATGCCACACGGGGGTCCCGCCGGTTGGCGCAGCGTGGAAGAGGTTCAGCGGAGCGTGAGCGGCCGAATAGTCTTCCAGTTACCGGCCGGTAGCGCCAGTAGTAGGGGTCGGACCTGGGGATTTCCACATTTCTTCGTCCGTGCGAGCTGTGTTCCAGGCCACTTCGGACGGCACCGGTTCCGCCGGCGACGGCGTGTCGCGGCACCTTCCGGTAACCGGGCGGGGCCCGTCCCAGGTGCCTCAGGCGTCGCACGCGTCCCGGCCGGCTGAGGGCCCTGGAGCGTCTGGAACGCCATCGCCGGTCCCCGCGTGACCGGCCCGAGCCGCGGGCGGCGCTGCGGGCCGCTGGACCCCGAATACGGCCGCGGCCCGGGACCCGATTCGGGGTCCCGGGCCGCGGCCGAAGACAGCGCTACTTCGTCGGCGACGGAGACGCCGGCGGTGCGGACGACGCCGGCGCCTGGGTGGCCGCCGGGACCTTGGGCGCGTTGTACGTGTCCATGTCCGTGATCTTCCACTTGTCGCCCTGGAGCTGGGCGTTCAGGTGGAGCTGGGCGGTGCCCGCGGTCGTCTTCTTCGTGTCCGTGCGGGTCGAGGTCTGGTCGACGAAGACCATCACCTTCGCCAGGTCGCCGTTGAGCATGATCACCGCCGCGCGCGTCACCTTGCAGGTCACGACCATCTTCTGCGCCGGCGCGAGCCGCTTGACCTCGCCCATCAGCGAGTTGTACTTGTTCTTGACGTCGTCGTTGGCGAGCAGGTCGTTCGCCGCGTCCTCGGTCTTCTTGATGTTGTTGAAGTCGTAGGAGAACAGCGCCTCGGCCGCCTTCGACACGGCGTCCTTGACCTGGGCCGTCTTCGCGACGTCCAGCAGCGCCGTGTTGCTGGTCGCCGAGGAGACCTGGACCTCCTCGGACTTGAACCAGAACGCCAGGCCGCCCAGGATCAGCGCGACGAGCACCAGCGCGCCCGCGACCACGTACGGCCGCTGCACCTTCGGGCCCGCGGGCTTCGACGGCTCGTCCTCGTCGACGACCGGGACGTCGGAGACGTCGGTCGGCTTCGCGATCCCCGTGTCGCGCTTCTTCCGCCGCGGCGCGGGCCGCGCGGGGGTCTCGTCCTCGTCGGGCTCGCCGGTGAGCGCGTCGACCTTCGGCTCGTCCTCGGTGCCGACCGCCGCGAACACCGCCGTGTCCTCGGCCGACGGCGCGGTGTCGAGCTGCCCGCTCGCGGCCTCGAACGACTCGGGCTTCGCGGCCGGCTTCGGCGCCGGGCGCGGCACGGGCCGGGGCCGCGGCTTCTTGGTCTCGGCCGGCGGCGACGGCACGGACGGCACGGCGGGGAGCTGGCCGGTCCGCTCGGCGCCGGACTCGTCCGACGTGGGCTTGCGCAGGCCGGCCACGCGGGGCCGGCGCGGCGGCGGGGTGCTGCTGCGGGGCGGCTGGCGGCGGGAGGGGGGCACTACGAGCTCCTTCTGGGTGACGCTATTGGCCGGCCGCGACGAGCGGGACGCTGTCGATGCCGGACAGCTTCCAGTCGTCGCCCACGCGGGTCATCGACACCTCGAGGCGCAGCGGCTTCGCGCTGCTCTTGTCCCCCTGGGTGACGGTCGTGGCGATGGCGGCGAGGAAGCTGGCCTTGCCTTCGTGGTCGTCCAGCTCCTCGACGGCGATGTCCTGGACGTCCGTGGTGACCTTCGTCTTGGCGTCGGCGAGGGCCTTGCGGAACGTCGGCGCCGACTGGTCGATCTGCTGCGACATCTTGTCGTCCGACACGGACTTCTGCCGGGCGAAGAAGCCGTCCAGGTCCTGGTAGTCGACCTCGGTGTAGGCCTTCAGCGCGTTCGTACCCGCCTTGACCACGGCCTCGCGCGAGGCCGCCAGGCCGGCGTTGTCGTCGTTCGCCGCCACCCACCACTGGACGCCGAAGATCGCCGCCGCGATCAGCGCGGCCAGGGCCAGCGCCGCGGCACCGAGCACCAGGATCCGCGAGGACGGCTCCTTCGACGGGGTCTCGGGGGCCGGCTCCTCGGCCTCTGCCACCGCCACGGCGGTCGACTCGTCCGAACTCATAGCACTCCAGGGTAGGTAACGGTCATCAAATCCACGTCAGGCGAGGCCGAGCAGCGAACCCAGGCTGGTCAGGCTCACGCCGGGGCTGCCGACGATGCCCGGGACGCCCCGGGTGTCGCGCTCCTCCGCGAGCTCCTCGGCCGGCCGGTTGGCGTTCGCGTCGACATCGCTCGCGGACGGCGCGACCGGCACCCCGCCGTACGGCGCGTTCTGCGCGCCCCGCACGTTGATCGGGCTGCCCTTCGGTTCGGCACAGTACGCGTCCTCCTTCGCCGCCTTCGGCGAAGTCTCGGCTCCGGTGCGGTACTGCGAGTACGGCAGGTACCCCTTGGTGCACGACGGCGGGTTGAAGAGGTTGAGCACCAGGCCGAGGTGCGCGGTGCCGTCGCCGGGCGCCACGCTGCTCGCCGCCCCGGCCAGCGCCGGGTAGGTGACCAGGCCCTGCTCGATGCCGTCGAGCCGGATCACGGTCAGGTTGGCCGTGGTGAGCAGGTTCGCCGTCAGCGCGCCGAGGCCCGGGCCGGACTCCCGCAGCACCTGGCTGATCTGCGTCGCCACCTGCGGCGTGATGCCGATGAGCTTGCGCAGGTCGCCGTCGGAGTTCTTCAGGGTGCCGGTGAGCTCGTTCAGGCTCTTGCTGAACGACGCGAAGTTCTCCGCCTCGTCGTTCTGCGTGTCCAGCACCTTGCCGCCCTGGTCGAGCAGCTGGATCGTCTGCGGCAGGTACTCCTGCGCGGTCGCGGTGAAGCTGCGCGCGGTGTCGAGCAGCTTCTGCAGGTCGCCGCCGGTGCCGCGGAAGGCGTCGTAGGACTCGTCGACGACCGTGCGCAGCGAGTCGACCGGGACCGACGCGGCCAGCGTGTCGAGGTCGCCGATGAGCCGGTCGGTGCTGACGGGGGTGGTCGTCTTCGACGCCGGGATGACGGAGCCGGCCGCCAGGTACGGGGCCTTGTCGGCCTTCGGCTTCAGGTCGACGTACTGCTCGCCGACGGCCGACCGGTTGGCGACGACCGCGTCGAGGTCCGCGGGCACCTGCGGCGCCGACGGGTCGATGTTCAGGTCGGCTTCGAGCCCGGTCGGGGTCAGCCGCATCTCCCCGACCCGGCCGATGTTGTAGCCGCGGTAGGTGACTTCGGCGTTGGTGAAGATGCCGCCCGACTCGTTGAGCTGCAGCTTCACCGTGTAGCCGTCGTTGCCGAACACGGTGCCGAGCCCGGCGAACCGGATCAGCGCGTACACGATCGCGACGATCGAAATGATCGCGAAGGCGATCAGCTGGAGTTTCGTCCGGCGAACCAGCATCAGCCCGCACCTCCCGAGAGGAGCCCGAAGAGATTTCCGAGCCCTGGCTTCGACTGCCCGGACTGCGGCTGACCGCTCTCGCCGGGGATCGGCAGCGGCGGGTTGCCCGCCGCCCCCTCGGTCCCACCGGTCAGCCCCTGTAGCGGGAGCAGCCCCGAGAGGGCGTTCTGGCGGCTGTTGCCCAGGTTCTCGACGACGGTCTTCAGGTTCAGGTCCACCTTCGCGAACAGGTTGAAGTAGTCGCCCTTGACGTCGTTGACGGCCTGGTCGCTGAACGGGAACGTCAGCAGGATCTGCAGGGCCTTCGGCAGGTCGTTGCCCGCCTCGCCGAGCTTCTGCAGCGTCGGCGTCAGCGCCTTCAGGTCGGCGACGAGGTCCTTCTGCGACCGGTTCACCGTGTCGGTGGCGACGCCGGAGAGGTTGTCCAGGGCCTGCAGCATCGTGACCAGCTGGCCGCGCTGCTGCTCCAGCACGCCGAGGCCGGGCCCGAGGTTGTCGACCGCGCCGACCAGCTTGTCCTTCTGGCCGTTCAGGGTCGAGGACAGCCGGTTCAGCCCGTCGATGGCGCGGGTGATGTTGCGCGACTGCTGGTCGAGGTTCGTGACCAGCTGGTTCGCGTTGTCCAGCAGCGCCTTGATGTCCGGCTCGCGGCCGGACGTGGCGTTGTTGAGCTCCTTGGTGATGGTGTTGAGCTGGTCGACGCCACCACCGTTGAGCAGCAGCGACAGCGCGCCGAGCAGCTCTTCGACCTCGACGCTGCGGTTCGTCCGGGCCAGCGGGATGGTCGCGTTGTCGGCGAGCTTGCCCTGGGCCTGGTCGTCGCCGGGCGAGGCCAGCTCGACGTACTTCTCGCCGAGCAGGCTGGACTGCTTCACGTTCGCGATCGCGTTGGCCGGCAGCTTGATGCCGCCGTTGACCTTCAGCGTCACCAGCGCGTGCCAGCCGTCCTTGGTGAGGCCGACGTTCTCGACGCGGCCGACCGGCACCTCGTCGACCTTCACCCCGGCCTGCGGGGTCAGGTCGAGCACGTCGCGGAACTCGACGTTCACCGTGTACGGGTGGTCGCCGAGGTCGGCGCCACCGGGCAGCGGCAGGTCGTAGATGCCGTTGAACGCACAGCCCGAGAGCGTCAAAGCTGACACCGTGGCGAGCGCTCCGACGGTCAGTAGCTTCTTCACTGGCCACCTCCGTAGAGCTGCCCGGCGATGGGCAGCGGGAGCGGCGGCAGCTGGCCGGACTGCAGAGCCTGCACGGTCTGCGCCACGGACGGCAGCGGGATCGCCTTGTCGACCACGCCGGCGATGCCTTCGCAGGCGTTGCCGAGCGCGTCCGGGATGCTGTTGCTGCCGACCTGCTTGAGCAACCGGCAGATCATCACCAGCGGCGGCTGGGTCAGCTCGTTGAGGTTCGGCCGGGCGTCGAGCGTGCCGGACGAACCGTTGTAGGTGTTGACCAGGTTGCTCAGGCCGACCGGCGCGACGTCGAGGATCTCGGCGAGCGAGCTGCGCTGGTCGACGAGCACCTTCGTGATGCCGGCCAGCTTGTCCACGTTGGACTTGAGCCGGTCGTGGTTCTGGTCGATGAACGCCTGCACCGAGGTGAGCGTCGTGCCCAGCTGCTGGACGGTCGCGGCGAGGTTGTCCTTTTCGGACGCCAGGTAGCCGCTGACGTCGGCGAGCTGGCTCTCGAAGCTGCGGACCGACTTGTCGGAGTCGGCCAGCGTCTGCGAGAACTTGCCGAGGTTCTCCACGGTGGAAAACAGGTCGTCCTTGTTGCCGGAGAGGGTCCCGGCCGCCTGGCCGAGCTTGGTGATCGTGTCGTGCAGGGCCTGGCCGTTGCCGTCGACGTTGGCCGCCGCGGTGGTCAGCAGGTTCGACAGCGACCCGTTCTTGTTGGCGCCGTTCGGGCCGAGGGTCTCGCTGACCCGGGCCAGGCTGGACGCCAGCTGGTCGACCTCGAGGGGCACCTCGGTGCGGTCGAGGCCGATCACCGCGCCGTCGGAGATCCGCGGGCCGCCGACGTAGGCCGGGGCGAGCTGGACGTAGCGGTCCGACACCAGCGACGGCGCCACGATGAGCGCCTTGGCGTCGGCCGGGACGGCGACCGAGCGGTCGTACTCGAACTCGACCTTCACCTGGTTGCCCATGGGCTGGATCTTGGTGACCGTGCCCATGTCGACGCCGAGCATCCGCACGCTGTTGCCCTCGTACAGGCCGACGGCGCCGGCGAAGTACGCGGTCAGGTGGTTGCGGCCGGCGTCCTTGAGCGTCCACCAGATCCCGCCGGCGACGACGAGCGCGAGGACGATCGCGATGGTGAAACCCCGGGTCAGGGCCATGCCGAAGCGGGTGTCACTCATTTCGTGTAGCACCCCTCTTCGTTGATCGGGCCGAACGACGGCAGCACCAGGCCGCAGATGTAGTTGTCGAACCAGCGGCCGTTGCCGATGGTGTTGGTGAAGACGCGGATGAACGGCGCGAACTTCGCGATGCCCTGGGCCAGCGAGTCCTGGTTGCGCTGCAGCATCGACGTCAGCTGGTCCAGCGACGTGAGCACCGGGTCGAGCTGCTTGCCGTTGTCGTCGATCAGGCCTTGCAGCTGCGTCGCCAGCTCGCGGGAGCCGTTCAGCAGCGACGTGATCGCGTCTTCGCGCTTCGAGAGCTCGGCGAGCAGCTGGTTGCCGTCGTCGAGCAGCTTCTGCACCTCGGTGTCGCGGTCGACCAGGGTCTGCGACACCTCGCGGGTGTTGGCCAGCAGGTTCGACAGCTGCGTGTCGCGCGAGGCGATCGTGTCCGACAGCTTCGACAGCCCGGACAGCGCGCCCTTCACGTCTTCCGGCGTGTTGGCGAACGTCTGCGAGATCGTGTCGAAGCTCTGCGCCAGCTGCTTGGTGTCGATGTTGTCGACGGTCTGCGACAGCCCGCGGAACGCGTCGAGCACGTCGTAGGGGGCCATCGTGCGGTCGCGCGGGATCCCGGTGCCCGGGTTCAGCGAGCCCTCGCCCTGCGGGTCCAGCGACAGGTACTTCTGACCGAGCAGCGTCTTGATCTTGATCGCGGCGCTGGTCCGGTCGCCGAGCCAGGCGTCCTTGACCTTGAACGACACCTTGACCGACGCGCCGTCGAGCTCGATGTCGCTGACCTTGCCGACCTTGACGCCGGCGACCCGGACGTCGTTGTCCTTCTGCAGCCCGGAGGCCTCGCTGAACTCGGCGGTGTAGGTCGTGCCGCCGCCGATCACCGGCAGGTCGTCGGAGTTCAGCGCGGCGATGAAGCCGAGGGCCAGGACGGCGATGCCGACCAGCGCGATCGGGACGGGGTTGCGCTTCTGGAAGGACTTCATCCCGTGCACCTCTCCCGGTTGACCGGGATCAACGGGAGCGCGACGTCGTTGATCAGTGGCGGCAAGCTGACGCTCCCGGAGAACTCGCAGGCGTAGAAGTTGAACCAGGAGCCGTAGTCCGCGGTGCGGGTCAGCGTGCTCACCTTGGTCGGCAGGAACTGGATGAAGTGCTCCAGCTCCGGCTCGTTCTTGTTCAGCTGGTCCGTGAGGGTGCCGAGGGCGCTGATGTCGTTCTTCAGCGGCTCCCGGACGTCACCCAGCAGGCCGGACGTCGTCTCGGCCAGGTTGCCGAGGCTCTCGATCGCGTCGCCGATCGGCTTGCGGTCGGCGGCCAGCCCGGAGACCAGCTGCTGCAGCTTGACGATCAGGTCGTTGAGCTGCGGGGTGTGGGCGTTGACCGTGTCGAGCACCGAGTTCAGGTTGTCGATGACCTGGCCGATCACCTGGTCCTTGTCGGCGATCGTGGTGGCCAGCGACGCGGTGTGCGACAGCAGGCTCTCCACGGTGCCGCCCTCGCCCTGCAGGACCTGGATGACCTCGTAGGACAGCTTGTTGACATCGTCCGGGTTGAGCGCGGTGAACAGCGGCTTGAAGCCGTTGAACAGCTCGGTCAGGTCCAGCGCCGGCGTGGTGCGATCCAGCGGGATGGTGCCGCCGGGCTGCAGGGTCTTCCCGGCGCTGTCGTCGCTGTCGTCGCCCTCGCCGAGCGAGACGTAGCGCTGGCCGACCAGGTTGCGGAACTTGATCTGCGCGGTCACCCCGGCCGGCAGCGTCCGCCCGGAGTCGACCTCGAACTCGACCTCGGCCTGGCGCTTGTCGACGATCTTGACGTCCTTGACCTGCCCGACGCGGACCCCGGCGATGCGGACGTCGTCGTTGGGCAGCAGGAGCGTCGCGTCGGTGAAGCGTGCCTTGTAGGCGTTGGTGCTGGTGGTGTTGATGTTGGCGATGCTGATCCCGAGGATCGTCGTGAGCACCACGGTGACGACCACGAAGACGCCGAGCTTGATCAGCGGTGCGAGCAGGCCCCTCACTTCACCGTCACCTCCGCCCCGCGGTAGAGCGGTCCGACGAGCAGTG
>NZ_JBFBAG010000034.1:0-129225 GCF_040682155.1 Amycolatopsis sp. NPDC051371
GGGGTGGGGCCCCCCCCCCACCACACCGCCGCGGGGCGGCTCGACCCCCCGCGGGGCTGCGGGTGGTGTTACAGAAACAGTGTTATAACCCTGTTTCTCACTCACGACTACCCCGGAGGTAATCGCCCCGCGGCCGGTCTTCGGGCAGGCTGCGGGGCATGACCGATCCCGAGGGCACGCAGCTCTTCCACCGCACCATGCCGTTCTCCGAGCGCCTCGGCGTCGAGGTGCTGGAGCACGGGCGTGAGCTCGTCCGCAGCCGGCTGAAGTGGGACGAGAGCCTCTGCACGCTCGGCGGCGCGCTGCACGGGGGCGCGCTCATGGCGCTGGCCGACTCGACCGGCGCCGTGTGCGCGTTCCTCAACCTCCCCGAGGGCGCCCAGGGCACGACGACCGTCGAGTCGAAGACGAACTTCCTGCGCGCCGTGCGTTCGGGCTACGCCGTTGCGTCGTCCAGACCACTGCACGCCGGCCGCAAGTTCGTCGTGGTGGAGACGGAGATCCACGACGACGACGGCAAGTTGGTCGCGAAAGTGACACAGACGCAGGCCGTCCTGTAGGTACCTGTTTACATACCTGGCCCGAGCGGCGAAAATCCCTGGCTACTGGGTGGGTCTATCAGGGAGCCGGGATGCGCGTACGCAAGTTGTTCACCTTATTGTCAGTGGTTGTGTTAACAGCTGTAACCGCGCAAGTCGCCGAGGCCGCGCCGGCCCGGCCCCGCGACGACGAGGCGATCGACTACCACGAGTGGAACGGCGGCCGCTTCCACGAAGGCGACTTCGCCGGGCTCGCGCTGACCCACGACGGCCTGCGCATCACGCGCCCGGCCGGCACGGTCGAGCACACCGAGCCGGAGCTCGGCACCACGAAGACGTACGAGTACGGCCAGTGGACGTCTCCGTCGTACCGGGAGGGCTTCGGCGCGACGCAGCTGGTCGCGTCCTGGAACGCCCAGACGCCGGCGAAGACCTGGCTGCAGGTCGAGGCGCAGGGCCGGACGTCGGCCGGCGCCGAAACCGCGTGGTACGTGATGGGCCGCTGGGCCAGCGGCGACGCCGACATCCTGCGCACCAGCGTCGACGGCCAGGACGACGCGAACGCAGCGGTGGACGTCGACACCTTGGTCATGAAGACCGGCGTCACGCTGAAGTCGTACAAGCTGCGGATCAGCCTCTACCGGGAAAAGGGCTCGCACGCGACGCCGTCGGTGACGTCGCTGGGCGCGATGACCTCGGCGGTGCCGGACCGCTTCGACGTGCAGACGACGAAGCCGGGTCGCGCCACCGGGATCGAGCTGAAGGTGCCGGCGTACGCGCAGAACCTCCACAAGGGACAGTTCCCCCAGTACGGCGGGGGCGGCGAAGCCTGGTGCAGCCCGACGTCGACCGAGATGGTGGCCGAGTACTGGGGCAAGAAGCCGTCGGCGGCGGAGATGTCCTGGATCCCGGCGGACTACGTCGACCCGTCGGTGGCGTTCGCGGCGCGCTACACCTACGACCACGCCTACGACGGCACCGGCAACTGGCCGTTCAACACGGCATACGCGGCGTCGCGCGGGCTGCGCGGGCACATCACGCGGCTGCACTCGCTGAACGAGCTGGAGACCTACATCGCCCGCGGCATCCCGGTGATCACGTCGCAGTCGTTCCTGTCCGAGGAGCTCGACGGCGCCGGGTACGGGACGGCCGGGCACATCATGGTGGTCGTCGGCTTCACGAAGGACGGCGACGTGATCGCGAACGACCCGGCGTCGAGCAGCAACGACCGGGTGCGGAACATCTACAAGCGCGACCAGTTCGAGAAGATCTGGCAGCGGACCAAGCGGTACCGCGCCGACGGGACCGTCGCGAGCGGCCCCGGCGGCATCGCGTACATCATCACCCCGGCCTGACCGGGCTCGGCGGGGCGCCGGACGGGTGCCCCGCCGTGCTCACCAGGTCGCTCCGGCCTGCTGCCGCGTCGTGCGGTTGATCCGGTTGAAGAAGTTGGTGAGCGCGATGTTCAGGGTGATCGCCGACAGCTGCGGCTCGTCGAAGTGCTTCGCCGCCGCCTCCCAGATCTCGTCGGTCACCCCGGGCTCGCCGTCCTGGAGGCGGGTCGCGGCCTCCGTCAGCGCGAGCGCCGCCCGCTCCGGCTCCGTGTAGAACGGCGTCTCACGCCACGCGACCACGTTGTGCAGCCGTTCTTCGGTCTCGCCGTGCTTCTTCGCCGACTGGACTCCCCCGTAAACGCAGGGGCTGCAGCCGTTGATCTGGCTGGCCCGCAGGTGGACCAGCTCCAGCACCCGCGGGTCGACGCCGCCGGCCCGCACCGCCTTGATGATCTGCTGGATCGCTCCGAACACCTCGGGATTCCCCGAGTCCTTCAGCCGTGCTTCCATCGGTCCTCCATCGGTTACCTCGGCCCCTCCGGGCCCGTCATCCCCACGACGGAGCGGAACCGAGGAAGGTAACGACATGCCCGACACGTTGACCGAGGCCTTCGAGGCGCAGCGCGACCGGCTGCGCGCGGTGGCCCACCGGGTGCTCGGCTCGCACGCGGACGCCGAGGACGTGGTCCAGGAGGCCTGGCTGCGGCTGTCGCGCCAGGACGCCGAGACCATCCACAACCTCGACGGCTGGCTGACCACGGTGGTCGGCCGGATCAGCCTGGATGTCCTGCGCTCGCGCCGGTCACGTCCGGAAGCGCCGTACGACGAGATCGTCGTGGCGGTGGACGAAAGCCCCGCGCCGGAGGACGACGTCGCGCTCGCGGATTCGATCGGGCTCGCGCTGCTGGTCGTCCTGGAGTCGCTCGGGCCGGGCGAGCGGCTGGCGTTCGTGCTGCACGACCTGTTCGCGGTGCCGTTCGAGGAGATCGGCCGCATCCTCGGCAAGACCCCCGGCGCGTCGAAGATGCTCGCGAGCCGAGCCCGCCGGAAGGTGCGGACGCCTTCGCAGCCACCCGCCGCGGGCCGGGAGCAGCGAGAGGTGGTGGGCGCGTTCCTGCGAGCGGCCCGCGACGGCGACTTCGAGGGATTGCTGCGCGTGCTGGATCCGGAGGTCCGCCTGACGGTCGACACCCCGGACGGCGTGGTGGTGGTGCTGGGCGCGACGAACGTCGCGGCGGGCGCCCGGTTCGGCGCGGCCTCGGGCGGCCGGGCGGTCCTCGTCGGCGGCCTGCCGGGAGTCGTGGCGTGGCGCGAGGACGGCAGCCCGCTGTCGGTGGTGGCGTTCACGGTGGTGGACGGCCGGATCGCCGGGATCGCGGCGGTGGCCGACCCGGCCCGGCTGGCGTCGATGGACCTCCCGGAGCCGCCCGGAACTGTCGGTACCGCCGGGTAGCGTGGAAACCGGGGGCCGGAGGCACGCGCAGCTCACCGGCGGTCGAGCAGCCGAACGTCCTGAATGAGTCATTCAGGACCTCCGAAGACCTGAATGACTCATTCAAGACACCGGGCCCCCGTGCCGCACTCAGTTGCGAATAACGCAACACGTTGCGCATGAATCACCGAACCTCACTCATGCGGATGTCGCCATCTCCGCGTGATCCGTGATTAGCTGCGGGCAGAACCAGCAAAGCCGGAAGGTGGATTCGCATGCCGTACGAGGTCCAGGGGGTCGTTTCGCGGGCGAAGGGCGAGCCCGTCTCGCTGGAGACCGTGCTCGTGCCCGATCCCGGGCCGGGCGAGGCCGTCGTGAACGTGCAGGCCTGCGGGGTCTGCCACACCGACCTGCACTACCGCGAGGGCGGGATCAACGACGACTTCCCGTTCCTGCTCGGCCACGAAGCCGCCGGCGTCGTCGAGGCGGTCGGCGAGGGCGTCACCGATCTCGAGCCCGGCGACTACGTCATCCTCAACTGGCGTGCCGTCTGCGGCACCTGCCGCGCGTGCAAGCGCGGCAAGCCGTGGTACTGCTTCTCGACGTTCAACGCCACCCAGCCGATGACCCTCCAGGACGGCACCAAGCTGTCCCCCGCGCTCGGCGTCGGCGCCTTCCTCGAGAAGACCCTCGTCCACAGCGGACAGTGCACGAAGGTCAACCGCGAGGCCGAACCCGCGGTCGCCGGGCTGCTCGGCTGCGGCGTCATGGCCGGGCTCGGCGCGGCCATCAACACCGGCGCCGTCACCCGGGGCGACTCGGTCGCGGTCATCGGCTGCGGCGGCGTCGGCGACGCGGCCATCGCGGGCGCGAAGCTGGCCGGCGCCACCACGATCGTCGCGATCGACAGGGACGACCGGAAGCTGGAGTGGGCCAAGGACTTCGGCGCCACGCACACCGTCAACAGCACGAACCTCAGCGAAGAAGCCGTCGTCGAGGCCATGCAGGACGCCACGAACTCCTTCGGCCCGGACGTCGTGATCGACGCCGTCGGCCGCCCGGAGACCTGGCGGCAGGCCTTCTACGGACGCGATCTCGCCGGCACGGTTGTGCTCGTCGGCGTCCCGACGCCGGAGATGCGCCTGAACGACCTGCCGCTGATCGACTTCTTCTCGCGCGGCGGCTCGCTCAAGTCGTCGTGGTACGGCGACTGCCTGCCCAGCCGCGACTTCCCCATGCTCGTGGACCTCTACCTGCAGGGCCGGCTGCCGCTCGACAAGTTCGTCACCGAGCGCATCGGCGTCGACGGCGTCGAGCAGGCCTTCGAGCGCATGCACCACGGTGACGTCCTGCGCAGCGTGGTGACCTTCTGACCCTTTTCACCGACGACGAATACCCGGCCGAGCCCTACCCGGGCACCCGGCCGGGTCATTCGTTCGTGCACGTCGACGGTGTCGGGCACCCGCTCGACACCGCGCCCGGCGGCTGGCGCGACCGGATGGCCGTGCTGGCGTACGGCTCGAACGCGAACCCGTCGAAGATCACCTGGCTGCGCGGGCGGCTCGGGCTCGAAGGCCCGGTCGTCGTCGCGCACGCGCGCTGCGCCGGGCTCGCCGCGGTGTGGGCGGCCGGTTTCCGCGTGGTCGACGACCAGCGCCCGGCCACCCTCACCGCGCTCGACGGCGTCGAGGAGCACGCCATCTGGTTCGTGACGCCGGACCAGCTGGCCGTACTCGATCGCTGCGAGGGCCGCGGCACGCGCTACCACCTGGCCCGGCTGACCGAACCCGACATCACGCTCGAAGACGGCACCCGCCTGACCGAGGTCCACACGTACGTCGGCGCCGCGCCGATCCGCTACCCGCTGCTGGTGGACGGCAAGCCGGTGCGCACCACCCACGTCCCGCAGGCCGACGCGGCGAAGCTCGACGGCGTCGCCGCGGACGGCCACGGCGTCCCCTGCGAAGTGCTCAGACCAGCTTCCCCGGGTTGAGGATCCCGGTCGGGTCCACCGCGGACTTCGCCGCGCGCAGCACCTCGACGCCCAGCGACCCGATCTCCGCCTGCAAGTACGGCGCGTGGTCGACGCCGACGGCGTGGTGGTGGGAAATCGTGCCCAGCCCGGTGATCGCCTCGCACGCCGCCGCCTTTGCGCGCTGCCACTGACCGACCGGGTCGGCCTCATCCCGCGCCGTCAGCACCGTGAAGTACAGCGACGCGCCCGTCTCGTACGCGTGCGAAATGTGGCACATCACGATCGACCGGCCCAGCGACGCCGTGAGCGCCGCCCGGACGTCGTCGCGCAGTTCGTCCACAGTGGACCAATAGGCCGCGGTCTCCAGCGTCTCGACGCAGACGCCCTGGTCCATCAGGGCGTCGCGCTGCCGCGGGCCGCCGAACCGGCCGTGCCGCCAGGACTCGCCGAGCGCCTTGCCGACGCGCACGGCGCCCGACGCCTTCAGCCGGCGCGTCGTCTCGCGGCGCCGCACCGCGACGTCGTGGGCCGTGCCTTCCCAGCCGACGATGAGGAAGCACGGCCGCCGCACCCCGCGCGCGGCGAGGTACCGGCGCAGCGCCGTCGTCTTGAGACCGGCGTTCAGCGCCAGGGAGACTTCGGTTTCGTCCCCGTCCGACAGCCGGGTGATGTCGGCGAGCACGTGGTTCTGCGCGAGGTCGCGGACGGCCTCCCGGCCCGCTTCCCAGCTCGGCAGCGCGTAGCCCTCGTACCGCTTGACCGGCGGCGCCGGGCGCACTCGCAGCGAGACCTCGGTGATCACGCCGAGCGTTCCCTCGCTGCCGACCGCGAGCTGGCGCAGGTCCGGCCCGGCGGCCGACGCCGGCGCGACCCCGAGCTTCCACTCGCCGCGCGGGGTGGCCAGCCGCACGCCGGCGACCATGTCTTCGAAGCGTCCGTAGCCCGACGACGCCTGCCCCGCCGAGCGCGTCGCCGCGAAGCCGCCGATCGTGGCCCGCTCGAACGACTGCGGGATGTGCCCGAGCGTCAGGCCGTGCTCGCCGAGGAGGCGCTCGGCCTCGGGACCGCGGACGCCGGCCTGCAGGACGGCGAGGCGCGACTCGGCGTCGACCGACACCAGCGCGTCGAGCCGGACGAGGTCGAGCGCGATCACCGACGCCTTCTCGCCGCGCAGCGCCGCGACCCCGCCGACGACCGAGGTGCCGCCGCCGAAGGGCACGACGCCGACGTCGTGGCGGACGCACGCGTCAAGTACCGCTTGGACCTCGTCCGGGTCGGCGGGCAGCACGACCGCGTCGGGCACCGGGAAGTCCACTGAGGGCGAACGGCGGCGCAGCAAGTCGAGGTAGGACAGTCCGGTCGCGCGCGCCAACCGGGCCGCGGCGTCGACCAGCACGTTCTCCGCGCCCACGACGTGCGACAGCGCTTTGACAGCAGATTCGTCCAGTTTCGGTGACGGTATTTCCACCGGCAAATCGCCCGCTGGGGCAGCACCGGGAGCCGTCTGGCCTATACGCTGTTCAAGCCACTTGGCCGCCCGCGCGGGCAGCCGGGCGGCGTCGGCGGCTTCCGGGGTCCAGGACCGTCGAAGGCGGTGGTCAATGAGCGCGTTCACCGATACAGTGTGACACATGGACGTGAAACGTCACACTATGGAGACCGCGGGATCCTCCGCGCTCGCGGACACCCGCAACCGCCAGACGGCGACCCGAGTGGCCGATGACGTGCTGCTCGACGCCGCGCGCTCGTGCGTGCTGGCCGTCGGTGTGCGCCGCACCACACTCGCCGAAATCGCCCGCACCGCACGCGTCAGCCGGATGACGGTCTACCGCCGCTTCCCCGACGTCCGCAGCGTGCTCGCCGCGTTGATGACCCGCGAATTCAGCGGGCTGCTGCGCACGGCGAGCGAATGCGGCGCCGAGGCCGCGAACAGCCGCGAGCGGCTCGTGCTCATCGCGTCGGCCGGCGTCCGCGCGCTGGCGGCCGACCCGCTGTTCCGCACGCTGCTCGACGTCGACCCCGAGCTGGTCCTCCCGTACATCGTGGAGCGGCTGGGCGCGACGCAGAAGTTCGCCGAGCAGGCGCTGCACCAGCTGCTGGAGGCCGGCCACCAGGACGGGTCGATCCGGCGCGCGCCGGTCGCGGCGCAGTCCCGGTCGGTGCTGCTGGTGGTCCAGTCGTTCGCGTTCTCGCTGCGACCGGCCACGGCGGACGTCGGCGAGGCGGCGCTGCTGGCGGAGTTCACGCACGTGCTCGACGCGGCGCTGAAGCCATGACGTCCGGCTCGCTCAACGCGCGGCGCCGCGAACGCGAACTCGCGGAGCTGGCGGCGGGCGAGCGCGTCGACGTCGTCGTGGTCGGCGGCGGCGTCACCGGCACGGGCATCGCCCTGGACGCGGCTTCGCGCGGGTTGTCGGTGGCGCTCGTCGAGGCGCACGACCTGGCGTTCGGGACGTCCCGCTGGTCGTCGAAGCTCGTGCACGGCGGCCTGCGGTACCTGGCGCACGGCGAGTTCGGCCTGGCGCACGAGAGTGCGGTCGAGCGCGGCATCCTGATGACGCGCACGGCACCGCACCTCACCCGGGCGATGCCGCAGCTGTTCCCGTTGTACCCCAGCACATCCCGCGCCCAGCAGGCGCTCGTGGCGGCCGGCTTGCGGGCCGGCGACGGCCTCCGCCGGGCGGCGCGCACCCCGTCGTCAGTCCTGCCGCGGCCACGCTCGATCCCGGTCGCGGAGGCGTTGGCCCTGGCTCCCGGGCTCTCGCCGGTCGGCTTGCGCGGCGCCTTGCTGGCTTACGACGGCGCTTTGGTGGACGACGCGCGTCTGGTGGTTTCCCTGGCGCGGACGGCGGCGTCGTTCGGCGCCCGGATCTTGACGCGCCTCTCGGCCACGTCGCTCTCGGCGGATCGGGTCGCGGCCGTCGACGGCGTTTCGGGCGACTCGCTGGAGATCCACGCGCGCCAGGTGATCAACGCGACGGGTGTGTGGGCGGGGACGCTGACCGGCGCGGTCCGGCTCCGGCCGTCGCTGGGTTCGCACCTGGTGCTCGCGCCGGGGACCGTGCCGATGGGCACGACGTCGGTGAACATCGGGGTGCCGGGCGAGACGAACCGGTTCGTGTTCCTGCTCCCCCAGCCGGACGGCCGGGTCTACTTGGGACTCACGGACGAGCCGATCTCGGGCTCGATCCCGGATGTCCCAGTGGTTCCGGAGTCCGATGTGGACTTCCTGCTGTCGCTGGCCTCCTCGGTACTGGCCCGGCCGTTGACCCGGGCCGACGTGGCCGGGTCGTTCGCCGGCCTGCGCCCGCTGGTCGAGGGGACGGGCGGACGATCGGCGGACCTGTCCCGCAAGCACGCGGTCCTGGTGGGCTCCGACGGGCTGCTGACGGTGGTCGGCGGGAAGCTGACCACGTACCGCCGGATGGCGGAGGACGCGGTCGACTCGGCGGTTCGCCTGGCCGGTCTGAGCACTTCGCCTTGCCGGACGGCACGGTTGCCGTTGCTGGGGGCGGCTTCGCGGCCGCACCTGTCCCTTGTGGACGCTTCGCCGCGGCTGGTGGCGCGCTACGGCACGGAGGCACCGCGGGTGGCGGCATTGGGCGAGCTGGACGCGGAGTTCGCGGCCCCGGTGGCCCCGGGCTCGGACATCACGGCGGCCGAGGTCGTGTGGGCGGTCCGCAACGAGGGGGCGCTGGACGTGGCGGACGTGCTGGAGCGCCGGACGCGGCTGGCGTTGATCCCGGCGGACGCTGACGCTGCGCAGGCGCGGGTGGCGGAGCTTGTCGACAAGTCCCTCGCCGGGCTCGCTTGACTCGGGGCCGCCAGACGGACCCCCGCCCTTCCCTGGGGGCGTGCCCACGTCCAGTGTATCGGCGCCCACCGACAACAACCTCGTTCCAGCGGCCGGAGACCAGACCTGTCCACATCACGCCCGCCCTGTGCACAACCGGCCTTGATGTTCACTTAACTTGACGACCCGTTGCGTTTTTGCAACAGTAACCCCATGAGTCCGGTCAGACGCGGCAAAGAGCTGCCGATCTACAACCGGCTCCCCGTGCTCCGAGCCGAGCGCGGGCTGAGCAGGGCCGCTCTCGCGAGCGCCGTCGAGGTCAATCCGCAGACCATCGGCGCTCTCGAGCGGGGCGATCACTATCCGAGCCTGGACCTGGCCTTCCGGATCTGCGCGGTCTTCGACCTGCCGGTCGAAGCGGTGTTCAGCCGCGCGCCGTTCACGCCACTGTCCACTCAGGTCTACCGCGAGGGGGGAGCATGACCGAGCAACCGGGCCGGCTCGCGGCCTACTGGGAACACCAGCTCGACAAGCT
This sequence comes from Amycolatopsis sp. NPDC051371, assembly GCF_040682155.1. NCBI lineage: Bacteria > Bacillati > Actinomycetota > Actinomycetes > Pseudonocardiales > Pseudonocardiaceae > Amycolatopsis > Amycolatopsis sp. NPDC051371. The sequence goes on from NZ_JBFBAG010000034.1 coordinate 9,609, forward strand.
GGACGACTGGGAAGAGCACAAGTCGCGCCGGCTGCCCGGCTGGCGTGACCGGAAGCACCGGCGCGCGCTGACCGCCGTGTTGAGCGCCGCCGATCTGGTGCTGGTCGGCACCGCCGCCGTCTTCACCAAGATCGACGACGGGCTCTTCTTCGGGCTGTGGGGCGCCGGCATCGTCGCCGGCGGGGTCGCGTTCTTCCTCCTGCGGATCCTCACCGGCCGGATGTGCGGTGGCTTCTCGCGGCTGCTCGACGAACGCGAACGCGAGTGGCGCCACCGCGTCACCTACATCGGTTACCAGGCGCTCAGCTACCTGATGGTGGCCTCGCTGATCTACCTCGTGGTCGTCTCGGACACCGCCGACGGCGGGTTCCGCGGCGCGCTGATGATGTCCGCGCTCCTGGTCACCGGCACGACCATCCCCACCGTCGTGCTGGGCTGGTCGCTGCCGGACGACGACCCCGAAGACTTCGAAGAGGGGATGGGGAATGACTGAGGGGACCCTGGAGATCGACGGGATCTCCAAGCGCTACGGCACGAAGGTCGCGCTGGACGGCGTCACGTTCGACGTCCGCGGCGGGGAGCTGTTCGGCTTCGTCGGCAGCAACGGCGCCGGCAAGACCACGACCATGCGGATCGCGCTGGGGGTGCTCGCCGCCGACGCCGGCGAGGTCCGGTTCCGCGGCGAAAAGATCACGCACGAAGCGCGCACCCACATCGGCTACATGCCCGAGGAACGCGGGCTCTACCCGAAGATGAAGGTCCTCGAGCAGCTGATCTACCTCGCCGAGCTGCACGGCCTCAGCGCGAACGAGGCCCACCGCAACGCCGAGAACTGGATCGGCAGGCTCGGCCTGGCCGAGCGCCGCAAGGACGAGGTGCAGAAGCTGAGCCTCGGCAACCAGCAGCGCGTCCAGCTGGCCGCCGCGCTCGTGCACGACCCGGCCGTGCTGGTGCTCGACGAGCCGTTCTCCGGCCTCGACCCGCTGGCCGTCGACGTCATGAGCGGCGTGCTGCGCGAGAAGGCCGCGGCCGGGGTGCCGGTCGTGTTCTCCAGCCACCAGCTCGACCTCGTCGAGCGGCTGTGCGACCGCGTCGGGATCATCCGCGACGGGCGGATGGTCGCCGTCGGCACCGTCGCCGAGCTGACCGCCGGCGCGAGCAGCAAGCTCGTCGTCACCGCGCCGTCCGCGCCCGAAGGCTGGGCCGCGGGCCTGCCCGGCGTGCGCATTTTGGAGAACCACGGCACCACCACCGTGCTCGACCTCGACCCGAGCGCCGACGACCAGGCCGTGCTCGCCGCGGCACTGGCCACCGGGCCGGTCACCGAATTCAGCCGCCGTCACCGGTCGCTGACCGAACTGTTCCGCGACGCGGTCTCAGAAGAGGGGGTCCCGCGATGAGGAAGCTGAGCGGCCGGCGGGCCGTCTGGCTCGTCATGAAGCGCGAGCTGAACACCCGGCTGCGCACACGTTCGTTCGTCGTCGGCACCGTCGTGATGCTGGTGCTGCTACTGGGGTACGTCGGCTTCCAGACGTCGCTGGCGGGGTCGGCGGACAAGAGCACGGTCGGGCTCACCGGCCAGGCGACCGGGATCGCGCGGCAGCTGCAGGTCGAAGCCGCGCAGTCCGGCCGGCAGATCTCGACGGTCACCATCACCGACCCGGCCGAGGGCCGCCAGAAGGTCGAAGACGGCGACCTCGACGCGCTCGTCTCGGGCAGCGCGGCGAAGCTGACCGCCACCTACAAGTCCTCTTTGGACAGTCAACTGCGCAAGGTGCTCGACCAGGTCGCGCAGCAGCAGGTGCTCGACGGCGTGCTGTCGTCCGCCCAGCTCGAGCCGGCCGACGTGATGGCCCAGGTCGACGGCACCCACGTGCAGGACGACCCGATCTCGCCGGAGCCCGCGGACCAAACGCAACGGCTCGTCGTGGGGTTGATCGTCGCGTTCCTCCTCTACATCAGCATCATCACCTACGGGATGATGGTCGCCCAGGGCGTCGTCGAGGAGAAGTCGAGCCGGGTCGTGGAGATCCTGCTCGCCAGCGTGCGGCCGTGGCAGCTGTTGCTGGGCAAGGTGATCGGGCTCGGCCTGGTCGGGCTGACGCAGCTGGTGATCCTGGCCGCGGCCGGCCTGGTCGCGGCGTCGGTGACCGGGGTGTTCACACTGTCCGGCTTCGCCACCGGCGCGATGCTGTGGGGCCTGCTCTGGTACCTGCTCGGATTCCTGTTGTACGCCACGATCTACGGCGCGCTGGGGTCGCTGGTGTCGCGGCAGGAGGACACGCAGTCGGTGGTCGGGCCGCTCAACATCGTGCTGATCGTCGGGTTCGTCACCGGGTTCAACCTGCTGCTGCAGGACCCGTCCGGTACGGCGACGAAGGCCATCTCGCTGGTCCCGTTGTTCTCGCCGATCCTGATGCCGGCCCGCATCGCGACCGGCGCGGCGGCGGGCTGGGAGATCGCGCTGTCGCTCGGGCTGACGGCCGCGCTCGTCGCGCTGCTCACCTGGCTGGGCGGCAAGATCTACGGCAACAGCGTGCTGCGCATCGGCAGCCGCATCAAGCTGTCGGAGGCGCTGCGCGGCTGATCACGACGTGATCTTGCCGTACCGCTCCAAGGAAACCTGGCGCTCGTGGGCGTGGTCGACCATGGGCTCCGGGTAGTCCTTGGGGCGCTCCTTCAGCTTGTGGACGGCCTTCCCCGCGACCGGCCGCAGCTCCGGGACGTACTTGCGGACGTAGTCGCCGTTCGGGTCGAACTTCTCCCCCTGCGTGGTCGGGTTGAAGATCCGGAAGTACGGCGCCGCGTCGGTGCCGGAGCCGGCGACCCACTGCCAGTTCAGCTGGTTCGACGCGAGGTCACCGTCCACGAGGTGCTTCATGAAGTGCCGCGCGCCGACCCACCACGGCAGGTGCAGGTCCTTCACCAGGAAGCTCGCGACGACCATCCGGACGCGGTTGTGGATCCAGCCCTCGGCCAGCAGCTGCCGCATCCCGGCGTCGACGATCGGGTAGCCCGTCTTGCCCGCGCACCACCGCTCGAAGGCCTCGCGGTCGTCGTCGTGCATCATCGCGTCGAACCGCTTGTCGTAGTTCTTGCGCGCGGTTTCCGGGCGGTGCCACAGGACATCGGCGTGGAACTCGCGCCAGCAGAACTCGCTGCGCAGCGACTTCGCGCCGACGCGGTCGTCACCCTCCAGGTCGGCCAGCAGCGTCCGCGGGTGGACGCAGCCCCAGCGCAGGTACGGCGAAAGCCGTGTCGTGCCTTCGCGGTCCGGCCGGTCGCGGTCTTCGTCGTAGGTCTCGATGCCGTCGTCGAGGAACTCGTGCCAGACGTCCAACGCGGCCTGCTCACCCGGCTCCGGCAGCGTCGCGGAAACCTCGGGCGGCTTCGGGATCTTCAGCGAGCGCGGCGGTTTGACCCAGTCCACAAGGGACGGTCCGGTGTCGGCGGGAGAGTGCCAGCCGTGCGCGGTCCAGGCCCGGTAGAACGGCGTGAACACGCGGTAGGGATCGCCGTCCGGCTTGGTGACACGCCCCGGTGTCACGGCGTACGACGAGCCCGTCTCGACCCAGTCGATGTTGTTCTCCGCCAACGCTTTCGCGACTTCGGCGTCCCGGCGGCGGCCATACGGGCCGGTGTCCGCGCTGACGTGCACCGCCGCGGCACCGATCGTCTTCGCGGCCTTGACGACCTCGGCCGCCGGTTCGCCGCGCACCAGCATCAGCCGGCCGCCGAGCTGCTCGTTCAGCTTCTCCAGGCACCCGTAGAGAAACGCCTCTCGCGGCGCGCCACCCGGCTTCAGCAGCGCCTCGTCGAGCACGTACAGCGCGAGGACGTGCTTACTGTGCTCCGACGCTTCCAGCAGGGCGGCGTGGTCACCCAGCCGCAGGTCGCGGCGGAACCACAGGACGACGGGTGCTTCTTTGGTCACGCGGCCCAACGATAAGCGCCCCGCCGTGCGGATGCACGACGGGGCGCTTACTTCACGCTATGAGGGTCAGCGCTCCGACATCGGGGTGTAGTCCCGCGACGCGTGGCCGGTGTAGATCTGCCGCGGACGGCCGATCTTGGTGGCCGGGTCGTTGATCATCTCGCGCCAGTGCGCGATCCAGCCCGGGAGCCGGCCGAGCGCGAACAGCACCGTGAAGAACTTCGTCGGGAAGCCCAGCGCCCGGTAGATCAGGCCGGTGTAGAAGTCCACGTTCGGGTACAGCTTGCGCGAAACGAAGTAGTCGTCGGAAAGCGCGACCTCTTCGAGCTTCTTGGCGATGTCGAGCAGCTGGTCGCCGCCCTTCAGCTTGCCGAGGATCTCGTCGGCGGTGTTCTTGATGATCTTCGCGCGCGGGTCGTAGTTCTTGTAGACCCGGTGCCCGAAGCCCATCAGCTTCACGCCCTTTTCCTTGTTCTTCACCCGCTCGACGAACTTGGCGACGTCGCCGCCGTCGTTCTTGATGCCCTCGAGCATGTCGAGCACCGCGGCGTTCGCGCCGCCGTGCAGCGGGCCGAACAGCGCGTTGATGCCGGCCGAAATCGAGGCGAACAGGTTCGCCTCGGACGAGCCGACCAGGCGCACGGTCGAGGTCGAGCAGTTCTGCTCGTGGTCGGCGTGCAGGATGAAGAGCAGGTCGAGCGCCTTCGCGACGTCCGGGTCGACCTCGTACGGCTCGGCCGGGAAGCCGAACGTCATCCGCAGGAAGTTCTCGACCAGGCCGAGCGAGTTGTCCGGGTACAGCAGCGGCTGGCCGACGGACTTCTTGTACGCGTACGCGGCCAGGGTCGGGACCTTGGCGAGCAGGCGGATCGTGGACAGCTCCACGTTCGGCTCGTCGAACGGGTCGAGCGAGTCCTGGTAGAAGGTCGACAACGCCGACACCGCGCTGGACAGGACCGGCATCGGGTGCGCGTCGCGCGGGAAGCCGCTGAAGAACGCCTTCAGGTCCTCGTGCAGCAGCGTGTGCCGCTGGATCTTCTCGGTGAAGTCGGCCAGCTGGGCTTCGGTCGGCAGTTCGCCGTAGATCAGCAGGTAGGAGACCTCGACGAAGGTCGACTTCTCGGCCAGCTGCTCGATCGGGTAACCGCGGTAGCGGAGGATCCCGGCGTCACCGTCGATGTAGGCGATGGCGGACGACGCGGCGCCGGTGTTGACGAAACCGGGGTCGTAGGTGATGTACCCCGTCTGCGCCAGCAGCTTCCCCAGTTCGATCCCGGGCGCGCCCTCGACCGGGTGGACGATCTTGAACTCGTGCTCGCCACTCGGCAGGGTCAGCTTCGCGGTTTCGCCGCCGGACTGCCCCGCAGTCGTCGCGTCGGACATACAAGTCCCTCTCACGTTCGGCACGGGGACGGCGGCGCCTGCGGGTTCCACAGGTAGCCACGTGTTCACGCGAGGAAACACTGGCGCCTCGCTGCACACCGCCCCGCTGGGGTATGAAGAATGCCTCTCTACGCTAGTCGAGGAACGTGGGTTCGCGCAGCGGTGGCGTTGCTCCCGGGGGCCCCTTTGGGACCAGGTTCACACGGCGGACGCCATATCGGCGGACGTGGGCGGCTCGGCTCCGCTCCGCGAAACGGTGATTGACGCCGCCTTCGCCGCGAATTCCAGCGCTTCGCGCCACGCTCCCGCGTCGAGAGAGGCCAGGTCGGTGACCTCGCGGGTGTGCAGCCAGGCCAGCAGGGCGCCCTGGACGGTGTCGCCGGCGCCGATGGTGTCCACCACGGTGACCTTCCGCGACGGTACGTGGGCCAGCTCACCTGCGGCGGTGATCACCGCGACGCCGTCGGCGCCCCGGGTGAGCACCACGGCGTCCACACCGGACTCGATCCACGTCTTCGCGGCGGCGACCGGGTCGGCGCCAGCGGTGAGCCACGCGGCGTCGTCGTCGGAGATCTTGAGCAGCCGGACGTCGGGCAGCCAGGAGGTGAACCGGGCGCGGTAGGCGGCCGGGTCGGTGATCAGCGCCTCGCGGATGTTGGGGTCGAGGACGGTCAGCACGCCGCGCGCCGCCTCGCGCCGCAGCATCGCTTCGTACGCCGACGCGCCGGGCTCCAGGACCATCCCGAGGGTGCCGAGTGAGAGCGCGGTCACGTTCTCCGGCAGCGGTCCCGGGTCCGCGACGAGCCGGTCGGCCGTGCCTTCGACGTAGAACGTGTAGCGTGCGGCGCCCTTCGCGTCGAGGGCGACGACGGCGAGCGTCGTCGGCTCGTCGCCGCGCTGCAGCAGGGACGTCTCGACGTCCGAAGCGTGCAGGCGCTCGACCATCGCGTCGCCGAAGCGGTCGGTGGACACGCGCGAGAGGAAGGCCGTCGGCACGCCGAGGCGGCCGGCCGACAGCGCGACGTTGTAGGGCCCGCCACCGAGCCGCGGCAGCAGCGCGCGCAACCCACCGTCCACAGTGGAATCCAGGGGGTCGCCGGGAACCAGGTCGACCAGAGCTTCTCCGCCTACGACGATCACGCGGGGAGTTTATCCAGGATGGCCTGACAATTCCTGTCCGCTATTTGTTCAGCCCACCGAGGAGCAGTTCGCCCAGGGCGGTGAACGCTTCGGCGTCGGAAACGTCGATCCGCTGACCGAGCACGCCGGTCTGGATGCCTTCGACGATCAGCCCGGTCATCTCGGCCACGAGCCGGGCGTGGACGTCGCGGAAGACGCCGTCGGCGACGCCCTTGTCGATGAACTGGCGGAGCCGCTGGGCGGCGAACCGGCTGTTGACCTGGTAGGCCTCGCGGGCCGGGCCGAACTCGGCGAGGTCGCGCATGAACGACGGCGACGCCCGGTTCAGGTTCTCGGCGACGCCGGCCAGGTATTCCCCGATGAGCTTGCGGGCGTCGTCGATCCCGGCGATCCGCTCCTCGATCCGCTCGCCGGCGCCCCGGAAGAAGTGGGTGACGACCTTGAAGGCGAGCTGCTCCTTGCTCGGCGCGAGCGCGTAGAGCGTCGACTTCGAGCAGCGCAGGCGGCCGGCGAGGTCGTCGAGGGTGAAGCCGGCGAAGCCCTCCGCGAGGAAGAGCGCCTCGAGGTCGCCGAGCAGGGCGCGCTGGCGCGCGGTCGGCTTCCGGCGGGGTTCGGGGGGCATCGGCTCACTATCTCCTACGTCTTCCGGCCACCCCAGGCCTGTCGTACTGTACTCTAAGCGGGCCCACAGTACTGTTTTCAGTACCGCTTTGGAGGACAACGATGCCCGCCGAACGCCTGCTGCCGGATTCGGACGCCGAAGACCTGGTCGCGCTGGCCCGGGAGATCGCCCGTGACGAGCTGGCGCCCCGCGCGGCGGCGGCCGAGGAAGCCGAGCAGTTCCCGCGCGAGCAGTTCCGCCTGCTGGGCAAGTCCGGCCTGCTGGGGCTGCCGTACGCGGAGCGCTGGGGTGGCGGCGACGTGCGGTACGAGGTGTACCTGCAGGTCCTGGAGGAGATCGCCACGGCGTGGATGACGGTCGGCGTCGGACTGTCGGTGCACACGATGTCCTGCTACGCGCTGTCGGAGTACGGCACGGACGAGCAGCGCGACGAGTGGTTCCCGGACATGCTCGAAGGCTCGCTCTTGGGGGCGTACGCGCTCTCGGAGACGCAGGCGGGCTCGGACGCGGCGGCGCTTTCGACGCGCGCGCGTCTCGACGGCCCGGACTACGTCGTGAACGGCACGAAGGCGTGGATCACGCACGCGGGGGTGGCGGACTTCTACACGACGATGGTCCGCACGGGCCCGGAAGAGATCTCCTGTCTGCTGGTCGACGGGGCGACTCCCGGCCTGTCGGCGGCCCCACGCGAACGCAAGATGGGCTTGACCGGCTCCCCGACGGCCCAGCTAATCTTCGACGGCGCCCGGGTGCCGGCTTCCCGGCTGGTGGGTCCGGCAGGAGCGGGCATGCGGATCGCACTGTCGTCGTTGAGTTCCGGCCGGCTCGGCATCGCGGCGTGCGCGGTGGGCCTGGCGCAGGCGGCATTGGACGAGGCGGTGGCGTACGCGAAGGGGCGGTCGCAGTTCGGCCGGTCGATCATCGACTTCCAGGGGATCGAGTTCCTCCTGGCCGACATGGCGGCGATCGTGGAGTCTTCGCGGGCGTGCTACCTGGAGGCGGCTCGGCGGCGTGACCGCGGGCTGCCGTTCCAGCGGCAGGCGTCGATCGCGAAGCTGGTGGCGACCGATGGGGCGATGAAGGTGACCACCGACGCGGTGCAGGTCCTGGGTGGGGCCGGGTACACGCGGGACTTCCCGGTGGAGCGGTACATGCGGGAGGCGAAGGTGCCGCAGATCTTCGAGGGGACGAACCAGATCCAGCGGCTGGTCATCGCCCGGGAGCTGAAGAAGGCTTGAGACTCGCGTGATCGGAAACGGGTCCGGCGTGATCAGAGCCGGATCTCGCGTGTTTGGGGCCGGAACTCGCGAGTTCCGGCCCCAAACACGCGAGTCACGGGCTCAATCACGTCAGTCACGTCTCTGATCACGTGCTCACCCTGATCGAACGGCACGCCGGAACCGCCCGGTAACCGGCGTGCCGTCCGAAACTCAGCGGGTCTCGCGGTAGCGGCGGTCCTTCGACACGCCCTCGCCCAGAGTCTCGTCGAAGTGATACACCTCGTCGCCCCGAACGAACACGCGCAGGGCCCGGTTCATCACATCGAGCGGATCTCCGGACCACAGCACCACGTCCGCGTCCAGGCCCGGCTTCAGCGAGCCGATCTGGCCGTCGAGACCCAGCATCGACGCCGGGTTGACGGTCAGCGAGCGAAGCGCCGTCGCCGGGTCGAGGCCGTCCTTGACCGCCAGGGCTGCCTGGTACACCAGGAAGTTGATCGGGATCACCGGGTGGTCCGTCGTGATCGCGATCTTGACGCCCGCCCGCGCCAGGATGCCGGCCGACCGCAACGTCCGGTTGCGCAGCTCCACCTTGGACTTCGTGGTGAACAGCGGCCCCAGGATCACCGGCACGTCCCGCTCGGCCAGCAGGTCCGCGATCAGGTGGCCCTCGGTGCCGTGGTTGATGACCAGCTTGTAGCCGAACTCGTCGGCCAGCCGCAGCGCCGTCACGATGTCGTCCGCGCGGTGGACGTGCTGGTCCCAGTACAGCTCGCCGTCGAGGACCTTCGACAGCGTCTCCAGCGTCAGGTCGACCTCGTGCGGCTTGCCCTCGGACTCCGCGTGCGCGCGCTTGGCCTGGTAGTTGCGGGCCTTCGTGAAGGCCTCGCGCAGGATCGCCGCGACACCCAGCCGGGTCGACGGCGTCTGCTTCTTCTCCCCGTACACGCGCTTCGGGTTCTCGCCGAGCGCGCTCTTCACGCTGACGTGCTCCGCGAAAATCATGTCGAGGATGCTGCGGCCCCAGGTCTTGACGCCGATCGTCTGGCCGCCGATCGGGTTGCCCGACCCGGGCTTGATGACGACGCTCGTGACGCCGCCGGCCAGCGCGTCGTCGAAGCCGGGCTCGTAGGGGTCGATGCCGTCGACGGCGCGGAAGCGGGCGCCGTTCGGGTCGGTCATCTCGTTGGTGTCGTTGCCGGCCCAGCCCTCGCCGTCCTCGTGGACGCCGAGGTGGGCGTGGGCGTCGATGAAGCCGGGCAGCACCCAGGTGCCCGCCGCGTCGACGAGTTCGGCATCCTCCGGGATGTCGACGTCCGCCTCGGTACCGACCGCGACGATCTTCCCGTCGTCGATCAGGACCGTGCCGCCTTCGATGGGATCACCGTCGATGGGGACGACATGGCCCCCGACAATTGCCTTCGCCATAGTTCGCCACGCTAACGAACTCACTCGGGCGGCCGCACGCGGGCCTTCTCCAAGTGCACCAGTTCGTGGTTGTTCTCCGGCGTCCGGTGCGTCTCGCGGTAGCCGTGCTTCGCGTACAGGCGCAACGGCCCCACGCTCTTCGCCCCGGTGAACAACCGGAAGACCATCACCGACGGCGGGGCCGCCGACTCGGCGAAAGCCAGCAGCCCGCCGCCCAGACCGCACCCCTGCCGGTCCGGCGCCACCACCAGCCGGCCGATCACGCCGACGTCGCCCGTCACCGTCAGGCGCACTGACGCGACCAACCGGTCGTTCTCCCGGATGCCCCAGGACAAACACGACGAAAGCGCCGCCCGCGTCTCGTCCAGGGTCTCCAGGAGCGGCGGCAGGTCCCAGTCGTCGTGCGCGCGGGCTTCGGTGATGTACGCCGCGCGTTGCAGCGTCAGCACTTCGCCCGCGTCGGCGACGCTCAGCCGCTTCACCCGACTCGGATGCCCCAGCTGCCCGACCACGACGCCGCCGGCTCGAGCTCGATCAGGTCCGTGCCCGTGTTGAGCGCGTCCGCCGGGCAGGTCATCGGCTCGATCGCCACCGCGCGACCGCGCCCGACCAGGTCGTCCGGCGTGAACACCTGCGCCCAGTGGAAGTCCGGGCCGGTCCAGACCACCAGCCGCTGGTCCTCGTGGGCCAGGACGAAGTGGTGCGTCCCGTCCGAAGCCGGCGAAAGCCCGCCGAACGCCGTGTCCAGGTCGACGCCCGCCAGCACCCGCCCGGCGCGGAAGTCGTACTCCGTACCCTCGACGTCCTGCTCCGGCGCGTACGGCATCTGCTCGTCGCCGAGGTACGGCCGGACGCGGCCCGCGGGCAGCGTGAGGGTCAGCTCGTCGGTCGGGACGTCGCCGATCCGGAAGTACGGGTGCGTCCCGACGCCGACACCGATCGGCTGCTCGCCCTCGTTGCGGATCTCGTGGGTGATCGTCAGCTCGCGCGGCGCGACTTCGTAGGTGACGGTCGCGCGCAGCGGCACCGGCCAGCCCGGCTGCACCTCGACGTCGACGGCCAGGGTGATCGACGACTCGGCGTGCTCCAGCAGCTCCCACTCGAGGTGGCGGGTCAGGCCGTGGATGGCGTTGCCACGCGCCTCCTCGGTGATCTCGAGCTGCTGCTCCTCACCCTGGAACGTCCACTTGCCGGCCTTGGTCCGGTTCGGCCAGGGCAGCAGCACCTGCCCGGCCCCCTTCGGCGGCTTCGCGTCTTCGGGGAACTCCTCGACGTACGGCACTCCGCCGACCTCGAACGCGCGCAGCCCCGCGCCGATCTCGGTGACGACGGCGCGCGCGTTGCCGCGGGTGATCTCGAACTGCTGACCGGTCGGGTTGCCCATGAGATGACCTTACCGAGAAGCAGACTCACTAGACCGGTCGTCATAGTTTGAGCTACAGTCGGCGCCATGGTCCGTCGCACCGACACGCGGCAGCGGATGCTCGACACCGCCGCCGACCTGTTCCACTCGCAGGGCTACCACGCCACCGGCCTCACCCAGCTGACCACGGCCGGGGGCGCACCGAAGGGGTCGCTCTACTTCCACTTCCCCGGCGGCAAGGAACAGCTCGCCGCCGAAGCCGTCCGGCTTTCCAGCGAGCGCACGGGCTCGCTCCTCGAAGCGATCCTGCGTGACGCGCCCGACGCGCCGACCGCGGTCGACCGCGCCGTCGAAGCGCTCGCGGGCTTCTTGACCGAGTCGGACTTCCAGCGCGGGTGTCCACTCGCGACGGTCGCACTCGACGCCGCCGCGGAAAGCGAGCCGATCCGGGAAGCCTGCGCCGACGGCTATTCGTCGTGGCACGAAATCCTTCGTGACTACCTTGCGGGACAACAGCTTCCGCCGAACCGCGCGGACGAGCTGGCCACCGTCGTGCTCGCCGCGATCGAAGGCGGGCTGCTGCTGGCCCGCACCCGCCGCGACCTCACGCCCCTGCGCGCCGTCGCCACCCACCTGCACGCCACCCTCGACCGGGAGTTCTCCTGATGCGCGTCCACCACCTGAACTGCGGCACCATGCGCCCGCTCGGCGGCGGGCTGATCGACGGCCGGCCGGGCGTGTTCCGGCGCGCCACCATGGTCTGCCACTGCCTGCTGCTCGAAACCGACACGGGCCTCGTGCTCGTCGAAACCGGGATGGGCACACCGGCCGCCGTCGACCGGAACGCCTGGCTGGGCGCGGGTTTCGTCCGCCAGTCCAACCCGGTCGAGGATCCCGCGCAGACGGCGATCGCCCAGATCCGCGCGCTCGGCCACGACCCGGCGGACGTCCGCGACATCGTGCTGACCCACCTCGACCTCGACCACGCCGGCGGGCTCATCGACTTCCCGTGGGCGCGCGTGCACGTTTACGCCGAAGAGCTGCGCGCGTTCCAGGAGCCGCGCGACGCCGCCGAACGCGGCCGCTACCGCACGATCCAGTTCGCTCACGGTCCACAGTGGACGTCCTATGCGGACACCGGCGAACCGTGGTTCGGCTTCGACGCCGTCCGGCAGCTCGACGGCCTGCCGCCGGAGATCCTGCTGGTCCCACTCTCCGGCCATACGCGCGGCCACGCCGGGGTCGCCGTCGACACCGGCGAGGGCTGGCTGCTCAACGCCGGTGACTCGTACTTCTTCCACGGGCAGGTCGACACCACGCCGCACTGCCCACCCGGCCTGAAGTGGTTCGAGGGCCGCATGGAGACGGTCAAGGGCGCCCGGCTGGACAATCACCGCCGCCTGCGCCAGCTTGTTCAGGAGCACGGCGACGAGGTGACCGTCTTCGCCGCGCACGACGAGACCGAGTTCCTCCGGCTGAGCTCCAGGAGCAGGGTATGAAGGTGCACCACCTGAACTGCGGATCGATGCGTCCGGCGGGCGGCAAGCTGCTCGACGGCGAGCCCGGCCGGCTGCGGCGGGCGGAGCTGGTCGCGCACTGCCTGCTGATCGAGACCGGCGACAGCCTGGTGCTCGTCGACACCGGGTTCGGCAGCCAGGCAGTGGCCCGCCCCGGCGAGTGGCTGGGCAAGCCGTTCATGGCGATGGTCGGCGCGCGGGTCGAGGCCGCCGAGACGGCCGTCGCGCAGATCGAGGCGCTGAAGCTCGACCCCAACGACGTCCGGCACATCGTCGCGACGCACCTCGACGTCGACCACGCGGGCGGGCTGGCGGACTTCCCGAACGCCGTTGTCCACGTCCGTACCGAGGAGCACCGCGCGGCGACGTCGCCATCGAACGCGGCCGAGAAGAACCGCTATCGGACTGTGCAGTTTGCGCACCGCCCGCTGTGGAGCACGTACGACGAGCTGGGCGAGCCGTGGTTCGGCTTCGAGGCGATCCGATCGCTCAAGGGGCTGCCGGAGGAGATCCTGCTGGTCCCGCTCACGGGTCACACGCGCGGCCACACGGGCGTCGCGGTCGACACCGGCGACGGCTGGCTGCTGCACGCCGGCGACGCGTACTTCTTCCACGGCCAGCTGGACCCGGTCGCGCCGCACTGCCCGCCGGGCATGACGGCGTTCCAGAACCTCGTCCAGACGGACCGCAAGGCGCGGTTGGCGAACCTCGAGCGGCTGCACGAGCTGGCCCGCGAGCACCAGGACGAGGTCAAGGTGTTCTCGGCGCACAGCCCGGTCGAGCTGGCGGCTCTGCGCCGGTGAGCGTCAGCTGGCGTCGAGGGCCGTCTTGACCAGCGGGGCCATCTGCTCGGCGGTCATCTTCGCCGGGCCGGTGTAGTTGACCAGGACCGGCGTGCCCGAGACCAGCTCGGCCGAGGCGAGGGTGGCCGTCTTCTGCTCGTCGACGTAGAACACCGCGCCGTCCGGGAAGCCGGCGACGTCCTGCGCGCCGGCCTTCGCCTTCTTGATCGACGCCACCATGTCGGCCGGCTTCGCCTGGCGGCCTTCGTAGCGGGTCACCGCGAGCGCGCCCGCGGCCTTGCCGTTCAGCTGGTACTCGCAGCTGCGGGCCTTGCCGCCGTTGGCCGCGTTGTCCTGGACCGGGCCCGCCACCGCCTGGAGGTTGTCCAGGAACAGCGCCTTCGACACGGCGGCCGCGGGCAGCAGCTTGCACGGGTCCAGCGACGCCGCCGCGGCGGTCGAACTCGGCTTCGGCGCCGACGACGACGGCTTCGAGGACGACGGCGCCTTCGACGGCTCGTCGCCCGAAGAGCAGGCGGTCAAAGCGGCAAAAGCGACCAAAACGACGGCGAGGGTACGCATATCCGGCACCCTAGCCCGCCCCGCCCCGCCGCCACCCTCAGGGGAGGAGCTTCGCTCCGCTAGTTCTATTCCACGGCCTACGCGGTAGGAGCCCGGTACCGCCAGAACGCCGGGAGCAGGAACATCGACGCGCACACCGCCACGATGACCAGCAGGCCGCCGACGGTCGCCGCGGCCGCAGTGCCGAACGCGGCCGCGCCCCAGCCGTGGACCAGGTCGGCGATCCGGGGGCCGCCGGCGACCACCACCGTGAACACGCCCTGGAGCCGGCCGCGCATCTCGTCGGTGGTCGCGACCTGCAGGATCGCCATCCGGTAGACCGCGCTGACCATGTCGGCCGCACCGGCCGCCGCCATGAAGACGACCGCGAGCCACAGCGAGTGCGCGAGCCCGAACGCCGCGACCGCCGCGCCCCACGCGCAGATCGACACGACCACCGCCACGCCCTGGCGCGGGATGCGCGTCAGCCAGCCGGAGAACAGGCCGATCAGCATCGCGCCGGCGGGCAGAGCGGCGTAGAGCCAGCCGAGCGCGGGGCCCCCGCCGGGTGGATCGCCGAACGTGCGCTCGGCCATCTCCGGGATCAGCGCGCGCGGCATCCCGAAGACCATCGCGATGATGTCGGCGACGAACGAGGCGAGCAGCACCTTCTTCGTCGCGAGGTACCGGAAACCTTCGATGACGTCGCTGACGCCCGCGCGCCGCGACGGGCCGTTCAGCGGCGGGAGCGCCGGCAGCCGCCAGACCGCGAGCAGCGTGATCGTGAGGGCGACGACGTCGATGAGGTAGAGCGTCGAAAGGCCGAGGACCGGGATGAGCGCGCCGGCGAGCAGCGGGCCGAAGACGGCGCCGAAGGTCGACATCGTCGAGCTCAGCGCGTTGGCCGACGGCAGCAGCTCACCGGGCACGAGCCGCGCGACGACGGCGCCGCGCGTGGGCATGTTGATCGCGAAGAGGGCTTGGTTGACGGCCAGCAAGGCGAGCACGAGCCACACCGAGCCGAAGTTCAGGAACGCTTGCAGCCACAGCAGCGCGGAGGTGATGGCGACGAGGACGTTGGTGACGACGAGCAGCTTCCGCCGGTCGACGGCATCGGCGACGGCGCCGCCCCAGAGCCCGAAGATCAGCAGCGGCACGAGGGCGACGAGCCCGGTGAGGCCCACGTAGGCGGAGGACCCGGTGAGGTCGAAGACCTGCTTCGGCACGGCGACGGCGGTCAGCTGGGTGCCGACGGCGGTGACCACAGTGGACAGCCAGAGCCGCCGGAAGGCGGGGATCTTCAGCGGCCGGGTGTCGACGATGATGCGGCCGAGGAGCTTGCGGACACCACCCGGACGGGGCGGCAAGGTCTCGGGCTCAGAAGTCACAACGGATGAGTTTAGCTGGGCTAACTATCTCGGGTCGCGTGATTTCCGTCGCCAGGGAGTACGCCCCGCTCTCCCTGGCAGGGGCGGCCCTGGCAGGGGCCGGCAAAGTCGGTGGCCGGATATGGCTCGGCGGGTCTTCCGGCGGCGTCGGCGGGTGCGGTGGCGTCTTGAATGAGTCATTCAGGTCTTGGGAGGTCCTGAATGACTCATTCAAGACCTTTGGCGAACCGCCGGCACCCCGAACCGTGACGACTTGCCGGAGCCCTGCCACCAGACGTCATGAAAGGGTCGTTCACGACGCTGGACGACAGGAAAGAGTCGTTCACGACGTCGCCAACCCCCGCCACACGTCCCCAATGACTCATTCGCGACACCCGGCGCCCCCAATGACTCATTCGCGACACCCGGCTCCGCGCGCGGCTGCGCCAAGCAGCCCCCGCCAAGCAGCCCCCGCCGAGCAGCGCCCCGCCAAGCAGCCCCCGCCCTCCCTGGGGGGCGTGCCCTTGTCCAGCGTATCGGGGCGGCCCGACGAAAAGGCCGGAAAAGCCGCGGCCGTGACGTGGCTGTCCACATCACGGCCGGGCTGTGCACAAAGCGCGAACTTACGGCGCCACGCGCTCGATGTTCCAGCCGTCGTCGTTCCGGACGTACCGCAGCCGGTCGTGCATGCGGTCCTCGCGCCCCTGCCAGAACTCGACCAGGTCCGGGCGGATCCGCCAGCCACCCCAGTGCGGTGGGGCCGGGATCTGCTCGACGTCGGCGAACCGCCGTTCGATGCCGTTCAAAGCGTTGTCCAGCGCGCGGCGGCCGTCGACCACCCGGGACTGCGGGGACGCCCACGCCCCGAGCTGCGAACCACGGGGGCGCTGGGCCCAGTACTCCGCCGTCTCCTTGACGCCGACCTTCTCGACCTCGCCGCGGACGTGGACCTGGCGGTGCAGCGCGTACCAGGGGAACGTCACCGATGCGTAGCGCGTCGCGGTCAGGTCGTGGCTCTTCTCCGACGTGTAGTTCGTGTAGAACACCACGCCGCGGTCGTCGAGGCCCTTGCACAGGACCGTGCGGGACGACGGCCGGCCTTCGGCGTCCGCTGTCGCCAGCACCATCGCGTTCGGTTCGGCGATCCCGGCGGCGACAGCCTGGTTCAGCCACCCCTGCAACTGGTCGGTCCACGTGGCCGCCAGCGCGGACTCGTCGAACGCCGCACCGTCGTACGCGACCCGCATTCCGGGCAGGCGTACCACAGCGTCTTCCACCTGGTGCTCGATCCTCGGCGTCATCGCCAAACCTCCACGCCCGGTCGGGGCATCAGTCGACTTCGGCCTTAGGCACGTTAGGGCCTTCCGAGCTGCGGCGGAACCCACTGAACGGTGACACCCGACACCCATTCCCCGCCATCCTCCCGTAACCGCTAGTCAGCAAGCCGTAACTCGCGCGTTACCCGCCGGACCAGGATCGATACAGGAACCGCCTACCTTCGGCCCGTTCCCCACCACCCGGAGGCAGGCATGACCGAGACCCTGTCCAACGCGGAAGAAACCGCTCCCCCGAAACGCCGGTACGCCCCGCTCGCGGCGAACGAAAACCGCGAGGACTACTCACTGCGCTTCGCCGCTCATTCCTTCCGGAAATGGTCACCGTTCGTGGTCGCGACGACGGCGCTGGGCGGCATCGCCTACCTCGCCGACTTCGCGATCGGGGCCAGCATCGTCCTCTCCTACGGCTTCACGTCCGGGGTCCTCGCGATCCTGGCCGCGGCCGTCGTCATCTTCACGACCGGCGTGCCCATCGCGGCCGCCTGCGCGAAGTCCGGAGTGGACATGGACCTCCTGACCCGCGGAGCCGGCTTCGGCTACTTCGGGTCGACGCTGACGTCGCTCGTGTACGCGAGCTTCACCGTCATCTTCTTCTCGCTCGAAGGCTCGATCATGGGCCAGGCCTTCCAGCTCGCCCTCGGCATCCCGCTCCCGGTCGGCTACCTGCTGGCGACGCTGATCGTGCTGCCCTTCGCGCTCTACGGCATGGGCGCGGTCGCGAAGATGCAGACCTGGACGCAGCCGCTGTGGATCATCGGCCTGGTGCTGCCGTTCGTCGTCGTGCTGGTCCGCGAGCCGGGCAAGTTCGCCGAGTTCGCGCACTTCGGGGGCACCGAAGGCGCCGGTTCCGGGTTCTCCGCGATCGGGTTCGGCCTCGGCATGGGCGTCGCGCTGTCGCTGATCGGGCAGATCGGCGAGCAGGCCGACTACCTGCGGTTCATGCCCGAGAAGACGGCGGAGAACAAGCGGTCGTGGTGGGCCGCGGTGCTCGCCGCCGGACCCGGCTGGGTGATCCTCGGGGCCGCGAAGCAGATCGGCGGCGCGCTGCTGGCGTTCCTCGCGCTCGGCGTCGTCGGGAAGACGCACGCGCTGGAGCCGATCGCGCCGTACCTCGAAGCGGTGAAACCCGCGCTCGGCCCGGTGGCGCTGACGTTCGCCGCGCTGTTCGTCGTCGTCTCGCAGATCAAGATCAACACGACGAACGCCTACTCCGGCTCACTGTCGTTCGCGAACTTCTTCTCCCGCGTGCTCCACAAGCACCCCGGGCGCGTCTGGTACGTGCTGGTCAACTGCGGGATCGCGCTCGCGCTGATGGAGTTCGGCGCCTTCGGCTTCCTGAACAAGATCCTCGGCTTCTACTCGAACGTCGCGATCGCGTGGATCGGCGCGGTGTGCGCGGACCTGGTGATCGCGAAGCCGCTCGGGCTCTCGCCGCGCTACATCGAGTTCAAGCGGGCCTACCTGCACAAGATCAACCCGGTCGGGTTCGGCTCGATGGTCGTCGCGTCGGCGGTGTCGATCGTGGCCTACTTCGGCGCGTTCGGGCCGTTCCTCGCGGCGTTCAGTCCGCTGCTCGCGCTGGTCATCGCGATCGTCCTGGTGCCGACGCTGGCCGTCGCCACCCGCGGGAAGTACTACCTGGCCCGGCCGAACACGGTCGCCGGGCCGGACGTCGACGCCGACCTGCGGGCGACGCACACCTGCTCGGTCTGCGGCGACCCGTACGAACTGCCGGACGTCGCCGACTGCGCGAAGCAGGACGGCCCGATCTGCTCCCTGTGCTGCACACTCGACAACAGCTGCCACGACGTCTGCCGGACGACGGGCCCGGTTCCGCTGGGCCTGCCGACGCCGCGCCAGGCGTAATGTCCGTGAAGGCCCGGTACCTGCGTCCGCCGCAGGTACCGGGCCTTCACGTTCGCCGGGTTCCCCCCTGTGCCCCCGCCCGGCTCGACTCTTCCACGCCGGAGCGGGCCCACGGGTTGCCTGGTGTTTCCAAGATCTTTTCCGGCCGCATGATGGCCGCCAGCATCATGGCGCGCAGCTCGCCGCCGACCTCCTCGACCGGCAGCGGCGGGTCGTGCGCCTGCCATTCGCGCAGCAGCCCGGTGCCCGCGCCGACCAGCGCGATCGCCGTCAGCCGGTAGTCCCGGACCGGCGCGACGCCGTGCTCGGCGGCGCGGCTCGCCTCGGCGGCGATGAAGTTCGCCCAGCGGTCGACCCACACCTGGTGCTGCGCCTCCAGTTCGGCGCTGACGCCGACGGCTTCGACGTAGGTGAGGCGCGGCATCCGGGGATCCGCGGTGACCGTGGCGATGAAGACGTCCAGCAGCGTCGCGATGCGGGTCATGGCGTCGGCGTCGGCGACCTTGTCGAGCTCGGCGGTGACGTGGGCGAGCGCGAGGCTGTTGATCTGGTCGTGGAGGGTGCGGAGGACGTCCTCCTTGCCGGTGAACTCCTCGTAGAAGTTGCGCGTCGACACACCGGCCCGGGCGCACACCTCGGTGATCTTCGTGTGCCGGAAGCCGGTGGAGGTGAAGAGCTCGAGGCCGGCCGTGAGCAGGCGCTGACGGCGGTCGGCGCGGCGCTGCTCGGGTGCGACGCCGCCGTACGTGCGAGCCACCGGTTCTCTCCTCCTTCCGAGGGATTGCCAGATCCTACCCGGCTGACTAGTTTGTGAAAATTGTGATTACCAAAGGCCGTTC
Source organism: Amycolatopsis sp. NPDC051371 (assembly GCF_040682155.1). NCBI lineage: Bacteria > Bacillati > Actinomycetota > Actinomycetes > Pseudonocardiales > Pseudonocardiaceae > Amycolatopsis > Amycolatopsis sp. NPDC051371. Next base: position 28,968 of record NZ_JBFBAG010000034.1, read on the forward strand.
GCCGGAGAAGGCGCAGGGGGTCTTCTCCGGCGAGCGGTGGCCTTCACGAACTTTGGAACGGGCGCAGGGCCGTGACCGCGTCCGGTGCCAAGGACGTCGTGAGGATGCCGCCTGCTGCGAGAGGGCTTCGGGACCACCACTCGCCCGACGCCGCCGGCAGCTCCGGGCCGCCCACCACCAGGTCCGTCGCGAGCACCCGGCGGCCCGCCAGCACCGCCAAGCTTCCGTCCGAAGTGGAATCGCCGATCGACAACGTCTGACGCAGCACCGGCGCGGACCCCCGGGTCACCGAAGACGAAGTCGTCAACGACCCCGGACGCTCCCCGGCCCGCCCCAGCACCAGCACCTCCCGCGTGTGCAGGTAAGCGTCCGCGGCCAAGGAAGCACTGAACACCGCCGTGTGCCGAGCGCGGGAAGTGACCACCGTCGGCTCCGGCAGGTACTCCACCGAGCCACCCTCCTCGACGACCACCGAAACCGTGGACAGCGAACCTTCGCCGTGCAGACCGGGCAGAGCGAGGGTGGCCGCCACCCCGGAAAGCCGCAGAGAAGCGCCCGGACCGACGTGGATCGAAAGCAGCAAGTCGTCGCCACCCAACGGCGACGTCGCCGAGTTGACCAGGTGCACCACCGCCGTCGAGCCGCGGCCCCGGCGGGGGAACAACGTCAACGGCGCCATCGAACGCAGCTCGCGCAGCACCGTGCGCGTGCCGTCGAAGCACGCCGTCAGCCGGGCGTGGGCCTTCACAGCAGGGAACGCACCCAGGCCGCGACGTCGGGTGCGTCCGGAGTGTCCACAAGGGATTGCGTGATGACCGGCAGCGCACCCCGCATGCGGTGCGCGTCCGACGTCATCACGGCCATGTCCGCGCCGACCAGGTGCGCGAGGTCGATCTTGTTGATCACCAGCAGGTCCGCCGTCGTGACGCCGGGGCCGCCCTTGCGCGGCACCTTGTCGCCGCCCGCCACGTCCACCACGAAGATCTGGCTGTCGGCCAGCCCGCGGCTGAACACCGCCGTCAGGTTGTCGCCGCCGCTTTCGATGATCACCAGGTCCAGGCCCGGGAACTTCTCTTCCAGGCGCTCGACCGCGTCCAGGTTCGCGGTGATGTCGTCGCGGATCGCGGTGTGCGGGCACGCGCCCGTCTGCACCGCCTCGATCCGGGCCGGGTCCAGGACTCCGGCCCGCCGCAGGAAGTCCGCGTCCTCGGTCGTGTAGATGTCGTTCGTGACGACGGCCAGTTCGACCTCGTCGCCCAGGGCGCGGCACAGGGCCGCGGTCAGCGCCGTCTTGCCCGAGCCGACCGGACCGCCGATGCCGATGCGGTACGCGCGTCCGGCCGTCGGCGCCGCGTCGTAGTGGTCGGGTTCGGCGGCCGCCGGGTCGAAGTTGACCTCGTGAAAGTGACCGTGTCCATGACCTTCAGCTGGCAAAGAGACGCACCTCTTCCTGGTGGTGCCGGGCGTGCGCCTCGGCGAACAGATCCAACGCGGGCGACCCCGGCGAAGGCAGCGACGCCGGGTCGTCCCCCGCCACGGCCGCCGCCTCCGAACAAACCGAAGCGAGATCCAACCGGGCCACGACGGCGTTGACAGCGAAGGGATCCAGACCCAGGAGCCGCACCACCGCGCTCGCCGGCCCGCTCACCGCCAGGTAGGCCACGGCCATCGCGGCGTCGTACGGCGAACCGCCCGCAACCCCGACCAGCGCGCCCAGCATCACGGGGTGGTGCGGCCGCGGAGTCTCGGCCAGCAGCCTGTCCAAGACGGGAGACGGCCAAGCGATCTTCCCAGCCCGAGCGGTGCCCCGCCCCTGCGCGCGGGAGGCCTCTCGTTGCGCGAGCGACGGCGTCCGTGCGTCAAGCTCGGCGTCCAACCGCGACCAGTGTCCACTCGCGACGGAACGCGAAGCCGCATGTGCCGACGCGGAAGCGAAGACCGCGGCCAGGAAACCCGCCGTCCGCAACCGTCCGGAGAGGAATCCCGGAAGATCGCGGACCGAAGTCACCAACCGACGGGAGACGACCTCCTCCAGCCCGCCACTGTGGACGTGCCCGCCACCGGGGAAGCGGGAGTCCGCGAGGATCAACGCCGAGAGGTCCATCAGAACAGGAAGTACCGTTGGGCCATCGGCAACTCCGTCACCGGCTGCGGCTCGATCAGCTCGCCGTCGACGTGCACCGCGAAGCTGTCCGGCTCGACGCGGACGTCCGGTGTGGCATCGTTGAGCACCATGTCCGCTTTGGTTCGCGCGCGCGTGTTCGACACGGCGACGAGCGGACGCGTGATGCCGAACGTCTCCCGCAAGCCGCTGTCCAAAGCGGACGGTGCGACGAAGTGCAGGCTCAGCGCGGCACCGATGTTCGCCCCGAACATCGGGCGCGCCATGACCGGCTGCGGCGTCGGGATGGACGCGTTCGCGTCGCCCATCGCCGCCCACGCCGGGAAGCCGCCCTTGAGGACCACGTGCGGCCGGACGCCGAAGAACTTCGGCTCCCACAGCACCAGGTCGGCGAGCTTCCCCACCTCGACCGAGCCGATCTCGGTCTCCATGCCGTGCGCGATGGCCGGGTTGATCGTGTACTTGGCGACGTAGCGACGCGCGCGCAGGTTGTCGGCCGCGCCGTCGCCGGGCAGGGCACCGCGACGGCGTTTCATCACGTGCGCGGTCTGCCACGTCCGGATGATCACCTCGCCGATGCGGCCCATCGCCTGCGAGTCCGAGCTCATCATCGAAATGGCGCCCAGGTCGTGCAGCACGTCCTCGGCGGCGATCGTCGACGGCCGGATCCGGCTCTCCGCGAACGCGAGGTCCTCGGGCACCGACGGGTTGAGGTGGTGGCAGACGACCAGCATGTCGAGGTGCTCGTCGAGGGTGTTCGCCGTGTGCGGCCGGGTCGGGTTGGTCGACGACGGCAGGATGTTCGGCAGCGAGACGACCTCGATGATGTCCGGCGCGTGCCCGCCGCCGGCGCCTTCGGTGTGGTAGGCGTTGATCGAGCGGCCACCAATGGCGTCCACAGTGGACTCCAGGAAGCCCGCTTCGTTCAGCGTGTCCGTGTGGATCGCGACCTGGACGCCGGACTCGTCGGCCACGGTCAGGCAGGCGTCGATCGCCGCGGGTGTCGTGCCCCAGTCCTCGTGCAGCTTGAAGCCGCCGGCGCCGGCGGCGAGCTGCTCGCGCAGCGCCTCGTGCCGGACGGTGTTCCCCTTGCCCAGCAACAGGACGTTGACGGGGTAACCGTCCATGGCGGACAGCATCCGCCCGAGGTTCCACGCGCCGGGCGTGACGGTGGTCGCCTTCGTGCCCTCGTTGGGCCCGGTGCCGCCGCCGACCAAAGTGGTCAGTCCCGCGGCCAGCGCCGTGTCGACGAGCTGCGGGCAGATGAAGTGGACGTGGCAGTCGATGCCGCCGGCGGTGAGGATCTTGCCGTTGCCGGCCAGGACTTCCGTCGACGGCCCGATGACCAGGGCCGGGTCGACGCCGTCCATCGTGTCCGGGTTGCCCGCCTTGCCGATGCCCACGATCCGGCCGTCGCGCACGCCGACGTCGGCCTTGACGACGCCCCAGTGGTCGAGGATGACGGCGCCGGTGATGACCAGGTCGGGCGCGCCCTCGGCGCGGGTCGCCATCCCCTGGCCCATCGATTCGCGGATGACCTTGCCGCCGCCGAAGAGCACTTCGTCGCCCGAGCCGCCGGGCCCCATCGAGCGGTCTTCGGTGACCTCGATCAGCAGGTCGGTGTCGGCGAGCCGGATGCGGTCGCCGGTGGTCGGGCCGAACAGTTCGGCGTAGCGCTCGCGGTCGATCTGCGGCATTTCAGACTGCTCCTATGCCTTCTCGGCGGGAGGGAGTACCTCGAAGGATCCCGAGAATTCGGATCGCAGCCCGGGGACGCGGCGCGCACCGGCGAGCGGCACGAGATCGACTTCGCGTTCGACGCCGGGTTCGAACCGCACCGACGTGCCGGCCGGGACGTCGAGCCGGTGGCCGCGGGCGGCGTCGCGGTCGAATTCGAGGCCGGGGTTCACCGCGGCGAAGTGGTAGTGCGAGCCGACCTGCACCGGCCGGTCGCCGAGGTTGCGCACGAGCAGCCGGACCCGCGGGCGGCCGGGGTTCAGCTCGACCGGTTCGTCACCGGGGATGATCTCACCTGGGTGCATCCGGCCCTCCTCAGACGATCGGGTCATGCACGGTGACGAGCTTGGTGCCGTCCGGGAACGTGGCTTCGACCTGCACGGAGTCCACCATTTCGGGGACGCCGTCGAGCACCTGCGCACGGGAGAGCACGCTCCGGCCGCTCGCGACGAGCTCACTGACCGTGCGCCCGTCGCGGGCTCCTTCGAGGACGTGGTCGGTGATCAGCGCGACCGCTTCCGGGTAGTTCAGCCGGACGCCGCGGTCCAGCCGCTTCCGCGCGACGTCGGCCGCCACGTGGACGAGCAGCTTGTCGCGCTCCTGCGGGCTGAGGTGCATCGCTCAGGTCTATCACCCGGACCACCGCATCGCCTGGTTCGGAAACATACCTTTAACCTGGCCTTCGTCACACTGCGTGGCGGAAATTCTCCTGTTGTACGGCCTCGGTGACTGAATCGTTCTCGTAATCGTGACCGAAACCACCGCTTCTTTCGATTGCCCCCCGGCGATCGAGGGAGCAAGGTCTATCCATCCGTGCGATGGTGCGCGCTTTCCGTGCGCTATTCCGTCCGCGAGCACCACCACCAAGACGGGGAAAAAAGCGCACCGAAAGGTTCCGCGAAACAGTGACTACCTCCACGATCAGCAAGCCACAGCCGTCCGGCGAACCCGACGACGGCTTCCGACCGGGTCTGGAGGGCGTCGTCGCCTTCCACACCGAGATCGCCGAGCCCGACCGGGACGGCGGTGCGCTGCGCTACCGCGGCGTCGACATCGAGGACCTCGCCGGGAAGGTGACCTTCGGTGACGTATGGGGCCTCCTCGTGGACGGCCGGTTCGGCCACGGCCTCCCGCCCGCCGAGCCGTTCCCGCTGCCGGTGCACACCGGCGACGTCCGGGTCGACGTCCAGGCCGCGCTGGCCATGCTCGCGCCGATCTGGGGTTACCGCCCGCTGCTCGACATCACCGACGAAGAGGCCCGCGAGCAACTGGCCCGCGCCTCGGTGATGGCGCTGTCCTACGTCGCGCAGTCGGCGCGCGGCATCGGCCAGCCCGCCGTGCCGCAGACCCGCGTCGACGAGGCCCACTCGATCACCGAGCGGTTCCTCATCCGTTGGCGCGGCGAGCCCGACCCGGCGCACGTCCGGGCGCTGGACGCCTACTGGGTGTCGGCCGCCGAGCACGGCCTCAACGCGTCGACCTTCACCGCCCGCGTCATCGCGTCCACCGGCGCCGACGTCGCGGCGGCCATGTCCGGCGCCATCGGCGCGATGTCGGGCCCGCTGCACGGCGGCGCCCCGGCGCGCGTGCTGCCGATGATCGAAGAGGTCGAGCGCACCGGCGACCCCGCCGGCCTGGTCAAGGGCATCCTCGACCGCAAGGAACGCCTGATGGGCTTCGGCCACCGCGTCTACCGGGCCGAAGACCCCCGGGCGCGCGTGCTGCGCCGCACCTGCCAGGAGCTCGGCTCGACCCGCTACGAGGCGGCCGCCGCGCTGGAGCAGGCGGCGCTGAAGGAGCTGCGCGAGCGGCGCCCGGACCACCCGATCGAGACGAACGTCGAGTTCTGGGCCGCGGTCATCCTGGACTTCGCGCAGGTCCCCCCGCACATGATGCCGTCGATGTTCAGCTCGGCGCGCACCGCCGGCTGGGCCGCGCACATCCTCGAGCAGAAGCGCACCGGACGCCTGGTGCGGCCGTCGGCCAAGTACGTCGGCCCGGCGCCCCGCACCCCGGAAGACGTCGAGGGCTGGGAACTGGTCACCAAGCACTGACCCGCTACGAGCCGGCCGGTGCCTTCACGGACCGGCCGGTTCGTGCTTCGCGGTGGCCTCGAGCATGGCGGTGAGCTGGTCGACCAGCCAGCTGTCCAGGTCGTCACGCGCGACGCTGCGCTCCTGCAGCCAGCTCAGCAGTGCCCCCTCCACCACCGCAGTCCAGCAGCGCAGCGTGAGGGAGAGCAAGGGCAAGGGGTCCGTGACGCCGAGGGCGTCCAGGATCAGGGCCACCGCGCGGTTGCGGACCTCGTCGATCGCCGCGTCCGTTTCGGACGTCGCGATCACCGAACCGCTGCGCAGCAACGCGATGTAACCCGCGCGGTAGTGGTCGGCGACGTCGATCAGGCCGCGGACGGCCGCGCGCAGCCTGGTCTCCGGCGGTCCCTCTTCGAGGCCGGCCAGGCCGTCGATGAGCCCGTCGGTGACGGTGCGCAGCGCCTCTACCTGCAGCTCGCGCAGGCTGGAGAAGTACCGGTAGAACAACGGCCGCGACACCTCGGCGCGCGAGACGATGTCGTCCACGGTGACCAGCTCCGGCGCCCGCGAGCCGAACAGGTCGAGCGCGGCGCGGATCAGGTCGTCCCGGCGGGCCTGCGGCGACATCCGCCGCGGGCGGCTCACGGCGTCAGATCCAGCTTCGCCGCTTTGCGCAGCAGCCCGGGCGTCAGTCGCGAAAGGACCAGCGCGGCCTTGGCCTCCGGTGTGGACGGCGCGATGGCGGTGTCCTTCTCCACGGCTCGCAGGATGTCCTTCGCGACGCCTTCCGGGCCGAACCCGCGTCGCGCGTAGAGCTTCGAGCTTTGCGCCCGACGCCGTCGTTGCTCCTCTTCGGACACTCCGACGAACCGGGTCGTGTTGGTGATGTTGGTCTTGACGATGCCCGGGCACACCGCCGTGACGCCGATGTGGTGCTCGGCCAGCTCGGCCCGCAGGCAGACGCTCAACGTCAGCACGGCGGACTTCGTCGTCGCGTAGGCGGTGAGGATCTTCGACGGCAGGTAGGCGGCGGCCGACGCGAGGTTGACGATCTGGCCGCCTTCGGCGCGTTCGGCGAGCATCGGCGCGAAGGCGCGGCAGCCGTGGATCACGCCCCAGAGGTTGACGTCGATGACGCGTTCCCAGTCTTCGACGGACGTGTCGAGGAACGGGCCGGACAGGCCGATGCCGGCGTTGTTGACCACGATGTCCGGTACGCCGTGGTGCTCGCGCACATCGCGAGCGAAGCGGTGTACGGCCTCGCCGTCCGACGAGTCCACTGTGTACTTCGCAACCCCGTGGTCTTCCAGGAGCTTCAAGGTTTCCGCGGCGGCCGCCGGATCGATGTCGGTGATGACGACGTCGGCCCCTTCGGCGGCGAAGGCGAGTGCGGTGGCCCGGCCGATCCCGCTGCCGGCGCCGGTGATGACGACGAGCTTGTGCTCGAACCTCTTCGTCCCCACCCGCGATTTCTTCAGCGCCCGGCTCTCGGTGCCGGTTTCGACGTACTCGATCAGCTCGGCGGCGGCCCCCGCGACCACCTTCGGCTTCGCGCGGGTCACCCAGTGCGTCCCGACGATCGGGCGGATCCGCAGGTCGGGGACCCAGCGCGCGATCTCGGTCTGCAGCGGCGTGGTGACGTAGGCGTCGCCGGTGGGGGCCAGGACCTGCACCGGGACGTCGGCGGCGCGCGGCGCGGGCCGGGACAGCCGGGTGAACATGTTGGCGCGGTAGAGCTCGAGGCCGTGGATGCCGTCGCTCTTGTCCGCCTTCGCGGCGTCCGGCTCCATGCGCTGGATCTGCGCGCCCAGCAGACCGGTGCGCCAGAGCAAGTTCGGAATCAGCGGGACCTGGAACGCGAGGATGTACCACGAGTGGAGGAACTGGCTCAGCGCGTTCTTGAGGCGCTTCGGCGACGGGCGGGTGAGCTGCGCGCGGAACCACGCGCCGGCGTGGTCGAGGCTCGGCCCGGAGATCGACGTGTAGGAGGCGATCCGGCCGCGCAGGCCGTCACCGGTGACCGCGTGCCAGGTCTGGATCGAGCCCCAGTCGTGGGCGACGAGGTGAACCCGGCCCTGGGGCTGGACGGAGTCGACGACCGCCCGGAGGTCGTCGGCCAGCTGGTCCAGCCGGTAGGACGCGCGTCCCGGCGGCTTGTCCGACTGTCCGGCCCCGCGGACGTCGTAGGTGACGACGCGGTGTTTCGCGCTCAGCTCGGCGGCTACCCCACCCCACATCGAGCTGTTGTCCGGGTAGCCGTGCACGAGCACGACCGTGGGCCCGTCTTCCCGGCCGTCGATGTGGACCGAGAGGCGGACACCGTCGCTGGCGGTCACCCACTTGTGAGACATTCTGTCATGTTAGACAACTTGTCAACAGTGTCGTTCACTCGCGCGGCGGCTGGCGGCCGGCCGGCGTTCATGCATCCGGCGACTTTTCGCTTGTATGACAGCGTTTCCGTGGTTCCACGGGAAACCAAGCCGCGCCCCGGCTGACGACTCTGTCCACCGATCGGTGGACAGCCGGATTCAGCTGAGCGAAGCTCCCGTCGCCCGCTCCGAGCGACCAAGCTTGAGCCATGACCACAGCAGTGAGCGTGCGCGGCCTGCGCAAGCAGTACCCCGGTCACCTCGCGGTGGCCGGGCTCGACCTGGACATCGCGCGGGGTGAGGTCTTCTCCCTGCTCGGCCCGAACGGCGCCGGCAAGACCACGACCGTCGAGATCCTCGAAGGGCACCGGCAGCGGACCGCCGGCGAGGTCACCGTCCTCGGCGAGGACCCCGGCAAGGCCGGACGCGCCTGGCGGTCGCGGATCGGGATCGTCCTCCAGACCGCCAACGACGCCGCCGAGCTGACCGTCGCCGAGACCGTGCGGCACTTCGCCAAGTACTACCCCGACCCGCGCGACCCCGACGAGGTCATCGAGAAGGTCGGGCTCACCGAGAAGGCCAAAGCGCGGGTCAAGTCGCTCTCCGGCGGACAGCGGCGCCGCGTCGACGTCGCGCTCGGCGTCATCGGGCGGCCCGAGCTGCTCTTCCTCGACGAGCCGACCACCGGCTTCGACCCCGAAGCGCGGCGGCACTTCTGGACGCTGATCAGCGAGCTCGCCGCCGAAGGCACCACCATCCTCCTCACCACCCACTACCTCGACGAGGCCGAAGCGCTCGCCGACCGCGTCGCGGTGATCGCGCGCGGCGAGATCGTCGCGCAGGACACCCCGCAGAACCTGGGTGGCCGCGCCGCCGCCGAGGCCACCGTGCGGTGGACCGACGAACGCGGTGAGCACGTCGAGCGCACCGCGTACCCGACCAAGCTCGTCAACGAGCTCTCTGCTGGAGGTAGGGAGCTCGCCGGACTGACCGTGACCAGGCCGAGCCTGGAGGACATCTACCTGGACCTGATCGGAGACAAGGCATGACCACGCTCGCTCTTCCGGGCCCGCTGTCGCTAGGCCTCGCCCGCGGCGGCACCGAACTGCGGCAGTTCTTCCGGCACAAGGAACAGGTGGTCTTCACCTTTTCCCTGCCCGCCGTCCTGATGATCCTGCTCGGGTCCATCCTGGACGGTCCGACCGCGCTGGCCGGCGTCACGTCCGGGCAGCTGCTGGCGGCCGGGATGATCGGCTCGGGCATCGTTTCGACGTCGTTCAACAGCATCGCGACCGGCGTCTCGGCCGACCGGGAAACCGGGGCGCTCAAACGCCTTCGCGGCACGCCGATGCCGTCGTCGTCCTACTTCATCGGCAAGATGGTGCTGGTCGCGGTGTCCAGCCTGGCGCAGACCGTGCTGATGTCCGCGGTCGCCGTGCTGCTCTTCGGGCTGAAGCTACCCACCGAACCGGAGAAGTGGCTGACGCTGCTCTGGGTGTTCGTGCTGGGGATCGTTTCGTGCACGCTGCTCGGGATCGCGCTCAGCTCGCTCGCGAAGTCCACCACCGGCGCGGTCGCCGTCGTGCAGATGCTGTACCTGGTGCTGCAGTTCATCTCCGGCGTGTTCGTCACGCCGATCACGAACCTGCCGAAGATCATGGTTGACATCGCGTCGTTCTTCCCGCTGAAGTGGATCTGCCAGGGCTTCCGGTCGGTGTTCCTGCCGGACGGCGCGGTCGGAATGGAGATGGCTGGGTCATGGGAACTCCCGCGGGTGGCACTGGTGCTGGGGATCTGGTGCGTGGTGGGCGCGGTGCTGGCGCGGCTGAGCTTCCGGTGGACCGACACGAAGTGAAGGACGCCTGGGACCGGTTCAACTGGCTCTGGGAGATCCTCTTCGCGGTCGCTTACCTGGCCACTACGACGCTGGTGCTGCTGGACGAGACCGATCCGGTCCGGACGGTGACCGCCGTCGGCGCGCTGACGGCCCTGGCCCTGACCTACCTGCTGTGGGGGCGGCGGGTGGTGCGCGACGACGGGCACCTCCCGCAGCGCTGGACGCTGGCCCTGGTGGTCGTGGCGCTGGTCGCGGTGGCGATGTTCGCCAACACGACGGCCAGCTTCATCCTGTTCATGGTGTGCCCGCTGCTGTTCTCGACGCTCGAGTTCCGGCCGGCCGCGGTGCTCACGACGCTGGTGATCCTGCTCAGCCCGCTCTCGGCGATCGCCGCGGACGGGCTGCGGGGCCCGGCGTTGCACATCCTGCTGCCGATGACCGCGATCCTCGTCGTGTTCGGGATCTTGTCCGGCAAGTTCATCCTGCACGTCATCGAGGAGAGCCGGGCGCGGGCGGACCTCATCGACCGGCTCGAGGAGAGCCAGGCCGAGGTCGCCCGGCTCTCCCGCGAGGCGGGCACGGCGGCCGAGCGGGAACGTCTCGCGCGCGAAATCCACGACACGCTGGCCCAGGGCTTCACCAGCATCGTCACGCTCGCCGAGGCCATCGAGTCCGAACTGGACACCGACCCGGCGGCGGCGCGGCGGCACGTCGAACTGGCCGCCCGCACCGCGCGGGAGAACCTCGCCGAGGCCCGCACGATGGTCGCCGCACTGGCGCCGGCCGACCTCGCGGTGGGATCCCTGGTGGACGCCGTCCGCCGCCAGGCCGACCGGCTCGCCGACGAGACAGGCGTGCCGGTCGAGTACGAAGTGGACGATGCACTCCCGGCGATCGGCATGGCGGGCGAGGTGGTCCTGCTGCGGGGCGCGCAGGAGGCGCTGAACAACGTCCGGCGCCACGCGGCGGCGTCGTCGGTGTCGGTCCGGCTGTCCGTTGTGGACGATGCGGTGCGGCTGTCCGTCCGGGACGACGGCGTCGGCTTCGACCCGGACGGCGTCAACGGTTTCGGGCTGCGCGGCATGCGGTCCCGGGCCGAGCAGGTGGGTGGGACACTGAGCGTCCGGAGTGGCCCGCGCGGCACCGAACTCACCCTGGAGGTGCCGGCTTGATCCGCATCATGCTCGTCGACGACCACCCCGTCGTCCGCGAAGGCCTCCGGGGCATGCTGGAAGCCGAACCCGACCTGACGGTGGTCGGCGAGGCGGGTTCCGGCGAAGAAGCCGTCGCGCTCGACCGCGTGGCACAGCCGGACGTCGTGCTGATGGACCTGCGGATGCCCGGGCTGGACGGCGTCGGCGCGACGAAACGCATCCTGCGCGAGCAGCCCGGACGGCGGATCGTCGTACTGACGACGTTCGAAACGGACGCCGACATCCTGCGCGCGGTCGAGGCGGGAGCGTCGGGCTACCTGCTGAAGGACGCGTCGCGCACGGAGCTGGCGAACGCGATCCGCGCGGCGTCGCGCGGCGAGACGGTGCTGGCACCGTCGGTGGCCGGGAAGCTGGTCAACCGGGTGCGCAACCCGGAGCCGCAGTCGTTGTCCGCGCGCGAGGTGGAGGTGCTCCGGCTGGTGGCGAAGGGCGGCACGAACGCCGACATCGGCCGGTCGCTGCACATCAGCGAGGCGACGGTGAAGACGCACCTGCTGCGGGTGTTCGGCAAGCTCGGTGTGTCGGACCGGACGGCCGCGGTGACGACGGCGATGTCCCGCAACCTGCTGGGCTGAAGGCCCGGGACCTGCTTCGCCGGCCGGAGCGCGGCAGAATGCCTTCATGCTTGAGTCGACCGAACACGCCCTGCTCCGCCGGATCGCCCACGAGCAGGCGGCCTGCCGCGCTCCCTCGCTCGTCGCCGCCGTCGTGCGGGACGGCGAGATCGTCTGGTCCGGGAGCCGCGGGCGCGTCGGCGACCGGCCACCCGGCACCGACACCCAGTACCGGCTGGGCTCGATCACCAAGACCCTCGTCGCCACCGCCGTCATGCGGCTGCGCGACGAAGGCCTGCTCGACCTCAACGACCCGCTCGAAAAGCACGTCCCCGGCACGCCCTTCGGCGCCGCCACCGTCGCCCAGCTGCTGTCGCACACCTCCGGCCTGACCTCCGAGTCGCCCGGCCAGTGGTGGGAGCGCACCCCCGGCGCCGACTGGGACGCGCTCGCCGGGAGCCTCGCCGAGGGCGCGACCAAGCACCGGCCGGGCGCGAGGTTCCACTACTCGAACGTCGGCTACGGCGTGCTCGGCGAGCTCATCTCCCGCCACCGCGGCAAGGGCTGGCTCTCCGTGCTCGACGAAGAGGTCCTCGGCCCGCTCGGGATGACCCGCACCACCCCGCACCCGGTCGGCGCGCACGCCGACGGCTTCGCCGTGCACCCCTTCGCCGACGTCCTCCTGCCGGAGCCGAGCCCCGACGCCGGCGCGATGGCCCCGGCCGGGCAGCTGTGGTCCACCGCCACCGACCTCGCCCGCTGGACGGCGTTCCTCGGCGGCCACGACGGCGGCGTGCTCGCGCCGGAGACCATCGAGCAGATGCGGACCATGGTCACCGTCGACGACACCGACGTCTGGACGACCGGCTTCGGCCTCGGCCTGATGCTCGTGCGCTACCAGGGCCGGCGGCTGGCCGGGCACACCGGCTCGATGCCCGGCTTCCTCGCCGTCACCCTGGTGGACCCGGTCGCGCAGACCGGCGCGCTCGTGCTCACGAACTCGACGTCCGGCGTCGGCATCACCCAGCTCTGCCTGGACCTGATCACGATGACCGACGAGCGGGAGCCGCGCCTGCCCGCCGAGTGGCAGCCCTCGGCCGTCGACCCCGCGCTGCTCGCCCTCACCGGGCTCTGGCACTGGGGCCCGACGCCGTACCACCTGCGCGTCCAGGGTGACGGGCTGCTCCTGCTGTCCCCGGCCGAAGGTGCCGGGCGCAGCTCGCGCTTCCGCGCCACCGGCCGGGACACCTACGTCGGCCTCGACGGCTACTACGCCGGGGAGACGCTCGAAGTGGGCCGCGACTCCGACGGCGTCGCCACGCACCTCGACCTCGCGACGTTCGTCTTCACGCGCACCCCGTACGACCCGGCCGCGCCGGTGCCGGGTGGCGTCGAGGGCTGGCGCTGACCTGCCGGGCCCCGCTCACACCCCCAGGGTGGGTGAGCGGGGCGCCCGGCCGGAGCCCACTCCACGGGTGAGCCAACCAGCCGCGACGGCGTCCGGGAACCGTGTTTTTACCCCCACGGCGTGCCACGAGAAGCCGCCGGTCGGACCAGCCGCCTACAGTCGGGTGCGGGCGTCCCGGTGCCCGGAACAGCCGTTGTTCCACATACCGGACACCTGAGAACCGCCTTCACCAGCCGCATCCCGACCTGAGAGACTGGCGACATGACCGACGCTGAGTTGACCATCCCCGCAGACCTCAAGCCGGCCGACGGCCGCTTCGGCTGCGGACCGTCGAAGGTCCGCGCCGAGCAGCTGAGCGCCCTGGCGGAGTCCGGCTCCACCTACCTCGGCACGTCGCACCGGCAGAAGCCGGTCAAGTCCCTCGTCGGGCGCGTCCGGGCCGGGCTGTCCGAGCTGTTCTCCCTGCCCGAGGGCTACGAGGTGATCCTCGGCAACGGCGGCACCACGGCGTTCTGGGACGCGGCCGCGTTCGGCCTGGTCCGCGAGCGCTCGCAGCACTTCACCTACGGCGAGTTCTCCTCGAAGTTCGCCTCCGTCACGAAGGGCGCGCCGTTCCTGGCCGACCCGATCGTCGTCAAGGCCGACGCGGGCAGCGCGCCCGAGATCGCCTACGAAGCCGGCGCGGACCTGGTCGGCTGGGCGCACAACGAGACGTCCACCGGTGTCGCGGTGCCGGTCCGGCGCCCCGAAGGCTCCGACGGCGCGCTCGTCGCGATCGACGCCACCTCCGGCGCCGGCGGCCTCCCGGTCAAGGCCGAGGACTTCGACGTCTACTACTTCGCGCCGCAGAAGTCGTTCGCCGCGGACGGCGGCCTGTGGATCGCGCTGGCCTCGCCGGCCGCGGTCGAGCGCATCGGCGAGATCGGCGGCGGCGACCGCTGGATCCCGGAGTTCCTGTCGCTGACCACCGCGCTGGACAACTCCCGCAAGGACCAGACGTACAACACCCCCGCCGTGGCCACGCTGTTCCTGCTCGCCGAGCAGATCGAGTGGATGAACGGCCAGGGCGGCCTCGGGTGGACGACCGCGCGCACGAAGGACTCGTCCTCGCGGCTGTACGAGTGGGCCGAGAAGACGAGCTACACCACGCCGTTCGTGAAGGACCCGGACCTGCGCTCGCAGGTCGTCGGCACGGTGGACTTCGCCGACGAGGTCGACGCCGCCGCGGTGGCGAAGGTGCTGCGCGCCAACGGGATCGTCGACACCGAGCCGTACCGCAAGCTGGGCCGCAACCAGCTGCGCGTCGGCCTGTTCCCGGCCATCGACCCGGACGACATCACGAAGCTCACGCAGAGCATCGAGTACGTCGTCGAACGCCTCAGCTGATCGAACGCTGACCTAGACGTCCGTGAGGGCCGCGTCGAGGGACTCCCTCGGCGCGGCCTTCGCTTTGCCCAGGCGCCGCGCGGCGAAGGCGGCCAGGACCAGCAGCGCGAGGCCGAAGAGCTCGTAGGACTCCGTCGCCAGCCACCAGCCGGCCGACGGCGCCGGGCGCGGCGCGAACCACATCGGGCCCCAGATGAACAGCGCGAGCCCGGCCACGACGACCGCGCCCGACCACCACGTCACGACCCGGTCGGTCCGCCACGCGCGGGCGCCGTAGTAGCCGGCCAGGACCAGGACCGGCACGCACCAGGTCCAGTGGTGGGTCCACGAAATCGGCGACACCAGCAGCCCGCCGAGCGCGCACGCGGTCAGCGCGAGCACCGGCTCGCCCGCCCGCACGATCACCACCGCGACCAGGGCCATCACGGCGAGCGCGGCCAGCAACCAGACGACGTTCCCTGCGGTCTCCGGCAGGCCGAGCCGCGTCACCAGGCCCTTCAGCGACTGGTTGCCGACGTAGTCGACGCCGCCGATGCGGCCCGCGTCGAAGACGAGCTTCGTCCAGTACGTGAAGGACGCCGACGGCCGGACCAGCCACAGCAGCGCCCCGGCCGCGACGAACCCGGCGACCACCCGTGCGGCCGACTTGAAGTCGCGGCGGACCAGGAAGTAGACGACGAAGACGGCCGGCGTCAGCTTGATCGCCGCGGCGACGCCGATGAGCAGGCCCTTGGTCCGCGCGCGGTCACCGGGGAGCAGGACGTCGAGCACGACCAGGACCATGAGCAGTGCGTTGATCTGGCCGAAGCCGAGCGTCGAGCGCACGGGCTCGAGCAGGGCCCCGGCGAGCTGCGCGCCGATGGCGACGAGGACCGCCGCGGTCCGGCCGGTGACCTTCGTGGGATCGGTGAGCGAGCCGTTGAGCGTCGCGACGTAGAGGTAGGCGACGACGCCGGTCGCGACGATCGAGGCGATGCTGAGCAGCTTCATCGTCACGGCGAAGGGCAGCAGCGTGCCGGGCCAGAACGCGGCCGCGGCGAACGGCGTGTAGGTGAACGGCAGCAGGATCTGGTGGGTGGTCGGCACCCAGGCGTCGTACGGCGAGCCGTGCTCGGCCAGCGCCTTGGCCCCGCCGAGGTAGACCTCGAGGTCCAGGCCGTCGAACCGCTTGAGAAGGAGGACGAGCACAACGGCGGCGACTTCGAGCACGGCGAGCCCCGCCACGAGCTTCCGCCCGGACCACCCCGACACGCCTTACCCCCACTCGCCGGTGTTCGACCGGCCGAGATTACCCGGCGCTCAGCAACAGCTGCGCACCGGCAACCCCACTGACCTGGTGTTCGCCTCCGCCGACCGCCGATTCGACGTCGGCCATCTCGCCCGGCGTGATCGGGCCGGCCGTGGCCCGCGCCCGAAATACTCCGCCGCGTCCCGGGTCACCATCCGCCGGGTTCGCCGCCCATTCAACCGCCCGGACAGCACGCTCGGAGGTAGCACCCGCGGTGCAGGCGCCGGGACGCGCGAAAGCCGTGAAGGCCACCTTGAGGAACATAGAGTTCCTCAAGGTGGCCTTCACGGACCTGACACCAAAGCCGGAGCGCGTCAGGCCAGCGCCTGCGTCGGTGCCAGCCGGGCCGCCCGCACCGCCGGGTAAGCCCCCGCGATCGCCCCCACCAGGGCCGCCACTCCGACTCCGCCGGCCAGCGTCGCCCACGGCAGCACCGCCGGCCACCCCTGGCTGAGCGCGTAGCCCGCCGTCACCAGGACCCCGGCCAGCACCCCCGCCAGCCCGCCGAGGCCCGACAGCAGCACCGACTCGGCCAGGAACTGGCCGCGGATCTGGCGTTTCGTCGCCCCGAGCGCGCGGCGCAGGCCGATCTCGCGCCGGCGTTCCAACACTGAAATCACCATCGTGTTGGCCACCCCGACCCCGCCGACCAACAGTGCGACGCCGCCCAGTCCCAAGAACAGCGCGCTGTACGTCGTGTCCGTCAGCTTCTGTGCGGCCAGCGCGTCCGACGGGCGGCGGACCTCGACCTCGTTCGGCGCCTGGGGGTTCAGCGTCGCGCCCAGCACTGACCGGACACCGTCCACCTTGGACTCCTTCGCCCGGACGTACACAGTGGACGGATGGCCGTCGAACCCGAGGAGCCGCTTCGCGACGTCCCAGCCGACCAGTACCGACCGCTCGATTTCCGGCGCCAGCGGCATCGGCGCCAGAATGCCGACCACCGTGAACCACTGCGTCCCGATCAGCACCTGCGGCGGCCGCGCCGGGTCGATGTGGTCGATCCCGAGCCGGGCCGCGGCCTGCGCACCGAGCACCGTCACCGGGTAGTCCTGGTTCGCCGACGCGAGAAAGGCACCGACCCGCACCCTCCCGCCGAGCACGCCCAGCAGGTCCGGCCGGGCGGCGAACACGGCGAGCCCGGACGTCTCGTCCGGCGCGATCTTGTCGCTGCGCCGCACGCTCGCCGACGTGTTCCCGGTACCGCTGGCCGCCTCGACCGGCCCGATCCGCTTGGCCATCGGGACCGCGTCGTCGGGCAGGGTCGCGTCGTCGCCGAACAGCGTCTGCCCCGGCCCGGCGGTGAGCAGGTTCGTGCCGAGCGCGGCCAGCCGGTCGTGCAGGGCCTGCGCGCCGGACGCCGGGATCGCCAGCACCGCGACCATCGCCGCGACGCCGATCGCGATGCCCAGCGCGGAAAGCACCGCACGCACCGGCCGCGTGCGCATGCCGTGGGCGCCGAGCGCGACGACGTCCGGCGGCTTGAGCCGGGCCGGTTCCGGCAACGTCACCAAGGTCATCGCGCACCCACCAGACCGGTGTCCAGCCGCAGCCGGCCGTCGAGCAGCTCGATCCGGCGTGGCATGCCCGCGGCGATCTCCCGGTCGTGGGTGATCACGACGATCGTGGTGCCGTCCGCGGACAGCTCGCCGAGCAGCGAAAGCACGGACGCGCCGGTGCCGGTGTCGAGGTTGCCGGTCGGCTCGTCGGCCAGCAGGATCGACGGCTCGTTGACGACCGCCCGCGCGATCGCGACGCGCTGGCGTTCCCCGCCGGACAGCTCACCGGGCCGGTGCCACGCCCGGTGTCCCAGCTTGACGCGGTCGAGCGCGGCCAGGGCCCGCTCGCGACGCCGCCGCCGCGGCACCCCGGCGTACAGCAGCCCGGTGCACACGTTGTCCACCGCACTCATCCCCTCGTCGAGGAAGAACTGCTGGAACACGAACCCGATCCAGCGCGAGCGCAGCGCGGAGACCTTGCGGTCCGGCAGCGCGGCGACGTCGTGGCCGTGCAGCTCGACGCGGCCCGACGACGGCCGGTCGAGCGTGCCCATCAGGTGCAGCAGGGTCGACTTGCCGGACCCCGACGGCCCGACGATCGCCACCATTTCGCCGTCCTCCAACGAAAGCGAGACGCCGTCGAGCGCGGCGACCCCGCCGGGGTAGGAGCGCGTGACCTCGTGGACGCGCAGCACGGGCGTCACGACGTCGTCACCACCCGCATGCCCGCGGTCAGGCCGGCTCCGGTGACCTCGACCTTGCCACCACTGAACAGTCCTGTTCGGACACCCACCAACCGGCGTTGACCGTTCTCGTCGACCTCGACGGCGTAACCACCTTCGGCGAGCGCGAGCAGCGCGCCGACCGGGACCGCGAGCACACCCTCGTGGACGTCCTTGGTGAACCGGACGGTCGCCGGCGCCGAGTCGAGCGTGCCGGCGACGGCCGGGTCGTCCAGCTGGACCGAGACGGTGATCTTGGGCTTGCCGTCGTCCTGGCCCGCCGCGTCCTTGCCCTCGACCGCGGACTTCCCGACCTCGGTGATCGTGCCCTTCGACGTCTTCCCGTTGATCGTCACCGACGCCTTCGCGCCCTGCTGCGCGAGATCCTGCTTCGCCGCGTCGAGCTTGACCTGCACCGAGCGGACGGTCCCGGTCGTCTTGAGCACCTCGCCCTGGGCGGGCGACCCGGGCTTGGCCGACAGCGCCGACACGCGGACCTCGCCCGCCGCGAGCACGACGTCGCCCTGGCCGAACGCGCCGGTCTGCTCCAGCCCCAGCGACTTCTGCCACTTCTTCAGCGCGGCCGCCGTCGCGGAGGTGAACTTCTTGTCCGGCGTGCCGGATCCCCCGAAGCCGCACGCCTTGAGGTTCTCCTCCAGCTGCTTGACGTCGGCGCCGTCGTCCGCGCCCGTGGCGAGGTCGCGGTAGAACGGCAGCGTGCCGTAGAACAGCGGCACCGGCTTCGCGTCCACGCCGTACACCGGCTTGCACCGGGTGATCGTGGCGCCGGCGTCGGGCAGCGACGTGATCGTGCCGGGCTTGCGGCCCTGGACGGTCTCCTCGTCGCCGTAGCCGAGAGTGCCGTCGGCTTCCTCCTCCTCGCTGAGGTCGGTCTTGACGACCTCGGCGGTCTCGACCGACGGTGGCGCGGCCTCCTTGACGGGTGTCGCGCTCGACACCCGGGTCAAGATCACGACCGAGCTGGTGCCCAGCACCACGACGAGGACCGCGCCGGCGACGAACCAGCGCGTCCGGCCGCGGCGGCGGGACTTGAGGTGGGTCACATCATTCATTCGCGGGAGCCGCCTTCGCGCTCATGCCCAGCCCGCACGCCTTCGCGGCGGCTTCGAACTTCTTCGGGTCGTCGCCCGGCCCGCCCAGCCGCGTCGCGCCCTTGCCGGTCGGGTCGGGGTCCGGCATGTCGATGCCGTGGTCGCGCATGCACTTGGCGTCCTTGCGCATCTTGTCGAGTTCCTCGGCGCTCGGCGGCTTCATCTCGCCGCCGTTGGGCATGAGGTGCTTGCACGCCTTCTGCGCGGTCTCGATCTTCGACGCGTCCGCGCCGTCGCCGCCCAGGGTGATCGCCATGCCGCCGCCGTCGCCGGCCGGCTTGGGGTCGGGCATGTCGACGCCGTGCTCGCGCATGCACTTGGCGAAGTCGCGCATCTTGTCCTCGTCGCTCTTGCCGCTGTTGTCGGCGGCGGTGGGGCCACCCGACTTCGGCGGGGTCGAGATCGACGCGACCTTGTCGCCGTCGTCCCCCTTGGCGCCGCAGCCCCCGAGCAGCAGGGCCGCCCCGAGCGCCGCGACGACGATCCGTGTCCGCATGGCTCGCTCCTTTCTCCTTCGGTTGGGTGCCAGGTCTACGGAGCGGGGGATTCGGGCGCGCTAAGCGACGTCGCTTATGCGGTCCTTATGGCCCTTCTGCGCAGACTGTGCGGGTGCGGGTGCTGGTGGTGGAGGACGAACGGCTGCTGGCCGACTCCGTGGCGGAGGGGTTGCGGCGGTTTTCGATGGCCGTCGACGTCTGTTACGACGGCGAACAGGCCCTGGAGCGGGTCGGCGTGCACGGCTACGACGTCGTGGTCCTCGACCGCGACCTGCCGAAGGTGCACGGCGACGCCGTCTGCGCCGCGGTGGTCCGGGCCGGCGGCGAGGCCCGCGTGCTGATGCTGACCGCGGCCGCCGACGTCACCGACCGCGTCGCGGGCCTGGGCCTCGGCGCCGACGACTACCTGACGAAGCCGTTCGCGTTCGCCGAGCTGGTCGCCCGGGTGCAGGCGCTTTCGCGGCGCGCGCGGCCCGCGTTGCCGCCGGTGCTGGAGCGCGACGGCGTCGTCCTCGACCTGCCTCGACACCAAGCCGCGCGCGACGGCCGGTTCCTGCTGCTCTCGCCGAAGGAGTTCGCCGTGCTCGAGGTGCTCATGCGGGCGGAGGGCGCGGTGGTCAGCGCCGAGGACCTGCTGGAAAAGGCGTGGGACGAGCACGCGGACCCGTTCACGAACGCGGTGCGCGTCGCGGTGATGACGTTGCGCCGGAAGCTCGGCGACCCGCCGGTGATCGAGACCGTGCCCGGCGCGGGCTACCGGTTCGGCACGCCGTGAACGGCTTCTCGGTCCGCGCGAAGCTCACGGCCTGGTACGGCGCGCTGTTCCTGCTCGCCGGGCTGGTGCTCGTGGTGATCAACTACCTGCTGGTGCAGAGCACGCTGCCGGACCCGGCCCGGGTCGCCTTGTCGACGGTCGGCTCGGCCGACCTGACCTACGGCGTCCCGGCGGAGACGGTGCCCGCCGCAGGCGTCGCGATGCGGCTGGTCAGCGGCTCGCTGGACGAGTACCGCGACTCGACGTTGTCCACGCTGGTCGTCGGCTCGGCGATCGCGCTGGTCGCGACGGCGGCGCTGGCCGTGCTGTTCGGCTGGCTGATGGCCGGCCGCGCGCTGCGGCCGCTGCACGACATCACGTCGACCGCGCGACGGCTGGAAGCGGGCAAGCTCGACCGGCGGATCAACCTGGAAGGACCGCCCGACGAGCTGAAGGAGCTGGCGGACACGTTCGACGGCATGCTCGACCGGCTCGCGGAGTCGTTCGACAGCCAGAAGCGGTTCGTCGCGAACGCGTCCCACGAGCTGCGGACGCCCCTGGCGGTACAGCGGACGCTGGTCGAGGTCGCGATGGCCGACCCCGAAGTGACGCCGGAGCTGCGGAAGCTCGGCACGCACCTGCTGCACACGAACGAGCGCAGCGAGCGGATGATCGAAGGCCTGCTGATCCTGGCCCGCAGCGACCGCGGGCTCACCGCGCGCGCCCCGGTGCGCCTCGACGAAGTGGTGGCGGCGGTGGTCCGGGCGACGTCCGCGCAGGCGGCGTCGGCGGGGGTGAAGGTGGAGACGCGGCTGCGGCCTCGCGTCGTCGCGGGCGACCCGGTGCTGCTCGAGCGGCTGGTGACGAACCTGGTGGTCAACGCGATCACGTACAACGCTTCGGGCGGCTGGGTGTACGTCGAGGTGCGCGGCGATCCGGCCCTGGAGGTGCGGAACTCGGGTCCGGTGGTGCCGCCCGAAGCCGTGCCGACGTTGTTCGAGCCGTTCCGCCGGGTCGGCTCGGAGCGGACCGGGGACACGCGGAACGCGGGGCTCGGGTTGTCGATCGTGCGGTCGGTCGCCCAGGCCCACGGCGGGTACGCGGACGCCCAGCCCGGCCGCCGGGGCGGTCTCACGGTGACGGTCCACCTGCCGCCTTCTTGATCCACTCGATCGTGACTTACCGTGTCCGGCGTGTCACCCGGCAGCCGCCGACCAGGGTGATCCATGATGCGGACGTCGCAAAGTGAACAGTGGGCAGTTCTGCACGGACTCGGCGCGCCTCTCACGTCAAGCCGACGCGCCGTTCTAACGTGGGCACCCACAACGGTGAAGCATCGGGGAAGGCGAACAATGCGCACGCTTCGGGTAGTCGGGTTGCACGAGGACGGTAAGTCCATCGTGTGCGAAGACTCGGCGAGCGGTACGCGCTTCCTCCTCCCGGCCGATGAAAGACTGCGCGCTGCGGCGCGGGGTGACCTCACCCGCCTCGGCCAGATCGAAATCGAGTTGGAGAGCCAGATGCGGCCACGCGAGATCCAGGCGCGAATCCGCGCCGGCGAATCAGTCCAGCAGGTGGCGAGCGGCGCCGGGATCTCGGAGCAGCGCGTAGAGCGCTACGCCTACCCCGTCCTGCTCGAACGGTCCCGGACCGCCGAGCTCGCCCAGAGCGCCCACCCGGTCCGCGAGGACGGCCCCGACGTGCAGACGCTCGGCGAGGTCGTCGCGTACGGCTTCGGCGTCCGCGGGCACGACTACTCGCAGGCCACCTGGGACTCCTGGAAGGGCGACGACGGCCGCTGGGTCGTCGTGCTCCAGTGGAAGGCGGGGCGGTCGGACAACCGCGCGCACTGGGCGTTCTCGCCCGGGGCGCACGGCGGCACGGTCGTGGCGCTCGACGAGAACGCCGAGGTCCTGCTCGACCCGAACGCCTACCGCGCGCCCCGCACGGTCCGCGCCCTCGACCCGGCCCGCGACGCGGAGTTCCAGCCGACGCTGGACTCGGTGCCGCCGCAGGACCACGCCGAGCTGCCGGCCGCCGAGCCGGACCCGGACGACGACACCCGCGAGATCCCCCGCGTCCCGGCGGATCCCGAGGACGACACCGCCGCCGACCAGCCGCGGCCGAAGGCCAAGAAGAACCACCCGATCGTGCCGTCCTGGGAGGACGTGCTGCTCGGGGTCCGCTCCCAGCGCGGCTAGAGCCAAGCGCCCCAATGTGGCCTTGGTTGCGTTGAACGCACCCAAGGGGCCCTTCGGTGCGTTGAACGCACCGAAGGCCACATTGGGGCGCTAGTCCAGCTGGGCTGCGAGCGTCTTCGGGGCCACCTGCCGGTAGGCCTCGCGCACGATCCGGTCGATCTCGTCCCAGTCGACGTCGACGTCCAGCCGCACGCCCAGCCAGCCCCGGTGCCCGACGTACGCCGGCCGGAAGAAGCGCCCGGGCTCGGTGCGCACCAGCTCCTCCTGCGCCCCGGGCGGCGCCGGGCACCAGAAGGCGAGCCTGCCGTCGCCGTGGTGGTCGTCGGCGAACATGACGAACGTCTTCTTGCCGCGCACGAACCACGCCGGCGACCCGTGGCTGAGCCGCTCGGTCGCCTCGGGCAGGGCCAGGCACAACTTCCGCAACGCGTCGAGCTGCCGCATGCCGTCAGGTTACGATGTCACGCTGAGGGGTGGATCGATTATGCAGCGTGATTTCCGGTGCTGACGGCGACGGCGTCCCCCGGCGAGCAGGCCTGGCTGCTCCGCCGGGGTGAGCTGGAGTTCGGGGTGTTCTCCGGCGCGCCGGTGGTCGAGGTTTCGCCGCGGCGGTGGGCGCTCGACCCCGCCGCCGTCCGGCAGACCGCGGCCGCCCGCCGGTACCGCGAGATCCCGCCCGGCCAGGCCGGCTCCCTGCGGTTCGAGTTCGCGCCCCAGTTCTTCCCGCCGCACTTCGACCGCGGGCCGGGCACGGACGCCGACCGGCGCCGGCTCGCGAAACTGCTGACCGGGCAGGAGCAGTTCTGGGCGAGCCTGCGCCGGCTGCGGCTGGGCCGGGCGGACGTCGGCGAGGTCGGGGCGGCCGCCGGGATGGCGGTGGTGGCCGAGGTCGCCGACCCCACGGACCGGCTCCTGCTCCTGCGCCGCGCCGGTCTGCCCGAGGAAGAGTTGCGGCCGCGCACCTCGCAGCGGATCACCCGGCAACAAGTCTGGTTCGGCCTGACCGTCCTGTTCGCCGCCTGCGTGGTGGCCGCGGCGGCCTGGGGGCAGCTGACGCACTGGGCGCTCGGACCACTGCTGCTGATCGGCGGCGCCGTGCTTTCGCTGCTCGCCGGCGCGGTCGCGATGCGGGTCCTCGCCGGCCGCTCCCCGCGCCTTCCCTGGCTGGACGCGCAGTTCGACGGCCGGCCGCAAGCCGCCGTCCCCCACCCGGTCTCGCTGTCCACGGAGTTGCTGGCCGAGGTCGCCTCGCGGTACGGCTACTTCTACGGCGGCCCGGGCACCACCGGGCGAAACGAGACGTCGCACCTCTTCGTGAAGTGCCGTCCCGGGCTGGTGTTCGGCACTCCGCACACCCTCCCCGGCCCGCCCGTCTTCGAGCCCCCGGCGGAAGCGGCCGGCCGGGAGCAGTGGCTGCGCAACCACCTCGACGGCCGCAACGAGCTGTGGGTGAGCGTCCGGCACGCGAAGCTGCCGCCGGCCCGGATCGCGGCGATCGCCGGCGCTGAAGGTCTCTCGCCCGTCGCGGAGTTCACCGACCCCACCGACCTGATCCTGCTGCTGCGCCGCCCATCGGCACCACCGCGAGCGCCACGGAAGTTCCGGATGTCGTTCGCCGGCTTCATCGTCCCGGCGGCGTGGGCCCTGCTCTGCTTCGGCGGCAGCGGCGTGACGGCCGCGGTCACCGGCGACGAACACCTGTTCGCGATCGGCTTCAGCCTCACGCTGCTCGGCGTGCCCCCGCTGTTGTGGGTGCTGCGGGTCTTCCCCCGTTCCACCCGCGTCGGCTGGCTGGCCGGGGAGTTCACCGGGAAGAACAGCGTCAGCTTCTTCATCGGCCAGTTCGACGTCTCCCCCGAGCTCGTCGCCCGGATCGCCGCCCACCACGGTTACGTCTTCCGCTCCCAGACCCGGACGCGGGCCCAAGGCACGCTCGTCACTTACGTCCGGTATCGCTAAAGGGCGATCACCAGCACGCCGACCCACGCGATCACGACGCCGCCCGCCGCGCCGTACGCGACCCAGCGCAGGATCGGGGTGCGGCGGATCAGCCACAGCGACGGCGCGATCCCGGCCGTCACGATGACCGACCCCGCGAGGGCCAGCCAGCCACTGGTCTGGCGGACCAGGGTCGAGGCCAGCGCCAGCATGGCCACCACGACCACCGCCGCGATGAACGCCGAGACGGTCAGCCCGGTCAGCCACGGAGTCGGCTCCCCTGGCGGTCCGGACGGGCCGAGCACCGACCGGACGAACCGGCGGCTGCGCGCCTCGGCCCGCGGAGCCGGTTCGACGACCGTGTCGGCGCCGGTCACCGGGTCCACGAACCGCACGGTCGTGCCCATCACCGAGGCGAGCCGGCCGGCGAGCTGACGGCCACGCTGCGAGACGACCGCGCCCGCTTCGGCCCCGGAGTCGGCTGAGACGGCGGACGCGACGCGCGCCCACTCGTGCAGGGCCTGCGCGAGGTCCGAGCCGATCGCGAGCTTGTGCGGGTCGACCTCGCGCGCCTGCTCCCCACCGGGTCCGGCCAGCACCGCGCGCTCACCGCGGATCCGCAGCTCCATGGTGTCCTTTCGCGCCGCCCGCTCGTCCCGAGACCAGAACCTTAGTCGGCCCGCGCCAGTTCGTAGAAGGCCACGGCGGCGGCCGTCGCGATGTTGAGGGAGTCGACTCCGGCCGGCATGGGTATCCGGACCGCGTGATCAGCCGCCGCCAGCGCCGTTTCGGTCAGTCCGGGACCTTCCGCGCCGAACAGCAGCGCCACCCGCCCGGGCGCGTGCGCCCGCAGCTCGCGCAGGGGAATCGAGCCCGGCCGCGGGGTGAACGCGGCGACGGCGAACCCGCGCGCCCGCAGGTCGTCGAGCCCGCCCGGCCAGTCCGTGAGGTGCCCGAACGGCACGCGCAGGACGTGGCCCATCGACACGCGCACGCTGCGCCGGTACAGCGGGTCGGAACAGCCGGGTCCGAGCAGCACACCGTCGACGCCGAGCGCGGCCGCGTTGCGGAAGAGCGCGCCGAGGTTTTCGTGGTCCCCCACGCCTTCGAGGACCGCGATCGTACCGGCGTCGGCGACGACTTCGGGCACCGTCAGCGGCGCCGGCCGGTCGGCGATGGCGAGGATCCCGCGGTTGAGGTGGAAGCCGACGACGTCGGCCATCGTCTCGGCCGAAGCCGCGTACCGGGGCGCGTCGCTCCCGGCGAGGTCGTCCGCCAGCTCGGCGTACCGCCGTTCGACGCCCAGCAGCGCCCGCACCGGGTACCGGGACGCCAGCAGCCGGGACACCACGACGGTGCCTTCGGCGATGACGAGTCCCTTGCCGCCCGGGCGGTCCGGGCGGCGGTCCGCTGTGGACAGGTCCCGGAAATCGTCGACCCGCGGGTCGTCGCGGCCGGCGATGTGGATCAGGCCCATCCGTCCAGTCTGTCATCCGCTTGCCGGGCGGCTCACTGGTCCGAATGTCGTGCCACGCGTGGTACGAACGGAGGTATTTTGCTTTCGGTTAACCCCCCGTGACGGAGAGCACCAGTTTGGCCGCTAGCCCGGTTGCATCGGCTGTGTAACGGTTGTCCGCCGGGACCTGAAAGACGTCCTAGTTCCACGACGACGCAAGAAGCAGGGATGGTCATGGGGATGGACCTCGCGGCTCAACCGTTCAACACGCTCGACCGGGGACGGTACCGCCGCAAGGTGCAGCGTTGCCTGGACACGTTGGCCCGCATGCTCACCGACGGCAGTTTTTCGTTCCCCCGCAAGAACATCGGCCTCGAGGTCGAGCTGAACCTGGTCGACCGCGAGCTTCGCCCGTCGATGACGAACACCGCGGTGCTGGAGGCGCTCGACGACCCGTCGTTCACCACCGAGCTGGGCCAGCACAACATCGAGCTGAACGTGCCGCCGCGGCCGCTGGCCGGCGATTCGGCCCTCCAGCTCGAAGACGACCTGCGCGCGTACCTCGCGACCGCGGCGTCGAAGGCCCGCGACACCGGGTCGTCGCTGGCCATGATCGGCATCCTGCCGACGTTGAAGCACGAGCACTTCGACCAGAAGTGGCTCACCAACAAGACCCGGTACTCCACGCTGAACGACCAGATCTTCGCCGCGCGCGGCGAACGCACGGTGCTCGCGATGGAAGGCGCGCCGCTGCCGGGCCAGCAGCCCGAGCGCCTGCGCAGCTACGCGGAGTCGATCCTGCCGGAGGCCGCGTGCACCAGCGTGCAGCTGCACCTCCAGGTCGCGCCCGAGGAGTTCGCGGCGCACTGGAACGCGGCGCAGTGCCTGGCCGGGCTGCAGATCGCGCTCGCGTCGAATTCGCCGTTCCTGCTGGGGAAGGCGCTCTGGCACGAGACGCGGATCCCGCTGTTCCTGCAGGCGACCGACACCCGGCCGGAGGAGCTGAAGAACCAGGGCGTGCGGCCGCGGGTGTGGTTCGGCGAGCGCTGGATCACGTCGATCTTCGACCTGTTCGAGGAGAACGTCCGCTACTTCCCGGGCCTGCTCCCGGAAACCGACGCCGAAGACCCGATCGAGGCGCTCGACGCGGGTCAGGCCCCGAAACTCACCGAGCTGCGCATGCACAACGGCACCATCTGGCGCTGGAACCGCCCGGTGTACGACGTCGTCGACGGCCTGCCGCACCTGCGGATCGAGAACCGGGTGCTGCCGGCCGGGCCGACCGTCGTCGACACCGTGGCGAACGCGGCGTTCTTCTACGGTGCCCAGCGCGCGCTCGCCGAGGCGGAACGCCCTGTGTGGAGCCAGATGTCCTTCCAGGCGGCGGAGGAAAACCTCTACGCCGGCGCGCGACGCGGCTTCGATGCCCAGCTGTACTGGCCGGGCATCGGCTGGATCCCGCCGGACGAGCTGGCGCTGCGCGTGCTGCTGCCGCTGGCCCACGAGGGACTGCGCCGCTCCGACGTCTCCGACGAAGCCCGCGAGCGCTACCTCGGGATCATCGAGCGCCGGTGCCTCGCGCGGCGGACCGGGGCGACCTGGCAGCGGGACTACGTCGTGCGCGCGCAGGAGCGCGGCCTGGACCGGGAAGAGGCGCTTTCCCGGATGCTGGGGCGCTACCTGGAGCTCTCGGAGTCCGGCGAGCCGGTGCACACCTGGACGCTGGGTGACTGAGCGCTAACCTGGGCCGATGCCGAAGATTCTCGGTGAGTCGCTCGAGGCGCACCGGCGCGAAGTCCGCACGCGGGTCTTCGACGTCCTGCGCGCCCAGCTCTACGAACGCGGCTTCGACGCGATCACGCTCGCCGGCGTCGCCTCGGCGGCCGGGGTGGGCCGGACCGCGCTGTACAACCACTTCCCGGACAAGGAAAGCCTGCTCGTCGCGTTCGTCGAGGACGAAGCGGCGCGGTACGTCACGCGGCTGACCGAAGCCGTCGAGGCCCACGCCGACCCGGTCGACCAGCTCGCGACGTTCGTCCGGCTGCAGCTGCGCGTGTTGGCCGAGTACCACATGCCGCCGGGCACGGCGCTCGCGTCGGCGCTGGCGCCCGCGGCGTACCGGCGGATCAGCGCGCACGCCGACCCGATCACCGACCGGCTGCGCGCGATCCTGGCCGGCGGCGTCGACCTGGGGCGCTGGCCGGCCGAGGACCCGGACGTCCTCATCCCGATGATCACGGCCGCGCTGGGCAACCGGACGCTCGTCGACGGGCCTCCTGAGCAGCTGGAAGACGTCATCGAGGCCGCGGTGCGGTTCGTGCTGCGAGCGGTCGGAGCTGCTGTTTAGGGTAGCCTAACTCAAGGAAATGCCCTACGATCTTTCTGACAGCGTGTCAGATCGATCGCCGGGAGGCTGCCCCATGTCGGTGACCACGGACGCTCGCCCGTTCTCGGCGACCCTGCGCGCGTCGACGCTCGAGGTGCACGAGAAGGCGAATTACTCGACGTATATGCGCGCCCTGCTCGGCGGCGAGCTGACGCAGGAGGGCTACACCCAGCTCGCGATCCAGTACTACTTCGTCTACAGCGCGATCGAGGCGGCGAGCGACCGCATGGCCGGCCACCCGGTCGGCGGCGAGTTCGTCTTCGACGAGCTGCGGCGGCTGCCCCACCTCGAGCGCGACCTCGCGCACCTGGTCGGCCCGGACTGGCGCTCGTCGATCTCACCGCTGGCTTCGACGCAGGCGTACGTCGCGCGTGTCGGCGAAGCGTCTTCGTGGGCGGGCGGGTACGTGGCGCACCACTACACGCGCTACCTGGGCGACATCGCCGGCGGCCAGGCGATCCGCCGGCTGCTGGAGAAGAAGTACGACGTCGCCGAGGCGGGCACGCTCTTCTACCACTTCGAGGGCATCGGCAGCGCACCCCGCTTCCGCGACCGGTACCGCGCGAAGCTGGACAACGCGCCGTGGGACCAGACGGCACAGGCGGCAGTGATCGACGAGACGCTGGTGGCGTTCGAGTGCAACGTCGCGGTGTTCGAGGAGCTGGCTTCGCGCCTCGACGAGTACCGCGCCTGAATGATCGTTCTCACACCTGGTTGACCTCCAGTCAAGTGCAGGTAGCAGGCTCGGTTTCGGGTGCCGGACCCTCGGGTACGCCACTTGGAGAGCCGCCGTCCCACGGTGTGACGGCCACGCGCCCCCGCTCGCCGCGGAGGGCGGCGTGCTACTAGGTTCGATA
Source organism: Amycolatopsis sp. NPDC051371 (assembly GCF_040682155.1). Taxonomy (NCBI): domain Bacteria; kingdom Bacillati; phylum Actinomycetota; class Actinomycetes; order Pseudonocardiales; family Pseudonocardiaceae; genus Amycolatopsis; species Amycolatopsis sp. NPDC051371. The sequence goes on from NZ_JBFBAG010000034.1 coordinate 58,338, forward strand.
CCGGAAACTTGTGTCGAAGACAGAAGGAGGGCCAATGGCCCGCTACGAGCTCCCCGATCTCGACTACGACTACAGCGCCCTCGCGCCGCACATCTCCGGCGAGATCAACGAGCTGCACCACAGCAAGCACCACGCGACCTACGTCAAGGGCGCGAACGACACGCTCGACAAGATCGCGGAAGCCCGCGACGCCGGTGACTTCGGCGGCATCGTCGGCCTGGAGACCACGCTGGCCTTCAACCTGGCCGGCCACGCCAACCACGTCGTGTGGTGGAAGATCCTGTCGCCGGAAGGCGGCGACAAGCCGACCGGCGAGCTCGCCGCGGCGATCGACGAGGCGTTCGGCTCCTTCGACAAGTTCAAGGCGCAGTTCACCGCCGTGTCGACCACGATCCAGGGCAACGGCTGGGGCGCGCTCTCCTGGGACCCGATCGGCAAGACGCTGATCACCCAGCAGCTGCGCGACCACCACAACAACCTGATCCTGCCGACCGTGCCGATCCTGCTGGTCGACGTCTGGGAGCACGCGTTCTACCTGGACTACAAGAACGTGAAGCCGAAGTACGTCGAGGCCCTGTGGAACATCTTCAACTGGGCCGAGATCAGCAAGCGCTTCGACAACGCCGTCGCCGGCGGCAACGGCCTGCTGCTCGGCTGAGCACGCTGTCGCAAAACGGGGTCCCCCTGCACGGGAGGGCCCCGTTTTTCGTCGGCGGGTGAAATCCGCTTGACCTCGAGCGCGGTCGAGGTGTGAGAGTTGAGGGCATGGACGTTGACGCGTATCTGGCCCGCCTCGGTGTCGCGTGGCCCGCGGCGGCCGACCTGGCGACCCTGCGCCACCTGCAGGAACACCACCTGGCCGCGGTCCCGTTCGAGAACCTGAGCATCCACCTCGGCGAGCCGGTCGTGCTGGCCGAAGAAGCGTTGGCCGGCAAGATCGTGGAGCGCCGGCGCGGCGGCTTCTGCTACGAGCTCAACGGCCTCTTCGCGGCCCTGCTGCGCGAACTCGGGTACGCCGCTTCCCTGCACGCGGCCCAGGTGTTCCGCCCGGACGGCACCCTCGGCCCGCCCCTGGACCACGCGGCGATCATCGTCGAGCTCGATGAGCCGTGGCTGGTCGACGTCGGCTTCGGCCGGTTCTCCCGGCACCCGCTGCGACTGTCCGGCGTGGACGCCCAGTCCGACCCGGACGGCGAGTTCCTGATCCTGGACGCACCGCACGGCGACGTCGACGTGGTGCGGGACGGCGAGCCGCAGTACCGCCTCGAGCGCCGCCCGCGGCCCCTCTCGGACTTCGTCCCGATGGCGTGGTGGCAGGCGACATCCCCGGAGTCCCACTTCACGAAGTCCCTGACGTGCTCCCGCCCGACGTCCCAGGGCCGGGTCACGCTGTCGGGCGACCGGCTGATCGAGACGGTCGACGGCGTCCGGCACGAGGTCGCGCTGCCGACCGAGGCCGCGATCCGCATGGCGTACCGGGTCTACTTCGGCCTCCCGCTGACGCGGCTGCCCACGCCACCGGGTGAGAGTCCCTTGACGAGCGGCGCGCTCAGCCCGACACTGCCGTGAAATGAACGAAGCCCCGGCCTGGGGTTACCAGGGCCGGGGCTCCGTCCGTTCCCGAACTGACTGCCGCTCCCACCACGAAGCGGACGTGCATGAGGTTAGCCTAACCTCATCTATTGGGGCAAGAGTCCCGCCAGGGAGACTCGGATCTCACTCGTCCGGGTGACACCGCCGCCCGAACCCCCCATTTTCTGTCGGTGCGTGCCGATACGGTTACGCCGTGAACATGAGGGGGATGCAGAAAGACCGCACAGTGCTCATCGCCGTCTCGCTGACGGCGGTGTTCATGCTGGCGGGCGGCCTGGCCTGGTACTCGACCCGTGACTCGCCGGCACCACCGGCCGCGCCGCGGACCCTGCCGGCCGTGTGGCCGTCGGAGCGCGCCGAGCTGATCCGCCCGGTCCCGATGCCGACCGGCGAAATGGCGGCCGCCCTGCAGGCGTTCACCGCCGGCCAGGTGCTGTGCAACGCGGTACCGGAGCAGACCTGGGCGAGCGCGCTGAACGGGCCGGTCCTGCGCGAAGCGAAGGTCTACGGCGACTGCCACGTGGTCACCGCGGACCTGGACGTCACGGCCACCACCTACAGCGAGGCACCGGACATCGGTCGCGATCCGGCGGAGGTGACCGTCGCCGGGCACCACGGCACGATGACGAAGACTTCCACCTCCGCGACGCTGTCGGTCCCGTTGGCCGACACCCATGAGGCGTGGGCGACCCCGCTGCTCCAGCTCCACATCACGCGGCAACCGGGTGACCAGGCCGACCACGACTACGTGGGGATGGCGCAGGCTCTCGGCACCACGATGGTCGGTGCGATCACCACCCCCGGGCCGGCGTTGCCGACCGCGGACGAGCAGCTCCGGTCGCGCGAGATGACCCCGGTCCCCGGCACCGGGATCGTCGACGCCGCACTCCCCTTGGCCACCTGGCAGTTGTGCACTCAGCTGGCGCGAGCGTTGAACACCCAGCTCGACCAAGTGAAGCCCGACTACTTCGGCTCGTGTGAAACCAGCCAAGGCGGCACTTCGTTCAAGGTCTCGTACCACCCCACCAGCACCCACGCCTTCGGTACCAGGGTCGCCGGCCGCCCCGCCCGGGAGCAGGTGCCGGGTGTCGACTTGGAGATCCAGCTCATCGACGATTCGTCCCAGAGCATCGAGATCACCCGGATCGGCGACGACCGACCACGCGGCGAACTGCACCAGCTCGCCGAGAAGCTGGTGCCACCCCTCCTCGGCCGCTAGACCTTCGCCCGCTTCAGGATCCGGAGCCCGAACCCCCGCTGGACCGGCCAGGAAACCCCGCCCCGTCGGATCAGCACCACCGCGCACACCACCGCGGCCACAGCCGAAACCGCCCCGCCGATGTAGAAGGGAGACCGCCCGCCGAACGCCTGCGCCATCCACCCGACCATCGGCCCGCCGATCGGGTTGCCGCCGATGAGCACCAGCACGTACAGCCCCATCACGCGGCCGCGCATCTCGGGGCTGACCGACGTCTGCACGAGTGCGTTCGCCGTGTTGAGGAACGTCATCGTGGCGAAGCCGAGCGGGATCAGGCCGAGGCCGAACGTCAGGTACGTCGGCATGAACGCCGTGATCAGCTCGAACACGCCGAGGAAGAAGGCCGACACCAGCATCAGCCGCACCCGCGGCCGGCCCTTCGTCCCGCGGCGGGCGGACATCACCGCGCCGGTGAAGGTGCCCACCGCGACCAGCGTCGACAGCAGCCCGTAGCCGTCGGCCGCGGTGTGGAAGACGTTCGCCGCGACGATCGGGAGAGAGCTGAAGTACGTGATGCCGAACGTGCTGACGAACAGCACCAGCACCATCACCGTCATCAGGTCCGAGCGCCGCCGGACGTAGCGGAGGCCTTCGGCCAGCTGCCCCTTCTCGCGCGGTACCGCCGCGACGCGGAACAGCTTGTCCGGGTTCATCAGGACCAGCCCGATGATCACCGCGACCGTGCTGATCGCGTTCGCGATGAACAGCCAGCCGGTGCCGATCCACGTGATCGCGAACCCGGCGATCGCCGGTCCGACGATCCGCGCCATGTTGAAGATCGACGAGTTCAGCGCGACGGCGTTCGCGATCTGGTCCCGGCCGACCATCTCGGCGACGAACGACTGCCGCGTCGGCACTTCGAGCGACGCCGTCACGCCGAGCGTGAAGCACAGGACGTAGATCTGCCACAGCGTCACGAGCCCGGTCAGGTCGAGGACGCCGAGGATGACCGCCTGCGAACACGCCGCGACCTGGATCCAGGTCAGCAGCCGCCGCTTGTCGACGCGGTCGGCGAGGACACCGGCCCACAGCGAGAGGAACAGCGTCGGCGCGAACTGCAGCGCCACCGCGACGCCGAGGGCGATCGGGTTGTTGCCGCTGAGGGTGAACACCAGCCAGTCCTGGGCGATGCGCTGCATCCAGGTGCCGACGTTCGAGATGACCTGACCGGTGAAGAAGAGCCGGTAGTTGCGGACCCGCAGCGAGGCGAACATGCTGCTGCGCTTGGGTGGGGACGGTGGCGAAGCGGACGGCGGTGGGGCCGTTTCCCGGGTAGCAGTGGTCTCGATCGAACGCTTCGTTTCGCTACCCGTGACCGTCACCGTGGTTAGTTCCCCGCCATCCTGTCTATGATTTCGGCGGCTTTCGAGAGCACTTCACGCTCTTCGTCGCCGAGTTCTGCCAACTGCCTGTCCAGCCACGCTTCCCGCACGGAGATGGCCTTCTGCACGTAGGCCAGCCCGCTCGCGGACAGCTCGACGATGGCCTGCCGGCCATCGGTCGGGTGCGGGCGCCGCTCGACGAACTTCATCTCCTCGAGCGCGGCGATCACCCTCGTCATCGAGGGCGGCTGGACGCCTTCCTTCGCGGCGAGCTGACCCGGGGTCAGCGCACCGCACTTGTGCAAGGTGGACAGCGCGGCGACCTGAGTCAGGGTCAAGTCGTCCCCGACGCGCTGTGCCCGCAGCCGGCGGTTGAGCCGGACCACCGCGAGACGCAGACGGCTCGCCAAGGAGCGTTCGTGCGTGTCGCCGGACATATAGTTAGCATACCTTACGAAACTTCGGCCGCACGGGTGATCTCCGTCAACCCGCAACCTGGACCACCTCCGCGCGTCCTCTCCGAGGGAACGAACGTGGGGGTCGGATGAACAAGAAGCTGGTGGGCTCGGCCGTGGTCGGTGCGGCGCTCTTGGCGATCGTGGTGGCGCTGCTCTGGCCCGGCGAAGAGGCTCCGGCGGCCGCACCACCGCCATCGACAGCGGCGCCGAGCCCGTCCGTCGCCCAGCCGTCCATCGAGGAGTACGAGTTCCCCGAGGTGTCCGGCGGGCGCGGCTGGGCGATCCGGATCCCGGTCCCATCGGGCTGGATCGTGACGCACCAGAACGACCGGGCGAGCTACCGCGACCACGACCTCCTGCTGGAGACCGACAAGGTGCCGATCACGCAGGAAGACGCGCTGAGCGGACTCAAGGCCATCGCCGAGAAGGCCCACCACGACGGCTCGGTCGTGGCGCCCGTCGAAGCCGGTGACATCCAGGACGCGGCCGAGTGGGACTACACCTACCTCCGCGACGGCACGCCCGAGCGGGTCGCCGTCGTCGGGCTCGGCGCGGGCGACAGCCTCGTCACGATCCGCTACGAGGCGCCGCCCGCCGAGTTCGACCGCAACCGCGGCGTCCTGGACGCCGCCATGAAAGTCAGCGCACCGGGCTGATCACTTGAACGCCGCCTGCAGCGGCCCGACCGCGAAGTACGCGACGAACGCCACCGCGATCACCCACATCAGCGGGTGCACCTGGCGGGCCTTGCCGGTCGCCGCGCGGATCACGACGTAGCTGACGAAGCCGGCGCCGATGCCGTTGGCGATCGAGTACGTGAACGGCATGACGACGATGGTCAGGAACGCGGGCAGCGCGATCGAGTAGTCGGTGAAGTCGATGTCGCGGACCTGCGCCATCAGCATCGCGCCGACCACGACCAGCGCCGGCGCGGCCGCCTCGACCGGCACGACCTGGTAGAGCGGCGTCAGGAACATCGCGGCGATGAACAGCACGCCGGTGACGACGTTCGCCAGGCCCGTCCTCGCGCCCTCGGCGATACCGGACGCCGACTCGACGAACACCGTGTTCGAGCTGGCCGAGCCGAACCCGCCCGCAGCGCCCGCGAGGCCCTCGACGAACAGCGCCTTGCCGACGTTGGGCAGCTGGCCGTCCGCCGGCAGCAGGTCGGCCTCCTTCGCGAGGCCGGTCATGGTGCCCATCGCGTCGAAGAAGTCGGCCAGGACCAGCGTGAAGACCAGCAGGCAGACGGTGATGATCGGCAGCCGCGTCCAGGCGCCGAACGAGACGTCACCCACCAGCGAGAGGTTCGGCAGGCCGACGACCTGGTCCGGCAGCGCCGGGTAGCCGAGGTTCCAGCCCTTCGGGTTCGTGCCCTGCGACGGCCCGGCCTTGACGATCGCCTCGACGACGATGGCCAGCACGGTCGAGGACAGCACGCCGATCAGGATCGCGCCCTTGACCTTGCGCACGACCAGGACGCCGGTGATCAGCAGGCCGACGACGAACACCGCGGTCGGCCAGGAGGCGATCGAGCCGTTGATGCCGAGGCCGACCGGGACGGTGGTGTGCGCGTCGTCCGGCAGCCGGCGGACGAACCCGGCGTCGACCAGTCCGATCAGGCAGATGAACACGCCGATGCCGACGGCGATCGCGGACTTCAGCGCGGCCGGCACGGCCCGGAACACCGCGGTGCGGAACCCGGTGAGCACGAGCGCCACGATGATGACGCCCTCGATGACGACCAGGCCCATCGCTTCGGGCCAGGTCATCTGCGGGGCGATGGTGACCGCGACCAGGCTGTTGATGCCCAGGCCGGTCGCGATGGCGAACGGGTAGTTCGCGACGAGCCCCATCAGGATGGTCATGACGCCCGCGACCAGCGCCGTCACCGCGGCGACCTGCGATACGGGCAGGATCCCGCCGAGGAGGTCCTTGTGCGCGCCCGCGTCGCCGGCGGAGAAGCTGCCGATGATCAGCGGGTTCAGCACCACGATGTAGGCCATCGTGACGAAGGTGACCAGGCCGCCGCGCAACTCGCGCGGCACGGTCGAACCCCGTTCGGTGATCTTGAAGAACCGGTCCAGTGTGGACGTCCCCGTGCGGGTCGTCTCCTGCTCCGCCATTCGCCTGCCCATTCTCTCGCTGCTGCGGAGTACCCTGCACCTCGTGAGTGATCCGAGCAATCCACCGGAGGTTACGGGCTCGTTGCGGCACACGCCGGAGCTGCCCAAGAAGCTGACCGACCTGACGCCGGTGGTGATCGTAGGCACCTCGATCTGGGCTGTCGCGCTGGTGGTGCTCTTCTTCACGACTTCGGGGCTGTGGGTGCAGACGGCGCTGTCCGGGTTCGTGCTCGGGTTCATCGGCATGGCGATCATCACCTGGCAGCGGGCCGCCGCCCGGCGGGGTTCGAAGTCGGCGCAGCGGCTCTAGCCGAGCAGCGTCCTCGGCGACGGGTCGTCGAGCAGCGCGGTGATGAGGTGCCGGTCGGGCCAGCGCCCCGCCGCCCAGGCGAACGCGCGGGCCAGGCCTTCGGACGTGTCCGCCGCGTGCAGCCGGTCGTCGGACCACCACTGGACGTCGTGTTCGGCGCCCTGGATCGACACGGTTAGCGGATCGTGCACCAGGACGCCACCCTCGGGCAACCGGATGCCGAGCAGGTCGGCGACGAGCTTCAGCGCGGGCAGCTCGGCCCAAGGCGCGTACTCGCCCTCACTGGTCACCGTGGCCTGCTCGGTACTGGCGAGCGGGAGGTCGAGCAGGTCCGCGAGGCGTTCTGGATCCTCGGGCGCGACGACGTACTGGCCAGGTTCGAGCGCCCCGGCCACCCACGGCACGTCGAGAATCAGCGCACCGTCCACAACGGACCCGTCGGCGGCCCGCACCGCTTCCGGCGGCCGCGGTTCGAACCCGGACTCGGCGACGGCGTCGTAGGCGCGGGTGGTCAGTCCCATCGAGACGGTCCGGTCCGGATCCGCGAGACGCTTCAGGACGTCTTCAACCTCGTCCACATTGGACACCCGCAGATCTGTCCGCACCCCAGCGGTTCTCAGGAGCTCTTCGCCCAGACCGAGATCGGGAACCTCGTCGAAGAGTCCGGCCAGGTCGGCACCGGGCATCCGCCATTCGGCCGGCGCCGCGTCGCCGAGGACCGCGTACTGCGCGATCCACCAGGCGGCATGCCCCCGGGGCGCGCGCAAGGCGTGCAACGTTTCCGGGCGCGCGGCGAGCAGGCGCAGCGCGGCGGGCCAGGCGTCGTCGGCGACGAGGTCGAGGTCCCGGATCGCGACGAGCGTCGACGGCGGTTCCGGCAGCGAGTCCCACCAGGCTTCCTCGTCCGGCAGGTCGTGGTCGGGCTCGTGCGGCTCATCGTCGGTGACCACCGCGAACGAGTCGAGGACACCGGCGGCTTTGAGCGTGCCGGCCGGCCAATCTTCGGCGAAGTCCTCGTCCAGGACGTCGAGCGCGCCGTCCTCGTCGAAGACCTCTTCGTCGAAGACGTCCAGCAGCGGCGAGGTCGGCAGGACCAGTTCGTCGGCGCGCCGCCAGGTTTCGGTGGCGGGCAGGGCGAGGGCGCCGACCCACCGCGGGGCGTCGTCCCCGCAGTCGGCGATCAGCCGGAGGACGGCACCCGCGAGCGTCGTACCGTCCAAACCGGACCGGACGTCTTCGACACTGCGCTCGACGGCGTCGCGCAGCTGGTCGGCGTTGAGCAGCTCGCGAGCGTCGGCTTGCTTGGCGCCCAACCGTTCCAGCAACGGGTGCGAAGCGGCGGGGTGCACCAGCCGCAGTCCGGGAATATCCACATCGGACAGGAGGTCGAGCAGTTCGGCCGACCCCTCGACCAGCAGGCAGCCCCGCGCCCCGGGCAGCGTCCGGCCGTCGGAGAGGGGAACGGGCAGCCCGTCCAGCCGCTCACTCGCGAGCGCCTGCGACTCGACGGCCTTGGCGAGCGTCACGTAGACGTCGTGCCACCAGGTCGGTTCCCGGGAGACGCCGGTAAGCGTTTCCAGCACCTCTTCGATGCTGACGACCTGCGCCGCGACGGCTTTCAACACACCGGCGGGTGCAGCGCCTTTGAGCAGCCCGGGGACGAAGTCGGCGATCAGTTCGGGCAGCCCGGGAACGTCGACGTCGAGCACTTTCGCCTGCCGCCCGGCAACCTCGCCACCGTCCTGAGTGGACAGCCATGGCTCGGCACTGAGGTTCGCCAGCACTTCGTCCCGCAGCTTCGCATCCACAGTGGACTTCGGAAAACCGGGGACAGGCACGAGCGCGAACCGTTGTTCCGCCGGCAGCAACCTCACCAGCTGAACGTATTCTTTGGCGGCGTCCTCGAGTGCTTTGCCGAGTTCGGCCCCGGGCAGCGCCCGGCGTCGCGAAGGTTCGACGGGCACGGACGCGAGAAGCCGCGCAGGCAGCGAGAGTCCGTCGTCGGTCGGGGTGGGGGCGTGCAGAACGTCTTCGTCGAGCGGCTTCGGGACCCCATCGGAGTCGACCGGCACCGCCCAGACGACGTCACCACGGTGGGTCAGCCACCGCGTTTCCTTTTGCGGGCCCCGGATCTCGACGATGTCGCCGTCGGTCTTCCGTGTCCAAACGCGACCGTCCACATCGGCTTCGGCCAGCCACGGCAGGGCGAGGAGCAGGTCCCCGATGTCCTTGCCGAGCTGATCGAGCAGAGCCCGTCCGTCGACGTCATCCCTGAGCGGCAGCCGGACTTCGGTGTCGAAGCCGTCCGGCGGGCTCGTATCGACCGGCCAAGGCAGCCGCAGGACGGGAACGTCCCCTTGAATGTTCGCGGCAGCGCGGGTTTCCTCGGCGGAGAAGGCGACGCCACCGGTGGCGGAGACCACGCTGGGAGCGTCGGAAACGGTACGAACGGCGGCGAATCCGACACCGAAGCGGCCCACGGTGTCCCCGGTCTTCCCGGACGCCCTCAGCGAGGCAAGGGAAGCAACCCCGCGCGCGTCGAGCGGGGCGCCGGTGTTGGCGAACCTGAGCTCCCGGTCCACAAGGGACACCCGGATCCGCCCGGGTTCCCCGGCGGCCATGGCGGCATCGGCGGCGTTCTGCGCGAGTTCGACGAAGAGCCGATCCCGATAGGCACCGACGCGCAGGTCCCGCTCGACGTTGGTGTCCTCGAGGAGCCGGGTGGGCGAGTCCTGCCAGGCGCGCAGGGTGGAGTCACGGAGTCGCGCGGTGCCGAAGGGATCGGCGCCGTGCGGCTCAGAGGTTCCGCTGCTCACCGGTGGCTTCGCCAGTGGTGTCGGCCTGCGCTTCGTCGGCCTGGGCGGGCTCACGCTCGGATGCCTCAGCGGCAACCGGCTCGTCGGCCTCGGTGACCACATTGTCGGTGAGAGCGGCCGCAGGCAGCTCGTCGGCCGGCGCCGTGGTCCCGGTGGCGGGAACCGCATCCGTGACCTCAGCTTGGGTGGGCTCCGGAACATCAGCCTCGACAGGAGCTGCCTCGGCCGGAGTCGGCTCGGGCACGGAAGCATCGGCCGGCGCAGGGGCGGCAACCGCATCGGTCACCTCGGCCTGAGTCGGCTCCGCCTCGGCAGGCTCCGGAACATCAGCCACGGCGGGAGTTGCCTCAGCCGCCTGCGGCTCGGCGACCGCAGCAGTCGCCTCGGCCTGCGCCGGCTTTGCATCTTCGCCCTGGTCAGCATCGGCGACCGGAGGCACAGCGTCGGTCACCTCGGCTTGCGTCGGCTCCGCCTCCGCGGGCTCCGTCACGGCGGCTTCGGCCGGCGCAGCGTCCTCGGCCGCCACCTCGCTCCGCTCGGCTTGGGCCTGCTCGGCTTGGGGCTGCTCGGCTTGGGTCTGCTCGGCTTGGGCTTGCTCGGCATCGGCCGCAACCGGCTCGGCCGCCGCCGACTGCGGCTCAGCGACCACTTCGGCCGGTCCGGCAGCCACATCGGCCTCAACCTGCGGCGAGTCGGACTCAACGGCCACTGGCTCGGCAACCTCGGTGGTCGCCGCTCGCTCGGTCTCGGGAACCGTCTGCTCGGAGTCCGCCGCGCCGGCAGCAACATCAGTCGCCTCGGCTTGGACGGGCTCGGCAGTCACATCGGTCTGCGCCGACTCCGCCTCGGCAACCACACCAGGCAGCTCGACCTGGCCCGACTCCGGCTCAACCGACGCACCGGTCTGCACCGGCTCCGCCTCGGCAACCACATCGGCCGATTCGGTCCGGGCCGGCTCCGCCGCAACCCGATCGGCCGTTTCGCCCTCGGTCGCAACCGGTTCGGCAACCACACCGGCCGCCTCAACCTGCACCGGCTCCGCATCGGCCGCAACCGGCTCAGCAACCGCATCCATCGCCTCGCCCGCGACCGGCTCGGCAACCCCACCGGGCGCCTCAACCTGGACCGGCTCGGCCTCGGCCGCAACCGGCTCAGCAGCCGCACCCGTCGCCTCGGCCGCGACCGGCTCGGCAACCACACCGACCACCTCAACCGGCACCGGCTCCGCATCGGCCGCAACTGGCTCAGCAGCCGCATCAGTCGCCTCGGCTGCGACCGGCTCAGCAACCACATCGGCCGCCTCGGTCGCGACCGCCTCGACACCAGCCGCCTCGGCACCTGCCGCCTCGACATCAGCCGCCTCGGCGATGATCTCCGGCTCCACCTCCGCCGGTGATACGTCCGCCTCCGCGATCGCCGTCTCCGGCTCGGCCGCCGCCGTCTCGACAACCTCCGCGGGAACCGGGGTGAAGTCCAGCAGCGAGTCGTCGTACACCAGCTCTGCCACCGGGACCGACGACGTCACCTCGACCTCGACCTCGGAATGCGCGCCGCAGCCGTACTCCACGTCCACCACGTGGCCGTCCGCCGGGGCGATGTCGTTGCCGCACACCCCGAACACGCCGCGCAGCGAACCCGCCAGCGGCACGAAGAACCCGCACGTCCCGCACACGTCCGGCGCGCTGCGCGCCATGTCCGAGCGCGGCCCGAACTCGCCGCCGTGCCAGCGGGACGCCGCCTCCGTCCGGCCGAAGCGGGACAGCACGTGGACGCGGCCCAGACCCGCGTCGCGGGAGACCTCCTCCACCGCCGGGTCGTCCGACTGCAGGTACGCCGGGGCCAGGCGGGGGTCGTTCTCGTCCGTCGGGAAGATGTCGCCGACGCCCAGGTCGCCCGCTCGGACGCGGCGCTCCCACGGGACCCACGCCGGTGCGACCAAGGCCGACGGGCCCGGCACCAGCACGACCTCGCTGACCGTCACCGGCTCGTCGTCGCCCGCCAGGGCGACCGTCACGCACCAGCGCCAGCCGCGATGGCCCGGTACCTGGGCCTCGAACAAGTGACTCGCCGTGACTGCGTCCTCACGCGAAACACCCACGTGGGTGCCGATCTGCTCCTCGGGCGTTTTGTCGAGCACTGCCGCGCGCGCGAACTCCACCGCATCGGCGAGCTTGCGCTGCACGGAACCGTCGTCGAGGGTCAGCAGCAGCGTCATGCGGCCAATTGTGCCGCACGCATCCTCGGCGCCCGTGCCAGGCTGTTCATGTGCGCACGCCGATCATCACCACGCTGCTGGTGGCCGCCGCGCTGGGCGGCTGCGCCGGTGCCCCCGGCCAGGAGACGAGCCCGGAACAGCTGACCGTCCAGGTGGTCTCGACCTTGCCGCACGACCCCGCCGCCTTCACCGAAGGCCTCGAGTTCGCCGGCGACACCCTCTACGAGAGCACCGGCCTCGCCGGGCAGTCGATGCTCACCGCCGGACCGCCCGGCGGACCACCCCAGACCACGGCCACGCTCCCCTCGCCCCTCTTCGGCGAGGGCGTCACCGTCCTCGGGCCGACGCTGTGGCAGCTCACCTGGCAGGACGGCTTCGCGATCGAACGCGACTCGAAAACCCTCGCCGAGCTGCGCCGGGTGCCCTTCCAGGGCGAAGGCTGGGGGCTGTGCCACCAGGCCGACGGGCGGCTCGTCATGAGCAACGGCTCGTCCCGGCTGACCTTCCGCGACCCGAAGACCTTCGCCGTCACCGGCGGCGTCGACGTCGGGCGGGACCAGCTCAACGAGCTCGAGTGCGTGGGCGGCGACGTCTACGCAAACGTTTGGCACACCGACACCATCCTGCGCGTCGACGCCGCGACCGGACACGTCACCGCGATGATCGACGCAGGTCAGCTGCGCGCGCAGCTGAACAGAACCGGCACCGAGGACGTGCTCAACGGCATAGCCGCCGTGCCGGGCACGGACGAGTTCCTCCTCACCGGGAAGCAGTGGCAGGTCACGTTCCGGGTGAGGTTCGTCCCCAAGAACGACTGAAGCACGGATGAGCAGGCGGAACCGACCCCCGGTAAGGCAGGATTGAGACGTGGCACTCTTCGGCTCCCGCTCCGACGGCTCCGGCTCGCAGCAGCGCGGCCGGAAGTCGAAGCGACGCTGGACGCCGGAGCCGGGCGCAGCGCAGGCCAAACCGTGGCGGGAAGCCGTCGCCCCCACCCGGGCGGAGCACACCCGCGCCGAGCACCGGAGCGCGGCGCCGCCGCCTACCCGCGTCGAGCGGCCCGTCCCGCCGCCACCACCGCCGCGTGGCGCTTACTACGGCGACCCCGCGCCGAACGCGAACGAGGCCCCGACCGCCGCCGCGCCGATGGGGCACCGCCCACCGCCGCCGCGTGGCGCCCGGCCCTACGACCCGAACCGCACCGAGCCGGTCCGCCGCGAGCAGCCCGGCTTCTACCAGGGCGAACACCGTCCCGGCAGCGGCGAGTACGAGCACTACGACACCGGCGGCTACGCGGGCGAACCGCGGCCGCCCGAGCCAGAGCCTCTGCCGCCGAGGGAAGAGCCGCACACCCCGGGCGGCACGCCGAAGCTGCCGAAGAAGATCACGGTCACGCGGGTCGCGGCGATGCGCAGCCGGCAGCTGACCGGCCAGGCCGTCGGCGCCTTCCAGCGCGCGACGAAGGCCGACGGCGCCGAGAAGTCGGGCCTCACCTCGCTGACCTACGCCGTGATGCTGAACTACGCCAGCGACGCGGCGATGGCGATCGCGCTGGCCAACACCCTGTTCTTCGCCGCGACCAGCGGGGAGAGCAAGGGCAAGGTCGCGCTCTACCTGCTGATCACGATCGCGCCGTTCGCGCTGGTCGCGCCGGTGATCGGCCCCGCGCTCGACAAGGTGCAGCGGGGCAGGCGGCTGGCGATGTGCGCGTCGTCGGTCGGCCAGGGACTGATGGCCGTCGTGATGGCGCTGCACTTCGACGACTGGCTGCTCTACCCCGCCGCGCTCGGGATGATGGTGCTCTCGAAGTCGTTCACCGTGCTCAAGGCCGCGGTGACGCCCCGGGTGCTGCCGTCGGAGATCACGCTCTCCAAGACCAACGCCCGGCTGACGACGTTCGGCCTGGTTGCCGCGGGCGTGTTCGGCGCGCTGGCGAGCGGCATCAACGCGATCTCCGGCTCGGCGGGCGCGCTCTGGTTCACCGCGCTGATCTGCGTCGCCGCCGCCGTGCAGTCGATGCGCATCCCGGCCTGGGTCGAGGCGACCGAGGGCGAGGTGCCGACGTCGCTCCTGGCCCACCCGACGGAGAAGAAGCGGCGCCAGCCGATGGGGCGCCACATCGTCGTCGCGCTGTGGGGCAACGGCTCGGTGCGCATCCTCACCGGCTTCCTCATGATGTTCGCCGCGTTCGCGGTGAAGGCCCAGACCGAAGGCAGCGGGCAGACGCCGTTCATGCAGCTGCTGCTGCTCGGCGTGATCGGCGCCGCCGCGGGCACCGGCGGGTTCCTCGGCAACGCGCTGGGCTCGCGCCTGCACTTCGGCAACCCGGACCAGGTGATCGTCGGGTGCGTGGCGGGCTGTGTGCTGGCCGCGCTGGTCGCGACGATCCTGCCCGGCCTGGCCACGGCCGCGATCGTCGGCCTGATCGGCGCCACGGCCAGCGCGCTGGCCAAGATCAGCCTCGACGCCGTCATCCAGGAAGACCTGCCCGAGGAGTCGCGCGCGTCGGCGTTCGGCCGCTCGGAGACCGTGCTGCAGCTGGCCTGGTGCATGGGCGGCGCGGTCGGCCTGCTGCTGCCGCCGACGTACTGGATCGGCTTCCTCGTGATCACCGTCCTGCTGGCGATCGGGATGACCCAGACGTACCTGGTGCGCCGCGGCGGCTCGCTCTTGCCGGGCCTCGGCGGCGACCGGCCGCTGCGCCCCGAGCCGACCGGCAGCTTCCCGGCCCAGGGCCTGCCCAGGGACCCGTCGGCCCGCCGGTAGGCTCTGCGCACATGCGACGTTCCCGGGTGGTGGCCCTGCTTGCGGCCGGTGGGTTCGCGGTGGCCGGCTGCTCGGCGCCCGGCCCGGCCGAGGTCACCTTCTACGCCGACGGCCACACCATCAACACCACGCCGGTGCTGACGTGTGACTACTCCCAGCAGCTCGCACAGCCGTGCAGCGCCAAGGGCGACACGCGGACGCTGAAGGTCCGCCCGGGCAAGCCCGTGCAGATCTCGGTGCCCGGCGAGGTCGCGGACGCGCCGTGGCAGATCGTCTACGAGTACGTGACCCCGCAGGGCGAGTACAAGCAGAGCGACCCGATCCCGTTCACGTCACTGGACCGCTACGCCTACACCGTCACCCCGCCGACGCCCGCCGACCGCATCTCGGCGGTCGACGTGCAGCGGTACACGGCCGTGCTGAACTCGAGCACCGGCGAATCGGGCCTGCTGCCCAGCGACGTGTGGGGTCTCCGGCTGGAGGCCTGAGGGTTTAGGGATCGAGGTCCCGAGCCACCCCGCGCAGGATCTCGCCGATCTGCTTGGTGTGCTTGCGGTCCGGGTAGCGGTTGCGCCGCAGGTCCGGCTGCACCTTCAGTTCGAGGAGCTTGATCATGTCCTCGATCAGGCCGTGCAGCTCCTCCGCGGGGCGACGGCGCGCCTCGACGACGGACGGCGGCGCGTCGATCAGCCGGACGGAAAGGGCCTGCGGCCCGCGGCGGCCGTCGGCGACGCCGAACTCGAGCCGCTGCCCGGCCTTGAGCCCCTCGATGCCCTGCGGCAGCGCGGCCTTGCGAATGTAGACGTCGGCGCCACCGTCGTCCTGCGTGACGAAGCCGAACCCCTTCTCCGCGTCGTACCACTTGACCTTGCCGGTCGGCACTTCCCTCACCAGTCCTTCTGCTGTCCGCTCATGACGAACGCGCCCGGGGGCGTACCCAGGGCGCGCTCCTGAAAGGGTATCTCGCCACATGCCCTGGGGAGAAGTCGATACCGGCGGATACCCTCTGCGTCATGAAGACCACGTCGAAGGAGGCCGCGGTGGCTACCCCCGGCAAACCGTTCCTCATGCGCCTCGGCATCGGCTTGTTCGGCATCGGCATGCTCGCCGTGCTCGCTGTGTTCATCATGTTCGCCGCCGGTCTGGAGAACCTGCCGATCTGGCTGTCCGTCGGCGCCGGTGTCGTCACCCCGCTGGGTCTGCTGCTGGGCTTGATCGCGCTGGTCCGCGAGGCGCGCGCCAAGAGTTAAGAGACGGCCGCGAAGGTCCGCTCGAACCAGTCCGGGAACTCCGTCAGCGACTCGAACACCACTTCGGCGCCTTCGCTCAGCAAGAGCGCGCGGTCGCACGGACCGGTCGTGACGCCGACCGCGATCGCGTTGGCGGCCAGCGCGCCGCGGATGTCGCCGGCGTGATCTCCGACATATACGCGCGCGTCGTGCGCCAGGAGCGCCTCCGCCTTCCGCGTCGACCACAGTTCGCCGACGACCTCGTCGACGTCGAGACCGAGCGCGTCCACGTGCAGCTGCGCGTTGGGCCCGTACTTGCCGGTGACGACCAGGGTGCGCCCACCGGCGTTCCGGACTGCCCGCAGCGACTCGACCGCGCCCGGCAGCGCGACCGTGCTCGGCACGACCATGTCCGGGTACAGCGCGCGGAACCGGTCGACGAGGCCCGGGATGCGTTCCTCGGGCGCTTCGAAGCCGCGCAGGATGTCGTCGAGGGGCGGGCCGAGGTTGGCCGCGAACGCATCGCCGTCCAGCGGCAGGCCGGATTCGACGCCGAGCGCGTTCATCGCCGCGGCCATGCCCGGCCGCGCATCGATCAATGTCATGTCGAGGTCGAATCCCACGGTGATTCCATCCATGCCCCCACCACCACCCTCAACCGAGGCGCTCCGCGCCGCTGATCTGATCCAACCGACACGTTAGCCACCACCACCGACAGATTTACACGTCAACCGATCATGTACAGCGCCTTGACAGCGGAGACTTCTGTGTCAAGGTGAGGGTGTGACCAGCTTCACTGACCGGACGAAGGCGTCCCTCCGGGAAGCCTTGCTCGACGCCGCCGCGGACCTGCTGCCGGAGGGCGGCTACGCCGGGCTGCGGATGGCCGACGTCGCGACCCGGGCCGGGGTGAGCAGGCAGACCGTCTACAACGAGTTCGGCAACAAGGCGGCGCTGACCCAGGCGGTGGCGCTGCGCACCGCGTCGGAGTTCCTCGACGGGATCCGGCAGCGGTTCGAAACGGCGGACGGGCTCCTGGCGGGCATCCACCACGCCGTCGTCTACACGATCGAGCACGCGCGGGAGAACCGCCTGGTCGCGGCGGCGCTCGGCACCGAAGCCGGCGAGGACCTGCTGCCGCTGCTCACGACCCGGGGCGAGCCGATCCTCACCGCGGCCGCCGACCTCGCCGCCGAGCAGTACCGGGAGTTCGAGCCCGGCCTGTCCACGGAGTCCGCGGCCCTGCTCGCGGAGACCGTCGTGCGGCTTTCCCTGTCGCACCTGGTGCTCCCGACGCACTCGGCGACGGAGGCGGCCGACGCCGTCACCGCCGTGCTGGCCCCCGCCATCCGCCAATTCGTCCACTGAATCGTCTATCGGAGTGACACCATGACCGACACGCTCGCCGAACTACGGACCGGCTTCTCTTCCCTGCGCAAGGGCGGCCTGAACTGGGACTCGTTCCCGCTGCGCCTGTTCGCCAAGGGCAACAAGAAGTTCTGGAACCCCGCCGACATCGACTTCAGCCGCGAACGCGAAGGCTGGGACACGCTGAACGACGAGCAGAAGCGCAGCACGACGTACCTGGTCGCGCAGTTCATCGCCGGAGAAGAGGCCGTCACCGAGGACATCCAGCCGTTCATGCGCGCGATGTCGGCGACCGGGCGCTTCGGCGACGAGATGTACCTGACGCAGTTCTGCTTCGAGGAAGCCAAGCACACGGAAGTGTTCCGGCGCTGGATGGACGCCGTCGGGCTGACGCAGGACCTCCACCCGTACGTCGCCGAGAACCCGCACTACCGCAAGCTGTTCTACGAGGAACTACCGCAGTCGCTGCGGGCGCTGGAGGACGATCCCAGCCCGCTCAACCAAATCCGCGCGAGCGTGACGTACAACCACGTGATCGAGGGCAGCCTCGCGCTGACGGGTTACTACTCGTGGCAGCTGATCTGCACGCAGCACGACATCCTGCCGGGCATGCAGGAGCTGGTCCGCCGCATCGGCGACGACGAGCGCCGGCACATGGCGTGGGGGACGTTCACGTGCCGCCGGCACGTCGCCGCGGACGACTCGCTGTGGGACGCGGTCCAGCAGCGGATGGGCGAGCTGCTGCCGCACGCGCTCAGCATGATCCAGTGGGTGCAGGACCAGTTCGAGGAGGTCCCCTTCGACAACGACCCGGAGGAGATCATCCAGTACGCGGCGGACCGGGCCCAGCGCCGCCTGGGCGCGATCGAGTCGGCGCGCGGGATGCCGGTGGAGCAGATCGACCTGGACTACTCGCCCGAACACCTCGAAGACACCTTCGGCGAAGAAGACGCGAAGGCGATCGCGGAGGCGGCTGCGGCGGTTTCTTGAGGACGCTCGCTCGTGAAGGCCGCTCGCAAGCGGCCTTCACGAGCTTTCAGCGCTTACCAGTCCCAGCTGAGGATGATCATCGCTCTCCTCCCTTCGCGAAGTCGCGAAGGGCCAACGCCCGGACGTCCCGCGCGGTTTAGGCGTGCTTCGCCGCCGCCGCCTTTTCCAGCCCCAGCAGGCTGATCGACTTCTCACGCATCTCGACCTTGCGCACCTTGCCGGTCACCGTCATCGGGAACTCCTCGACGACGTGCACGTACCGCGGGATCTTGTAGCGCGCCAGCTTGCCTTCGCAGAACTCGCGCACCTTCTCCGCGGTCAACGGCGAAGCGCCTTCGCGCATCCGGACCCAGGCCATCAGCTCTTCGCCGTACTTCTCGTCCGGGACGCCGATGACCTGCGCGTCCAGGATGTCCGGGTGCGTGTAGAGGAATTCCTCGATCTCCCGCGGGTACAGGTTTTCCCCGCCGCGGATGACCATGTCCTTGATGCGGCCGGTGATGTTGACGTACCCGTCGCCGTCCATGACCGCCAGGTCGCCGGTGTGCATCCAGCGGGCCGCGTCGATCGCCTCCGCCGTCTTGTCCGCCTGCTCCCAGTACCCGAGCATGACCGAGTACCCGCGCGTGCACAGCTCGCCCGGCTCGCCGCGCGGCACCGTCAGCCCGGTCTCCGGGTCGACGACCTTGACCTCCAGGTGCGGCCCGACCCGCCCGACGGTCGACACGCGACGCTCGATCGAGTCGTCCGAGCGGGTCTGCGTCGACACCGGCGACGTTTCGGTCATGCCGTAGCAAATGGACACCTCGCTCATGCCCATCCGGTCGATGACCTGCTTCATCACCTCGACCGGGCACGGCGAGCCCGCCATGATCCCGGTTCGCAGCGACGACAGGTCGAAGCTCGCGAAGTCCGGGTGGTTCAGCTCGGCGATGAACATCGTCGGCACGCCGTAGAGGGACGTGCACTGCTCGGCGGCGACGGCTTCGAGCGTCGCGCGAGGGTCGAACGCCGGCGCCGGGATCACCATGCAGGAGCCGTGGCTGGTGCACGCGAGGTTGCCCATCACCATGCCGAAGCAGTGGTAGAAGGGCACCGGGATGCACACCTTGTCGTGCTCGGTGTAGTTGCAGAGCTCGCCGACGAAGTAGCCGTTGTTGAGGATGTTGTGGTGGCTGAGGGTGGCGCCCTTGGGGAAGCCGGTCGTGCCCGAGGTGTACTGGATGTTGATCGGGTCGTCGGCGGAAAGGGCGGCCTGCTTTTCGGCCAGGGCCGACGGATCGCCCTGCCAGCCGGCGTCCATCAGCGCCTGCCAGCTCTCGCCGCCGAGGATCACGACGTGGTCCAGCGCGGCGCACTTCTCGCGGACCTCGTCGACCATCGCGGGGTAGTCGGACGTCTTGAACGCGTCCGACGCGACGAGCAGGCGGATCCCGGCCTGGTTCAGCACGTACTCCAGCTCGTGCGACCGGTAGGCGGGGTTGATGTTGACGAGGATCGCGCCGATCTTCGCGGTCGCGTACTGGAGGAACGTCCATTCCGCCCGGTTCGGCGACCAGATCCCCACCCGGTCGCCCTTCCCGATGCCCTGCGCGACGAGGCCCAGCGCGAGCGCGTTCACTTCGGCGGCCAGCTCCCGGTAGGTCCACCGCCGGCCGGCGGTCCGGTCGACCAGGGCGTCACGATCCCCGAACGCGGCCACCGTCCGATCGAAGTTGTCACCGATGGTGTCCCCGAGCAGCGGAACCTCGGAGATCCCCGAGGCATAGCTCGGCAGGGCGGGCGCATCAGGCATGGTGCCTCCCGTAGACGTCTTCGTCGGGCGCCCCGAGTCTAGGAAGCGAACCCGCCGGTCGCGACTGCTCGGGGCCGTCGTACGGAAAGTTCTTCGCCGGCGACCCGGACCGGTGGCAGGATGCCGTGAGGGAGAGGACCACTGGGGAGGGGAACCCGATGCGAAGAATCCTGGCTCTGCCCGCGGCGATCCTGCTGCTCGCGCTCACCGTGGCCGCGCCGGCGTCGGCGGCGACGCGGGTGATCGTGCTGCCCGGCGCCACGTCCGCCGAGGGCATCACCGCCGCCGGCGGCGGCACGTACTACACCGGCGACCTCATCGCCGGCACCATCTTCCGCGAGGACCTCAAGCGAGGAACCGCCGAGCGCTTCATCGAGGCGCCGCCCGGTGCGATGGCCGCCGGGGTGGACCTGGACCGGCGCTACGACCTGCTGTTCGTCGCCGGCGGGAACGGCGGCAAGGCCTACGTCTACAACGTCCGCACCAAGGCGAAGGTCGCGGACTTCACCTTCGGCGACCCGCAGACGTCCTACGTCAACGACGTGGTGGTCACCCCGTACGGCGCCTGGTTCACCGACTCCTACCACCCGCAGCTGTTCTTCGTGCCGAACCTGGGTGGCGTGCTCGGAACGCCGCGGACCCTGCGGCTGAGCGGGCCGGGGGCCGGCGGTTCCCCTGGCAACTTCTTCATGAACGACATCATCGCCACACCCGCCGGCGACACCCTGCTCGTGGCCGCCACGACGCCCGGCAAGGTGTACACGATCGACCCGCGCACCGGAGTCAGCAAGGAGATCGCGGGGGTGAACGCGCCGAGCGTGGTCAGTCTGGTGCTCGAAGGGCACCGGCTCTGGGCGGTGCAGCTCGACGACACGATCAGCCGGTGGTGCCTGAACGGCGACCTCGGCCACGGCGATCCCGCCGGCACGATCACCGATCCGCTGTTCGACCAGCCGGTCTCGGCGGCGAAGATCGGCGACCGGCTCGCCGTCGTCAACTCCCACATCTTCAGCGGCTACCCGCCCACCAGCCCGACCTACGAGGTCCTCGTCGTCGACGCGTGACCGGTCGCCGGGGTTGGTAGGGTCCGAACCGACTTCGAGGGGGATCGATGGCCGGCCAGGGGTTTCGCGACGAGCTGACCCAGCTGCTGCAGGCTCGCTACCCGCTGCTGGTCGTCGAGACGCACGAAGAGCAGCGGGTGCTGCGGGAGATCCGCGCGGTGGCCGAAGACGCGCAACGGCTGCGCACGCCGCGTCGTGTGTACGTGTGGTCATCCACCACCGGGCTGGCTCCGGCGGGCGGCCCGCCGATCAGCGAGACGCGCGCCGCATCGGCCGCTCTCGAACGCGTCTACGGCTGGGGCGAGCCCGCCGTCTTCGTCTTCGCCGACCTGCACCCGCAGCTGGTCTCCGAGGGCGGCCACCGACCGGACCCCGAGGTCGTGCGCAGGCTGCGGGAGCTCGCCGCCGCGTTCAAGACGCGGCCGGTGCCGCTCAGCCTGATCCTCGTGTCGCCGTCGCTTCCCGTGCCGCCGGAGCTGGAGCACGACGCCACCGTCGTCGACTTCCCGCTGCCCGACCAGCGCCAGATCGGCGAGCTGCTCGACGGCATGGTCGCCGCGCACCGGCAGAACGTCCGGATCAGCATCGACCGCGACGACCGGGACATGATCGTCGCCGCCGCGCGCGGGCTGACGCTGCCCGAGGCCGAGAACGCGTTCGCCAGGGCGCTCGTCGAAGGCGGCGGGCTCGACCCCAGTGACCTGGAACTGATCCTCGCCGAGAAGCGCCAGGCCGTCCGCCGATCCGGGATGCTCGACATCGTCCCCGCGGAAACGAGCTTCGACGCCGTCGGCGGCCTCGACCGGCTCAAGCGGTGGCTCACCAAGCGCACCGGCACCTGGACGCCCGCCGCGTCGGCGTACAACCTCGCGGCGCCGAAGGGCCTGCTGCTCACCGGCGTCCCCGGCTGCGGCAAGAGCCTGTCCGCGGTGTGCGTCGCGAACATGTGGCGGCTACCGCTGCTGCGCCTGGACCTCGGCCGCGTCTTCGCCGGCCTGGTCGGTTCCAGCGAGAAGAACATCCGCACGGTCATCCGCACCGCGGAGGGCATCGCGCCGTGCGTGCTGTGGGTCGACGAGATCGAGAAGGGCCTCGCCGGCGCGGGCGGCGGTGGCGACGGCGGTACCGCGCGCCGCGTCTTCGGCACGTTCCTGTCGTGGATGCAGGAGAAGTCGGCGCCGGTGTTCGTGATGGCCACCGCGAACCAGGTCGGCTCGCTGCCGCCGGAGTTCCTCCGCAAGGGCCGCTTCGACGAGATCTTCTTCGTCGACCTGCCCTCGGCGGCCGAGCGCGTCGCGATCTGGCGGATCCACCTGCGCCGGCGCGTCACCGACGACTTCGTGGCGAGCGAGCTGCGGATGGACGACGCGCTGTTCACCGAGCTCGCCGACGTCAGCGCGGGCTACAGCGGCGCCGAGATCGAGCAGGCCGTGCTGGCCGGCCTGGTCGACGCGTTCGCCGAGAAGCGGCCGCTGCGCCGCGACGACCTCGTGCGCGCGGTGAAGTCGACCGTGCCGCTGTCGGTCACCCAGGCCGACGAAATCCTGGCCATCCGGAACTGGGCGGAGACCCGGGCCGTCGCAGCGACGGACACCTCCGGCGAAGCGGTCTCCGAGCCGGTGCCGGCGCCGCTGCCGGAGTCCCCGAGGGGAAGGACGATCGACGTATGACGCACCGCGTGACCGTCACGATCGGCAAGGACGGCTCGATCAGCGCCGAAACCCACGGCGTGACCGGGTCCAAGTGCCTCGACTACATCCCGCTGCTGGAGGACCTGCTCGGCGCGGAGACCGTGACGTCGGAGTTCACCGAGGACTACCGGCGCGCGTCGGCTTCCGCGGAGAACACGGCATCGCAACAGCAGTCGCAGTGGAACTCCTGAACCTCCACCGGATCGTCGACGTCACCGCGGCCGAAGGCCCCGGCCTGCGGTGCGCGGTGTGGACGCAGGGCTGTTCGGTGCGCTGCCCCGGCTGCTTCAACCCGCAGACGTGGACGACCCGCGGCGGCACGCTCTTGCCGTGGCAGGAGCTGGTTTCGCGCGTCCTGGCGATTTCCGGGATCGAAGGCGTCACGCTGCTCGGCGGCGAGCCGTTCGACCAGCCTGGGCCGCTGGGTCTCTTCGCCTCCGCGGTCCGTTCCGAGGGCCTTTCGGTGATGACGTTCACCGGGCGCGTCCTGGAGGAGCTGCCGCCGTCGACGCTCCTCGATTCGACGGATCTGCTGGTGGACGGGCCTTTCCTGGCCGACCAGCCGGAGACTTCGCGGCCGTGGGTGGGCTCGGTGAACCAGCGGTTCCACTTCCTGACCGACCGCTACGACGAGTCGATCTTCACCACCCCGAACCGCCTGGAACTGACGATCGCCCGGGACGGCGCGATCGAGCTGAACGGGTTCGCCACCACCGAAGTACTCGAAGCGCTGCTCGAAGGGGATCACCGATGAGTGTCACGCTCAAGCTGCGCAGCGAGGCGCTGGCCCAGCTCAACGCCGCCACGATCGCCGCGCACGCGCAGGCACAGCCCGGGGTCGTCACCGTGCGGACCCGGATGCGCCACCGCGACCTGCTGGCCCGGGCGCTGACCGGGCTGCGGGCGCAGGTCACCGACGACGGCAATTCCGTCGTCGCCGCATGGGAAGGACGGCGGATCACGTTCGTCTACGGCCCCGAGGGCGTCCAGATGGCGCACGTCGACGGCCCCGGCCTGGCCGAGGCCGAAGCCCAGCGGCTGGTGCTGTCGGTCGACGAGGCGTACGCCGCCGAAGTGCAGCGCGCTGTGCTCGCCCGGCTCAAGGAGCGCGCGGCTTCGAACGGCATGCGCGTCGAGTCCGAGCGCGTCAACGCCGACCAGTCGATCAGCGTCACCCTGGCCGCCACGTCGTGACCGAGGTCAGGGTCGGGCTGATCGAGTTCGGGAAGGCGCTCAACGACTCGGTCGCCCTCCCCGGCCTCGGGGAGCTGCCCGGCGGGCAGGTGAGTGCCGGGCGCGCGGTCCGCGGCGCCCGCGCGCGGCTGAAGCGCGCCGACCGGATCCTGGCCGACAACCTGCGCCTCGGGATCATGGTGCGGAAGAAGTTCTTCTCCAGCGACGTCGAGCCGGTGACCGACGCCGGGTTCCTCAAGGACGTCTTCGTCGCGGTGGGGCGGCGCGACCTCGGGAACGGCGACGCGCTGGAGCTGTACACCGACGACACCGTCGGACCTGACTTGACCCGTCAGGACGGTCTGGCGCAGGTCGTCGCGCCGGCCTACGACCAGCTGACCGGGTTCCACGTGCAGGTGCTCGTCCGGGAGGGTGTCCTCCGCTTCGGCGCGTTGACGGCTTTGTCGCGCGGAGGCCAGCCGATGCGCGTGCTCGGGCTGTTCGGGCCCGGGCCGGTGGAGGAACTGCCGGCCGGGCGGCCGGGCACGGTGCTGCTCGGCTTCCAGTGCGACGTGCCGCCGATGGCGGGCGACACGCTGACCGCGTTCCACGAGACGTCGCACGACCACTTGGAGCGGCGTGAAGGCGTCGCGGTCGTGCACGGCCTGAACGACCTGGGCAACGGCTCGGTGGTGGCGGCGGTGGAGATCCCGGAGGGGCGCGGGTCGCAGTTCACCGTGGGCACGCGGGCGCGGGTGCTGCGGCCGGTGGGGACGACGTTCAACGAGCGGAGCACGGTCGTCGCCGCGGACCTGCGGATCCTGTCGCTGGCCCGGGGTGGGGTGGCCGTGCGGACGAACGGCGGGGTGCGGGCGTTCACCGTCGGGCTGGCGTTCCGGGACCTGCGCCAGAACGACGTGATCGAGGCTTACGTCCCGGCGGATGTGGCTCCGCTGGCGCCGCCGCCTCCCCCGGCGCCCACTCCCCTGGTGGACGTCAACGCCGCTTCGGGGCCGGAGCTGGCGCAGCTGCTCTCGCCGGAGCAGGTGGCCAAGGCGCTGGAGCTGCGGCAGCGTCACGGCGGGTTCCCGGACGTGGAGGCGTTCGGCGTCGCGATCGGCTTGCAGCCGCACGAAATCGTCCGCCTGCGCGAACGGGCGACGGCCGGCCGGGTGACGTTGCGCGAGACGGGTGTGCGGCAGCTCGACATCTGAGCGCGGGGTGGCCGTTCCGCTACGCTCGGGGACGTGCCGGAGGAATTTTCACTGGGCCTGGCTGAGGTCGACGCGGCGGTCCGGCGTACCGGTCTTCCGGCGAACTGGCACCCGTTCGAGATCCGCAGTCCCGGCCAGACCCTGACGGAGAACGAGCGCATCGCGGCTGCTTCGTG
This sequence comes from Amycolatopsis sp. NPDC051371, assembly GCF_040682155.1. Classification (NCBI taxonomy): domain Bacteria; kingdom Bacillati; phylum Actinomycetota; class Actinomycetes; order Pseudonocardiales; family Pseudonocardiaceae; genus Amycolatopsis; species Amycolatopsis sp. NPDC051371. Next base: position 83,902 of record NZ_JBFBAG010000034.1, read on the forward strand.
GGAGTCGATGCGAGCACGGGGCCTGGCGGGTCCGGACAAGCTGGACATCGAGGTGGAGCAGACCCTCCGGGCGTGGACCCAGCCGGACGTGCTGATCATCGTCCGCGCGGTGGAGGAGGGCCGCCAGGTGTTCTACCGCGCGGCCATCGGCCACGGCCTCGGCGTGTTTTCGGAGCTGGTGGGCGAGGAGATCCTGTTCGCCCAGACCCGGCCCGACCGGCTGGCCGACCTGGTGGTCGGCATGCTCCCGGCGTACCGGCCGGTGCCGCTGGCGGAGCTGACGTTCATCGAGCCGGGCACCCGCCGCGACGCGGACGCGGCGACGGAGTTTTCGTCCTGGCCCCTGCACCGGTACGGGACTTTCGAGCTGTCGGTCCGTGTTTCCGGCGCTTTGAGGCCGGCGGGAACGGTGACGTTCGTGGACAACGCGGGCGGCCGGTTCCTGATGTTCAGCGAGGCCTTACCGGGCGGCGAAACCCGGGTGACGTTCACCCCATCGGATGGTTCTCACCTGCGCACCTGGCTCCACGAGCGTGGCCGGAACCACTGACGCGGCCGGTTCGTCACTAGTACAGTGCGAGGGACCACGCAGGGTGGTGAGGGACGGCTGGGAGGGCGTCATGGGCGGATCACAGTTCGGCGCACCGGGATCGTTCACACCCCCACCTGCGGCTGGTGATGCGGGGTCCAACTTCCTCTCGGGACTGCTCACGGGTCCAGTAGACGACAAGGCTGCCCAGCAGGTCGGCGAAGGCGGTCGCCATCTGAAGTCTCTCGCGGAGAACGGCCAGTTCGCTGTGAATGAGGAAGGTTTTCAGGCGTACATCAAGGCCTGCGATTTCTTCATCGATGGATTCAGCGCGATGATCACCAACGTCTACAAGTTGGCGAATCCGGCCCAGATGGGTGGCAGCAACTACGCCAAGGCTGTCGCCAGCTTCAACGTGCAGGTCGCCAACGGCGACCCGGAGTCGCTCATACCCAACCTCGAAAAGATGCGGGACGGTGTCGAGCAAGCGCGCGAGGCCATGGTGATCGCGCGCAAGAACTACCGCGAGACCGAGGATGCCCACAGCATGACGTTTTCCAAGTTGAACGAGGGGCTGCAGGAGTAGTGATCGCACGACGCGTTCCAGTCGCGTTCGCCGCCCTGGCTCTGGGTTTCGGCCTCGCCGCCTGCACGAGTGAGGTCGGCGGACAGGCGAACCCGAGTTCGCAGGCTTCCGCCACGAACAGCACACCGGCTGATTCCGGCGATCCCTTCGCGGACCTGAGCCCTTGCACGATTCTCGACCAAGCCCTTGTCGGGCAAGGCTTTCCCCAAGCCGAGAAGACGGTCGCGGACCCGGATCACGGCTGCCACGCCAACAAACCCAGGTCTGGCGACACACCGGCCGTGGATGTCGGTCTGTTCCTACAGGCCGGCGGGAACTACAAGGACAACGTCAACAACCCAGCCAAGGCCAGCGATGGGAAGGTCAACGAGCGCCCGGCGATAGAGGAACAGGAACCCCTGAACGTCAAGGGTCAATGTGCCATCCGGTTCCAGGTGCGAGACTCGCGGGCCCTGATGTCACTCACCTTCGGATCGGACACCGCCGGCGCCTGCAAACAGATCGAAAACCTCGCTCCGAAAGTCGAGCCTCTGCTGCCGAAGAACAACTGATACGGAGTCCAGCCATGAGTCAGCCGCACCGGGCGCAGCACCACCAGTCCGAGGGTGACTACTACGCGGCCACCGAGCAGAAGCTTCAAGGCCACGGCGCCGACGCACCAGGGGTAACCCAGAAAGCGGCGTCGGACTATTCGGTCGCCCAGGGAAAGCTCTTGCAAGAAGGGCAAAACCTGCGGGGCGGCGCACCGGAGCCAGAAGACAACTACGCGAACCAGCCACACGAAGTGCTGTACGACATGGTCCACAAGAACATGAACCTCGAGGATCTCAACGACCGCAGCCGTGTAGCGAACGTGTACGGCAACTGGCTCGCCGACGCCTCCAACCAGTTCCGCGACGCCGCCACAGCAGCGGGCGGCTCATGGCAAGGCCCCGCAGCAGACCAGGCGAACGGCTTCTTCCAAAGCACCGCAGGCCACACCGAGCAAACCGGCAACGCGATGCAGCTGGCGTCGAACCACTACTCCCAGCAGTCCGCCGCAGCCCACTACGCCAAGACCAACATGCCCGAGCCCACCGGCTTCAACCAGCAAGCCGAGCTCGACAAAGCCAAACAGCAGTACAACTCCGGCGACCTCATCGGCATGAGCGGCACCATGGCCGGCATCCAGGCCAAGCAACAACAGTCCGACGCGGCACACCAGCAAGCCGTCCAGGTGCTCCAAAACCTCGACGGCACCTACCACGAGACAGCCAGCTCGCAGCCCACCTACGCACCGCCGCCGCAGCTGGGCGGGAACGACTCGACCTCCGTCTCCGGCTTCCACGGCACCAGCAGCACCGGCTTCACCGGCACCCCCACGATCGGCGGCACCGGCCCCGGCGGGACGAGCGGGAGCTACGTCCCCGGGGGCACCACCCCGCCCGGGGTGACGCCACCCGGCGCCACGCCGCCGAACTTCGTGCAGCCCGGTACCACCAGCGGGATCGGCGGGACCGGCTTCGGTGGCGGCAACACCGGTTTCCGCGGCGGCCCCGCCGCCGGTGGCTTCGGCAGGATGACCCCGGACGGCCTCGCCATGCCCGGAACGGCCGGCGGAGGCACCGGAGGCGGCGACATCACCCGCAGCAAGCCCGGCATCGGCTCCGGGCGGGCCGGGACCGGGTTCGCCGGCTCCCGCGTCTCCGGGGGCGGCTACACCGGTGACCCGAAGGAAGCCGCCGGTGAAGGCAAAGCCGCCGGGGCCGGAAAGACCGGGAAAGCGCCCGGCGAACGGCTCGAACGCGGAGCCACCGCCGCCGCGGCTGCCAAGGGGAAGGGCTCAGGTGCCGGAGCGGCGGGCGCGGGAGCCGGCAAGAAAAAAGAAGACGACAAAGAACACAAGAACAAGTACGCCGTCGACGAGGACGTCTTCGACCTCAAGCCCGAACGCGGCCCGGACGGCGAGAAGATCGTCAAGCCGACCATCGGGGAGTCCTCGGGGACAACCCCTGAATCTCCCTGAGAAAAGATCAACACACCCAGGTCGCGGGCTACATTGGGAGCATGCGCTTCTTCGTCGTCGACGCCTTCACCGACCAGGCTTTCGCCGGGAACTCCGCGGGGGTCGTCCTGCTGGACGAGCCCGCCGACCCGGGCTGGATGCAAGCCGTCGCGGCTGAGATGAAGCACGCCGAGACCGCGTTCGTCGTCACGACGGCAACCGGCCCGAAGTCGCTCAGGTGGTTCACCCCGGCGGTCGAGGTCGCGCTGTGCGGCCACGCGACCGTCGCGGTCACGCACGTCCTCGGCGGCGAGCAGACCTACACGACGAAAAGCGGAGAGCTGCGCGCCAAGGCCGACGGTGGCTGGGTCGAGCTGGACTTCCCGTCCGACCCGCCGACCCCGACCGACGACGATCTGTCCGAGATCCTCCCGGGGGTCGAGATCGAGTACGTCGGACGCGGCGTCGAGAACCTCTTCGCCGTCCTAACCGATGCCGAAACGGTCAAAGACCTCGAACCCGACCTCGCGAAGCTCAAGAACACCTGGAAAGGGCGACTCCTCGTCACCGCGAAGGGCGACGACTACGTCAGCCGCTTCTTCGCCCCGGGCGTCGGCATCGACGAAGACCCGGTCACCGGCTCGGCGCACTGCATCCTGTCGCCGTACTGGTCCGAACGGCTGCAACGCAAAGAACTCACCGGCCACCAGGTTTCCGCACGCGGCGGGATCGTCCGTACTCGCCAGGACGGCGACCGCGTCCACCTCGCCGGCCAGGCCGTCACCATCGTGAGTGGGGAGCTGCACGTCTGATGCGCACGCTGCTGAACATCATCTGGTTCGTCCTGTGCGGCTTCTGGATGGCACTGGGCTACCTGCTCGCGGGCGTGATCTGCTGCGTCCTGATCGTGACGATCCCGTTCGGGCTCGCGTCCTTCCGGATCGCGCGCTACGCGCTCTGGCCGTTCGGCCGCACGGTGGTCGAACGCCACGACGCGGGCGCGGCGTCCTTCCTCGGCAACGTCATCTGGTTCATCTTCGCCGGCCTGTGGCTGGCGATCGGGCACGTGTTCACGGGCGTCGCGCTGTGCATCACGATCATCGGCATCCCGCTGGGCGTGGCGAACTTCAAGATGATCCCGGTGTCGCTGATGCCGCTCGGCAAGGAGATCGTCGAGATCGCCTAGGACTCCGGCTCGTACGGCAGCTCCACCACGAGACACGGCCCGCCGACGAACAGCCCGCCGTCGACGCCCAGCGCCTTCCCGCCCGCGTACAGGAACGGCCCCTCGATCTGCGTCGGGTGAATCCCCAGCTGGTCCGCGATGACGCTGTGCCCGTGCACGATCCGGGACCCGCCCAGCGCGTCCATCAGCTTCTGGGCGTTCTCCTCGCCGTCCGGGCCGCGGAACGCGTAGCGCGTCGTCATGCGGCGCCACACGTCCCACCACGCCTCGATGTCCGACCCCGTCAGGATCTCCGCCGCGGCCTCGTTGATCTCCGGGACCGTCGACCCCCAGTCGAGGTACTCCAGCGTGTCCGAGTGCAGCAGCAGGTGGTCGGCCGCCACCGCCGCCAGCGGGCGCGCCGCCAGCCACTCGATGTGCTCGGGCGTCAGCCGGTCCTGATCCGACAGAAGCCCGCCGTTGATTTCCCAGCTACGGGCGAAGCTGCGCGGGCCGAAGTCGGACGGCACCGGCTCGTCGCCGAAGTGGTACATCCCCAGTGCCAGGATCTCGTGGTTGCCCAGCAGCGTCTGCACCTGACCGCCGGCCTCGGCTGCCTGCGCCTCGAGCTGCATGACCAGGTCGATCGCGCCGACGCCGTCCGGTCCGCGGTCGACGAAGTCGCCGAGGAACCACAGCTGGTCCTCTTCCCCCGACCAGTTGTCTTCGTCGTCGACCAGACCCTCGGCGCGCAGTGCCTCGGCCAGTTCGTCACGGTGGCCGTGCACGTCGCCCACAACGTAGGTGGACTTGCTCATCCGGTGACGATAAGCCCTCCGGCCACCCGGCCCACCGTCAGCCTTCGCCGAACGGGTCGCCGGTTCGCCCGATCAGGTCGGCGATCGAGTCCAGCACCAGAGTGGGCCGATACGGATAGCGTTCGGCCGACTCCCGGGTGGAGATGCCGGTGAGCACCAGGATCGTCTGCAAACCGGCCTCGATGCCCGAGTGCACGTCGGTGTCCATCCGGTCGCCGATCATCAGCGTCGACTCCGAATGCGCACCCAATCGGCGCAACGCCGAGCGCATCATCAGCGGGTTCGGCTTGCCGACGTAGTACGGCGAGCGCCCGGTGGCCTTCTCGATCAGGGCCGCGACGGACCCGGTGGCGGGCATCGAGCCCTCGACGCTCGGGCCGGTCGCGTCCGGGTTGGTCGCGATGAACTTCGCGCCGCCCTCGATCAGCCGGATCGCGCGCGTGATCGCGCTGAAGCTGTACGTGCGGGTCTCGCCCAGGACGACGTAGTCCGGGTCGCGCTCGGTCAGCACGTAGCCGACCTCGTGCAGCGCCGTCGTGAGGCCCGCTTCGCCGATGACGTACGCCGAGCCGTTCGGCCGCTGCGACGAGAGGAACTTCGCGGTCGCCAGCGCCGAGGTCCAGATCGACTCCTCCGGGATGTCGAGCCCGGTGCGCTCCAGCCGGGCCCGCAGGTCGCGCGGGGTGTAGATCGAGTTGTTCGTCAGCACCAGGAAGTCGATGCCGTTCGACTTCAGCTCGGCGAGGAACTCGTCGGCCCCGGGGACGAGGTGCTCCTCCTTGACCAGGACGCCGTCCATGTCGGAGAGATACGTCCACCGGCGTTCGTTCATGCGCGGAACCTATCACGCGCGCGAAGCACCTGCGGTCCACCGCGAAAACGGCTACAGTGGGAATTGCCGGTATCGCGAGGGGAGTCGCGTTCCCGGCCACCGAGGGGGTTCGGGGGAATACTTTTCGACGTCACCGGCGTTAGCGCCGGGGCGCAATTCGTCCTGCCCCCGAACATGAAGGGGGAAAACCGCATGACCGAAATCATCGAGCGCCCGGCTACGGCCGACGCCGCCACCGGGCCGAACTGGGGGCTCACCAAGTTCCTCGACGCACTACCGATTCCGCCGGTGCTCCGGCCCCGCGGCCGGGAAACGATCACCATTCCGATGGTGGCCAAGCACCAGCGACTGCACTCGCAATTGCCCCGAAAGTGCATTGTGGACGTACGCGGGCCATTTCCCGGGTCCGACGATCGAAGTGCGCAGCGGCAAGCAGCTGCGGATTTCGTGGTCGAACGAAATCGACGGCGAGTTCCCGTTGGTCGCCGTTCAGGGGCCGGTCACCGACGCGCCGACCAGCCGTCCCGGCAGCGAGCTCGGCAAGCCCGGTTACTCGATCGTCGAGGGCGTCGCCGACCTGCCGGCGTGGACCGTCGTGCACCTCCACGGCGCGCGCACCAACGCGGGCAACGACGGCTGGGCGCACAACGCGGGCCTCGAGGGCACTTCGCAGCTGGCCGAGTACCAGAACCGGCAGCCGGCGATGCCGCTCTGGTACCACGACCACGCCATGGCGATCACGCGCTTCAACGTCCACACCGGCCTGGCCGGGATGTACCTGATCCGCGACGACGAAGAGGACGCGCTCGACCTGCCGCACGGCGACCGCGAGATCCCGCTGATCATCACCGACCGCAACCTGGACACCGACCCGGCGACCGGCGCGCTCACCGGGCAGCTGCTGTTCAAGTTCCCGTACGTCCCGAACGGCCCGATGATCCCGTTCTCGGGACCGTTCAACCTGGTCAACGGCGTGATCTGGCCGCACCTGGACGTCGACGCGAAGTGGTACCGATTCCGGCTGCTCAACGCCGCGAACTCGCGGTTCTTCACGCTCAACCTCGTCGACGAGAACAACACCCCGGTCAACGACGCCGTCCGCCTGATCGGCACCGACGGCGGCCTGCTGCCGGCGCCCGCGCACCTCCCGGCGAACGGTCTGACCGTCGCCCCGGCCGAGCGCTTCGACGTCCTGATCGACTTCAGCCGCTTCAAGGGGCAGAAGCTCAAGCTGCGCAACGCCGACCCGCGGCTGGGCGGGATCGAGCCGGACCTCATGGAGTTCCGCGTCGACGGCCGCGCGAAGCACGACTCCTTCACGCTGCCGGAGAAGGTCTCGACGTCCTACACGCGGCTGGTGCACGGCTCGACGCTGCCGGAGGACCACGACCACGTCTGGATCGCGCTGCTGCTCAACGCCGAGGGCCACCCGGAGATGTGGGACCTCGAACAGGTCGACGCGGACCCGGGCGGCGAGGGGATCATCCAGGTCCAGGACCCGGCCGGCGGGCTGAAGACGTTCCGGATGATCGGGCGGCTCTTCGACGACACGACCGGCATCTTCATCGACCACGACCGGTGGGCGGTGTGGAACATCCTGCACGTCGCGAACGGCGGCCCTGCGCACCCGGTCCACATCCACCTGACGGAGTTCCAGGCGCTGTTCCGGCGTGGCTTCACCACGACGTTCGACCAGGCGTCGGAGCGGACGACGGCGCCGATCAGCGGGTTCACCGACGTCCCGCTGGAGAAGTACGAGGAGGGCTGGAAGGACACGATCATCGTGAACCCCGGCCAGTGGGTGAGCGTCGCCGGCCAGTTCGGCGGGGGCACCGGCGAGTTCATGTACCACTGCCACATCCTCGACCACGAGGACGAAGGCATGATGCGGCCGTTCGTCGTGCACCCGCCGGAGGTGGCGAAGTTCCACGTCCACCCGGGCGGCGGCCACCACCACGAGGGCTGACCCACGGCCCCGCGCGCCCCAATGTGGCCTTCGGTGCGCTCAACGCACCGAAGGCCGCCTTGGGTGCGTTGAACGCAACCAAGGCCACATTGGGGCGCTGGAGTCAGGAGGCCGCGGCCGGGTGCACCATCACGGTCGCGGCCTTCACCGACAGCGTCACCGCCGAGCCGGGCTCCAGTGCGAGCTCGGCCACGGCGGCCGGCGTCAAATCGGCGGTCAGGCCGTGCGCCCAGCCGTCGCCCTCGGCGCGGACGCGGATCACCGGCCCGTGCGGTTCCAGGGCCGCGACGACGGCGTCGGCCGTGTTGCGCGGGCTGCCGCGGTGGTCGCCGTCGTGCGGGTAGACGGCGACGGCGTTCGGCGGGAACACCGCCACCGCCGGCTCCCCCAGCACCACGTCGGCCGCCGGGAGCCCGCTCACGATCGAGCCGGACGTCGTCCGCAGACCGTCGGAGACGGCCGTGCCCGCGACGAGGTTGAGGCCGGCGATCCGCGCGGTGAACGCCGTCCGCGGGGCCGAAAGCACCTCACGGGTCGGGCCGTGTTCGACGATCCGGCCGTCGTTCATCACCGCGACGTGGTCGGCGAGCGCGAGCGCGTCCAGCGGGTCGTGCGTGACGAGGACGGTCGTCGGCCCGGTCTTGAGCACCCGCCGCAGCAGGCCGCGGATCGCGGGCGCGGCGTCGACGTCGAGGGCGGCGAACGGCTCGTCGAGCAACAGCAGGTCCGGCTCGGCGGCGAGCGCCCTGGCGATGGCGACGCGCTGGGCCTGGCCGCCGGACAGCTGCCCGGGCCGCCGGTCGGCGAGCGCGACGGCGTCCACTTCGGCCAGCCAGTAGAAGGCGCGCTCCCGGGCGGCGCGGCGGCCGGCGCCGGTCGAGCGCGGCGAGAACGCGACGTTGTCGGCCGCGGACAGGTGTGGGAAGAGCAGCGCGTCCTGCGAGAGCAGGCCGATCCCCCGGCGGTGCGCCGCCACGCCGGCCAGCGCGCGCCCGGCCACGGTGATCTCCGCCGACGTCGGCGTGATCAACCCGGACAGACAACCCAGCACGGTCGACTTGCCCGAGCCGTTCGGGCCGAGCAGCGCGAGCACCGTCCCGGTGGGCACGTCGAGGTCCACGTCCAGCGAGAACGAGCCGCGGACGGCCTCGATCCGGGCGGTCAGGCTCACCGCAGGCCGCCTTCCCACGAACGCGGGCGCGCGAGGGCGATGACGACGACCGCCACGATGATGAGCAGCAGCGAGAGCGCCACGGCGCTGTCGATGTCCACTTCGGCCTGCGTGTAGACCTCGAGCGGCAGCGTGCGGGTGACGTCTTCGAGGCTGCCGGCGAAGGTGATCGTCGCGCCGAACTCGCCGAGCGCGCGGGCGAAGCTGAGGACGACGCCGGAGCCGAGCGCGGGCAGCAGCAGCGGCAGCGTGACGCGCCGGAAGACGGTCCACGGGCGCGCGCCGAGCGTCGCGGCGACCTGCTCGTAGCGGTCGCCCGCGCCGCGCAGCGCGCCTTCGAGGCTGACCACGAGGAACGGCATCGCGACGAACGTCTGCGCGATGACCACCGCGGCCGTCGTGAACGGCACCGACTCCCCGGTCAGCGTCGTGATCAGCATGCCGAGGAAGCCCTTGCGGCCGAGCAGGTAGAGCAGCGCGAGGCCGCCGACGACCGGGGGCAGCACCAGCGGCAGCAGCACGACCGAGCGCAACAGCCGGACCCCGCGGAACCGGGCCCGGGCGAGGACGACGGCCAGCGGCACGCCGAGCAGCACGCAGGCCAGCGTGGACAGTGCCGCCGTGATCAGCGACAGCCGCAGCGCGTGCCACGACGACGGCGAGACGATCAGCGCCGGCAGCCGCGTCAGGTCCGAGCGCACCAGCAGGCCGACGACCGGCAGCACGACGAGCGCCAGCGCCAGCGTGGCGGGGACGGCCAGGACCCACGGAACGCGCGAGCGGCCGGCCGGGACGGATCCCGGCCGGCCGCTCGCCGGCCGCTTACTGCGCAGGGCCGAACCCGACCTTGCTCAGCTCGGTCTTGCCCTCGGTGCCGAGGACGAAGTCGTCGAACTGCTTGGCCAGCGCGCCCTGCCCGCCCTTGACCACGGCGATCGGGTAGTCGTTGATCGCGCCGCTCGCCTCGGGGAAGTCGACCTTGTCGACCTTGCCCGCGGCCGAGGTGGCGTCGGTCACGTAGACCAGGCCCGCGTCGGCGTCCCCGGACTGGACCTTGTTCAGCACCTGCTTGACGTCCTGCTCTTCGCTCTTCGGCTTGAGCGTGACGCCGGTGCTCTGCTCGACCTTCTTGGTCGCCGAGCCGCACGGCACCTGCGGGGCGCAGGTGACCACGGTCAGGCCGGCCTTGTTCAGGTCCGCGAAGGACTTGATGCCCTTGGGATTGCCGGGCGCGACCGCGATGGCGAGCTTGTTGGTCGCGAAGACCGCCGGCTGGCCGTCGATCACGCCGCCCTGGACCGCTTTGTCCATGTTGGCCTGGTCGGCCGAGGCGAAGACGTCGGCCTTCGCGCCGTTGGTCAACTGCTGGACCAGGCCGGACGAGCCCGCGAAGCTGAACTTCACGGTGACGCCGGGGTGCTGGGCCTCGAACGCCTTGCCGAGCGCGGTGAACGACTCGGTGAGGGACGCGGCGGCGAACACGGTCAGCGTGCCGCCACCGGCGTCGTCGCCGCCCTTAGGCGCGGGCGCGGTGAACGACGACCCGCCGGACTGCGTGCTGGGCTCGTCCGAGCTGCTGCACGCGCCCGCGAAGAGGGCGACGGCCGCGACGGCGAGAGCAAGCTGTGACATGCGGGGCTTCGCCCCGGGCCGGGGGCTTCGCCACCCGGACCCCCGAAAAGCGGGTTTCTTCATCTACTTCCTTCCGGTGTTTCCACAACGACAGTGGTCGCCTTGACAACTGCGACCGCGAGCACGCCCGGGCGCAGGCCCAGCTCACGGACGGCTTCCGTACTCATCAGGGACACCACCCGGTGTGCCCCGCACTGCAGTTCCACCTGGGCCATCACCTTGTCGGCGATGACCTCGGTGACCAGCCCGACGAACCTGTTGCGGGCGGAGCGGCCGACGGTGGAGGGGTCTTCGGGGCCGGAGGCCTGTGCCCGGGCGAACCCCGCCAGCTGGGCGCCGTCGACGACCTTGCGCCCGGCGGCGTCGTCGGTCGCGGTCAGTTGACCCGCGCGCACCCACCTCCGGACGGTGTCGTCACTTACGCCGAGCAGGCGCGCGGCCTCGGACAACCGAAATTGCGGCATGCCGGAGACATTATCTCCGCAGTTGAGGAAAAGCTACGCGGGGCGGGAATTGTGCATGACCTCGGCACGCAGCTGTTCGAGGATGACATTTTGATAACGCTCGATGGCTTTTCGCTCGGCCGGGGAGAACTGCGCCAGCGTGTCGCGAAGGGTGTCGAAGGCCGACTGGAAGAGCGGCGCGAAGCGCTCTTCGGCCCCGGAGACGACCTCGACGAGTACCTTGCGGCGATCCTCGGGATCGCGGACCCGGCGGACCAGGCCGACCTTCTCCAGCCGGTCGATGACGCCGGTCACAGCGCCGGTCGACAGGCCCGTCAGCTCGGCGATCCGGCCCGCGGTCAACGGTCCGCCCGATCGGATGACCAGGTCGAACGTCTTGTGGTCGGTGCCGGACAGGCCCATCCGCTCGGCGATCCTGGCGTGCCGGAGGACGGTGAACGTGCTGCCCTGGCGGCCCAATTCCGCGAAGCGGAACAGCTCCTCATCGGTGACCGGGTAAGTCTTTTCCGTCACGGGCCCTCGTTAGTTCGGCAACTGAACCACTCACTCCGCAAAGTATCCTAGCGAGCGCGTCAGTTCGCACGTTCCGGAGCTACTCTGTGCGTAATGACGGCAGTGGATCTCGGGTTTCCTCGCGTCCCCGGTACACGAGGGTCATCTCGCGTGCCCAGGCCCGAGAACCCGCAACTCATCGACACCTTCGGCCGGGTGGCCACCGATCTCCGGGTTTCCCTGACGGATCGGTGCAACCTGCGCTGCACCTACTGCATGCCCGCGGAGGGCCTCGACTGGATGCCGGGCGAGCAGGTGCTGAGCGACGACGAGCTGGTCCGGCTGATGCGGATCGCCGTCGAGCAGCTCGGCGTCACCGACATCCGGCTCACCGGCGGCGAGCCGCTGCTGCGGCCCGGGCTCGAGGACATCATCGCGCGGGTCACGGCCCTGTCGCCGCGGCCCCGGCTGTCCATGACCACCAACGGGATCGGGCTCGCGAAGCGCGCGGCCGGCCTCGCGGCGGCCGGGCTGAACCGGATCAACGTCTCGCTCGACACCGTCGACCCCGAGACGTTCGTGACGATCACCCGTCGCGACCGGCTGTCGCACGTCGTCGCGGGCCTCGCGGCCGCGCGGGACGCCGGGATGACGCCGGTGAAGGTCAACGCCGTGCTGATCCGCGGGCTCAACGAGACCGAAGCCGTGCCACTGCTGAAGTTCTGCCTCGCCGAGGGCTACCACCTGCGGTTCATCGAGCAGATGCCGCTGGACGCCCAGCACGGCTGGAACCGCGGCGAGATGATCACCGCGGCCGAGATCCTGGAGATGCTGGGGGCGGAGTTCACGCTGACGCCGTTCCCGGTCGCCCGGGGCGGCGCTCCGGCCGAGCGCTGGCTGGTCGACGGCGGGCCCGGCGACGTCGGCGTCATCGCGTCGGTGACCCGGCCGTTCTGCGCGGCGTGCGAGCGGACGCGGCTGACCGCGGACGGCGCGGTGCGCTCCTGCCTCTTCAGCAACGACGAGACGGATCTGCGCTCTCTCGCGCGCGCGGGCGCGCGCGATGAAGAGATTGCCGACGCCTGGCGCGCGACGATGTGGGGCAAGCTCGCGGGACACGAGATCAACGACGCCGGGTTCGCGCAACCGATCCGGCCGATGAGCGCGATCGGCGGCTGAGATGTCGACTTTGACCATCGTGGTGCGGTACTTCGCCTCGGCCCGCGCCGCCGCGGGCGAAGAAGAGGAGAAGGTGCAGCTGCCCGCCGGCGCTCGCGTGTCGGACGCCGTGGCCGAGCTGCGCCGACTCCACCCCGCCGGCCTGCCGCGGGTCCTGGACGCCGCCGGCTACCTGCTCGACGGCATCGCGGTGCGGGACCTCACCCGCCCGCTGCGGGACGGCGCGGAGCTGGACGTCCTCCCGCCCTTCGCCGGCGGCTGACCCCACCGGCGCCGTGACCTGCAGGTCGACACGGCACGGACCTGCTGCTTTCCTCGTGTCGACCCTCCAGACACGCGTGTCGACCTCCTGATCACGCGAGCCGACCCGCTGGGTACGCGAGCCGCCTGGCCGGGCGCGCGAGTTCGTCCTCTCTATATGCGGGCCACCGTTCGAGTACGGCAGCCGACCGCTCGGCGAAGCCGTTGCCCGGGTCCCGGCGTGGCGCGTCACCAAAATCCGGGTGTTCGCGAGAAGCTGATCGCGTTCCGCCGCAACGCCATCCGGTGACACGTTTCGCCTGTTCGGTCGCGGTGCGTTGGCCCACCTCGGCGCCGGCACTGGCCGGAGCCGCTCCAGGTGTGACTTCAAACCCCACGAACAGGTGGAACTAGTGTGACTCAAGGGGCACGTGAGGCACAGTTGTCAAGTCTGGCGCACTCCCGCGACTGGTCATAAGATGCGCGCTTCAATCGCGGACACGACGTCGCGAATGGTCCATTCGCTGCGCAAAACACGTGATGCAAGCCTCACGATCCGTGTTTTATCTCGACTAGGAAACGGCCAGATAACGGCCCGCTGACCTGCGCAAACATCCGCATCGACGGGGGTTGCGTGCTGTTACTGTGACGTAGGTCACGCCCCGAATAATTTCCGATCACGGCTCTCGTTACGTACCGTCGCTTTTCGGTTGGCCCCGACCAACCAGCACGACCGGGAATCCGTAGCGCCTAGCCCTGTCCAACGGATCCCCGGACCCATACCCCGAGCGAAAGCATTTCCGGACAGGGACGAGGGGACGAAGAAGACGCGCCGTGCGTCGGACTCGTCTGCCGGCCTGAGACGGTCGGCGCCAGGACCCCGATCCTGACCCTCAGCACAGGCTCGTAGGCGCAGGGAGCGAGATATATTCAGATGTCTTACCGAGGCAAGCACCGCAAGATGTCCGCTGCCACCCGCACCGTCGCTCGCGTCGCCATCGCGGGCATTGCGGTCGGCGCGCCCCTCGCTATCGCCGCGACCCCCGCGTCGGCGACCAACTGGGACGCCGTCGCGCAGTGTGAGAGCAGCGGCAACTGGAACACCAACACCGGTAACGGCTACTACGGCGGCCTGCAGTTCTCGCAGAGCACGTGGAAGGCCTACGGCGGCACTGGCAGCGCGGCGAACGCTTCGCGCGAGCAGCAGATCGCCGTCGCCGAGCGCGTCCTGCAGGGCCAGGGCATCGGCGCGTGGCCGGTTTGTGGCAAGAAGGGCGGCGGTTCGACGGCCCCCAAGGCCAGCACCCACAAGTCGACCACCACCACCAAGAAGTCGACCACGCCGAAGAAGAGCACCGCCCCGAAGCAGGCGGCGGCTCCGGCGGCGACCGGTGTGTCCAGCTCGAACCCGGCCGGTGACTACACCGTCGTGGCGGGCGACACGCTGTCCAAGATCGCCAAGCAGTTCAACGTCGATGGCGGCTACAAGAAGCTGCAGGACCTGAACGCGAAGTACATCCCGAACGCGGACATGATCCTCGTCGGGCAGAAGATCGCCACCAAGTGACGATCGCGCAGTGATGCGTAGGTCCGGCCTGGAGCCGTGACAGCACGAGCCCTCCACCGCCAATCCCCCGGGCGGTGGAGGGCTTGTGCGCATCCGGCGTGCGGCCGAGGTCGCGCCGGGTGCGCCGCGAGGCGCCGGTACGAGCCGCCCGCGGCTCCGGTGAGCGCGCGGTGCTCTGCGCAGCCGCCCACCCGAGCCTCCAGGCGCGAGCTGGGCTGGCGCGGCCGCCCAGGCGAGCCCCCTCCAGCCCGCCGCCTGCTTGCCGGCCCCTCACCGCTCCTCAGAGCGCGCGGATCCTCTCCGCCTCGCTCAGCTGCATCCGCTCGCCCCGGCGCAGCACCTCGACCACCAGCGCCAGCTGCTCCGCCGTGTAGTCCTCCAGGATCGCCCGGCCCGCGTGCTCGATCGGCGCGTAGATCTCCTCCAGCAGCCTCGCCGCCTCCGGGGTCAGCTCCACCACCGCCCGGCGGCGATCGTCCGCCGACGTCCGGCGGGTCAGGTGTCCCGCGTGCGTCAACCGCTGGATCGCCGTTGTCGTCGCTGCCGGGCTCAGGTGCGCCCGCGTGGCCAGCCCGCCCGCCGTCAGGGTTCCCGCGGCCGCGATCAGGCCGATGATCCGCAGGTCCGTCCGGTTCACCCCGAACGCCGACGCCGCGGCTTCGTCCACCACGTCGCTCGCCGCGCCGGAGGCCGCCGCGGCCTGGGTCGCCTCCGTGACCAGAGATTGCTTCGACACTCGAAAGAGTCTACCGTGATGGCAGATACTTCGACAGTCGAAAGGATTGTGCCGTGGCGACCCGTCAAGCCCTGCCTCGCTGGCTCCGCCCCGCCAACCGGTTCGTCCGCCTGCTGACGCGGCTGGGGCTGCGCCTCGGCACTATCCACGTCCTGACCGTCCCCGGCCGCCGGTCGGGCGCGCCGCGGCCCACTCCGGTCTCACCGCTGACCGTCGACGGCCGTCGCTACGTCATCGCCGGCGTTCCCGACGGGGATTGGGCACGCAACGTCCGGGCCGCCGGCCGGGGCGAGCTCGCCCACGGACGTCGCAAGCAAGCCGTGACGCTCGACGAGGTCACCGATCCCGACGTCCGCGCCGAGGTCATGCGTGCCTTTCCCCGCGAGGTTCCGCACGGGGTGCCGATGTTCGTCCGGCTGGGCCTCGTCGGCAGCGGGAGCGGAGACGAGTTCGCCGCGGCCGCCGAGCGCGTCGCCGTCTTCAGGATTACGGCGAGTTGACCCACTCGTCCGTGCCGTCGGTGAAGTGCTGGTGCTTCCAGACCGGCAGCCGCGCCTTCACCTCGTCCACCAGGTCCGAACACGCCGAGAACGCCTGGCCGCGATGCTCCGCCGCCACCGCGCACGCCAGCGCGACGTCGCCGATCGTCAGGTGACCGATGCGGTGGCTCACCGCCACCGCCCGGACGCCGACCCAGCGCGTCGCCAGCTCCGCGACCACGTCCGCGATCACCTGGCTCGCGCTCGGGTGACCCTCGTACGTCAGGTCGCGCACGCCCTTGCCGCCGTCGTGGTCGCGGACCACCCCGGCGAACGTCACCACCGCGCCCGCCGCGTCGTCCTCGACCAGGCGGGCGTGCTCCTCGACCGACAGCAGGTCCTCGGTCACCAGGGCCCGCGCGACGCGCACCGAAGGCGTGGCCGCGGCGGGACGCGGGTGGTCGCCGCCGGCCAGCTGGTCGACCGCGTGGTCCAGGATGCCGTCGAGCACGCCCAGGCCGTCCTTCACGCCGCCACTGGAGCCCGGGAGGTTCACGACCAGGGTCCGGCCCGCCACGCCCGCGAGGCCGCGCGAGAGCACCGCCGTCGGGACCTTCGGCAGCCCGGCGGCGCGGATCGCGTCCGCGACGCCCGGCAGCTCGTGGTCCAGGAGCGCGCGCGTGACGTCCGGGGTGCGGTCGGTCGGCGAGATGCCGGTACCGCCGGTGGTGAGCACCACGGCGACGCCGTCGGCCAGCGCGGCCCGCAGCGCGACGCCCACCGGGTCGCCGTCCTCGACGACGACCGGCGCCGGCACGTCGTACCCGCGCCCGGCCAGCCAGGCGACGATCACCGGGCCGGTCTTGTCCTCGTAGACGCCCTTCGCGGCGCGGTTGGACGCCACGATCACGCGTGCGGTGCGCTTCACGGCCGCTCCCAGGTCCCGGTCTTGCCGCCGTCCTTGCGGAGCAGGCGGACGTCGTCCAGCGTCGCCGCCGGGTCGACGGCCTTGATCATGTCGTGCAGGGTGAGCCCGGCCACGGCGACCGCCGTCAGCGCCTCCATCTCGACGCCGGTGACGTCGGTGGTCTTCGCGGTCGCGCGGATCCCGACCTCGGCGTCGCCGAGGGTGAACTCGACCTTGACCCCGGACAGCGCGATCTGGTGGCACAGCGGGATCAGCTCGGGCACCCGCTTGGCGCCCATGATCCCGGCGATGCGCGCGGTGGCGAGGGCGTCGCCCTTGGGGAGGCCGTCGGTGGCCAGCAGCCGGAGCACCTCGGCGGTGGTCCGCACGGTGCCGGCCGCGAGCGCGGTGCGCGCGGTGGCGGTCTTGCCGGAGACGTCGACCATCCGGGCGGCGCCGGTCTCGTCGACGTGGCTGAGTTCACTCACAGGGCGAGGCTACTTCCGCACGCACCCAAGGCGGCCTTCGGTGCGTCTGACGCACCCAATGTGGCCTTCGGTGCGTCTGACGCAACCAAGGCCACATTGGGTGCGGGGTCGGGTGCGGAACGCCGACTAGCGCTCCGCGCGCACGGCCTTCCGCACCGCATCGGCGACCGCGGGCGCCACGGCGCTGTCGAACACGCTCGGCACGATGAACGACGCGTTGAGCTTGCCGTTGTCGACGACGTCGGCGATCGCGTCGGCCGCCGCGAGCAGCATGTTGTCGTCGATGTTGTTCGCGTGCGCGTCGAGCAGGCCGCGGAACACGCCCGGGAACGCCAGCACGTTGTTGATCTGGTTCGGGAAGTCGCTGCGGCCGGTCGCCACGACGGCGGCGTGCTTCTGCGCCTCCAGCGGGTCGATCTCCGGGTCCGGGTTGGCCAGCGCGAAGACCACCGCGTCGGACTTCATCGTCGCCACCTGCTCGGCGCCGAACAGGTTGGGCGCGGAGACACCGATGAAGACGTCCGCGCCGACGAGCGCCTCGTGCAGGGCGCCGCTGACCTGGTCCTTGTTGGTGTGCGACGCGATCCACGCCAGGTTGTCGTCGAGGTTGCCGCGCGCGGAGTGGACGATGCCGTCGATGTCCGCGGCGACGATGTCACCCGGGTTCTTGCGCAGCAGCAGCCGGATGATCGCCGAGCCGGCCGCGCCGACGCCGCTGACCACGATCTTGCAGTCTTCGATGTTCTTCTTGACCACGCGCAGGGCGTTGCGCAGCGCGGCGACGACGACGATCGCGGTGCCGTGCTGGTCGTCGTGGAACACCGGGATGTCGAGCTGCTCGCGCAGCCGCTTCTCGATCTCGAAGCAGCGCGGCGCGGCGATGTCCTCGAGGTTGATCCCGGCGTACACCGGCGCGATCGCCTTGACGATCTTGATGATGTCCTCGGTGTCCTGGGTGTCCAGGCAGACCGGCCAGGCGTCGACGTCGGCGAACTTCTTGAACAGCGCCGCCTTGCCCTCCATCACCGGCAGCGCGGCGGCCGGGCCGATGTTGCCCAGGCCCAGCACCGCGGAACCGTCGGTGACGACGGCGACGGTGTTGCGCTTGATGGTCAGCCGGCGCGCGTCTTCGGGGTTCGCGGCGATCGCCTGGCAGACGCGGGCGACGCCCGGGGTGTAGGCGCGGGAGAGGTCGTCACGGTTGCGGAGCGCGACCTTGGGGGTGACCTCGATCTTGCCGCCGAGGTGGATCAGGAACGTCCGGTCGGAGACCTTGCGGACCTTGACGCCGGGCAGCGAGTCGAGCGTCTGGGTGATGTCGTTCGCGTGGTTCTCCGACAGCGCGTTGGCGCTGATGTCGACCACGATCGAGTCGGAGTGGGACTCGACGACGTCGAACGCGGTCAGGACGCCGCCGACCCGCCCGACGGCGGTGGTGAGGTCACCGGCCGCGGTGGACGAAGCCGGGGCCTCGACCCGGACGGTGATCGAATATCCGGGACCGGGAACCGGCATGGCGCTTACCCCCGCATGGGAAAGGTCGGTTGGGACGGGAGCGAACCTACTCCCGTGACCGCCCTCACGAGGCCCCGATACCGGTACTGACCAGTAACAACAGGGTCAGCGGTTGATCTCGGTCTCCGGGTGCACGTAGGGCACCGTGTCGAGGGGGAACGTGAGGTCGCCGAACGGCGACAGCGCACCCTGGCGGTCCGACGACAGCTCGGTCACGGGGTGCTCACCGGCCTCGCCCGGCCAGGTCGGGTCGATTCCCTTGTGCTTCTTCTCGCCCTTGGCCACAACGTCCTCCACAGCCGCGTTCGGTTCTCGTGCCCCAGTCTGCCTGAGCCCGGGCGGCCTGTCGCAACCGCCCGGTATCCTGGCCTTCTATGCCCGCGACCTCCTTGGCGGACTGGCTGCGAGCGGAGTCCGACGCCGCTCTCGAAGACCTGCTCCGCACGCGGCGGGACCTGTCCACGCCGCCGCCCTCCGACAGCACCGTGCTGGCCACCCGCGCCGGCACGCCGGGCTCGGTCGCGCGCGCCTGCGAAGACCTCGACACGGTCACCCTGGCCGTGCTCGAAGCGTGCCTGCTGGCCGGCGCGGACCGCGACCCCGTCCCGGTGGCCCAGGTCACGGACCTGGTCGGCACCGACATCGCCGCGCCGCTGGCCCGGCTGCGCGCACGAGCACTCGCCTGGGGCCCGGACGACGCGCTGCGCGTGCCGCCCGCGATCCGGGAGGCGCTCGGGCCGTTCCCGGCGGGGCTGGGCGCATCGTCGCCGTCGCTTGCCGATGAGGACCTCGAGGCGCGGCTCGCGGAGTTGCCCGACGACGAACGTGGCGTGCTGAACGCCCTCGCCGCGGGCCCGCCGATCGGCCGCACCCGCGACGCCGGGATCGACCTGACGCTCGAGAAGGCCGGGACACCGGTGCAGAAGCTGCTGGCCCGCGGGCTGCTGCTGCGGCGCGACGACCAGACCGTCGAGCTGCCGCGCGAGCTCGGGGTCGCGGTGCGCGGCGGCGTCTTCGCGCCGGGCGCGCTCACCGAGCCCGAGCTGCCGCTGCACCCGCACCAGCCGTCCACTTTGGACGAAGCCGCGGCCGGCGAGGCGATGGAGTTCCTGCGCCACACCGAATCCCTGTTGCGTTCGTGGTCCGCGGCGCCGCCGCCCGTGCTCAAGTCGGGCGGCCTCGGCGTCCGCGAGCTGAAGAAGCTGGCGAAGGACCTCGAGATCGACGAGCCGCAGGCGATCCTGCTGGCCGAGCTCGCCGTCGGCGCCGGGCTCGTCGCGGACAGTGAGGCGACCACGCCCGAGTGGGTGCCGACGACGCTCACCGATTCGTGGCTCGCGTCGCCGACCGCGCAGCGGTGGATGACGCTCGCCCAGGCGTGGCTGGAGCTGCCGCGGCTGCCGGGGATGGCCGGCGGCCGCGACGCCAAGGACAAGCCGATCGCGCCGCTGTCGGAGGAGCTGCGCCGCCCGCTGGCGCCGGTCGCGCGGCGGCGGGTCCTGGCCGCGCTGGCCGACCTGCCCCGGGGCGCCGGGGTGAAGAGCGTCGACGAGCTCGTCGCCGTGCTGGCCTGGCGCGCCCCGCGGCGCGGCGGGCGGCTGCGGGACGAGACCGTCCGCTGGACGATGTCCGAGGCGTCGGCGCTGGGGATCGTCGGGCTCGGCGGCCTCACGACGGCGACGCGGGCGCTGCTCGCCGACGACCGGCCGCGCGCGGTCGAGGCGGTCCTGGACGCGCTGCCCGCGCCGGTGGACCACGTGCTGCTGCAGGCCGACCTGACGGTCGTCGCACCGGGTCCCCTGGAACCGGAGCTGGCGGCGGAGATGGCAGCGGTGGCGAACGTCGAGTCGGCCGGCCACGCGACGGTCTACCGGATCACCGAGACGTCCGTCCGGCGGGCGCTCGACACCGGCCGGACCGCGGACGAGCTGCACGCGCTGTTCAAGAAGAAGTCGGCGACGCCGGTCCCGCAGTCGCTGAGCTACCTGGTCGACGACGTCGCCCGGCGGCACGGCCGGCTGCGCGGCGGCGTCGCGGCGTCGTTCCTGCGGTGCGACGACGAGGCGTTGCTCGCAGAGGTGCTGGCCCACCCGGTCGCGGCGGAGCACGACCTGCGGCTGATCGCGCCGACGGTCGTGATCAGCCCGGACCCGCTGCACGAGGTCCTCGCCGGCCTGCGCGCGGCGGGGTTCGCGCCGGCGGCGGAGGGCCCGGACGGCCGGGTCGTCGACATCCGGCCGAGCGGGCGAAGGCTGCCGGCGAAAGCCAGGGCCGCCCGGCGCAGCCCGGGTGAGCAGGCCGTGCTGACGTCCGACCAGGCGACCCGGATCGTCTCGAACCTGCGGGCGGGCGACGCCGCGTCCGCTCGGCGCCGGGGGTCCGCGGTGCGGGCGCCGGTCGGCGGTGGGGCGGACACGTCGGCGACGCTGGAGCTGCTGTCGCGGGCGACGCTCGAACGCCGTGAGGTCTGGATCGGGTTCGTCGACTCGCGCGGCACCGCCAGCCAGCGGGTGATCCGGCCCGTGCGCGTCGGCGGCGGGGTTCTCGAAGGCGAGAACAACGAGCGGTATTCGCTGCACCGGATCACCTCGGCCGCGCTGGTGGAGGAGTAGCGCGGCCAGTGTCGCGCGTGGCGAGCCGTTTGACGTTCGGCCGCTGGGGTCAAGGCGCTCGCCGAGCTCCGGCCAGGCTCGGTAGCCCGGACCAAAGGTCTTGAATGAGTCATTCAGGACCTCCGAAGACCTGAATGAGTCATTCAAGACGTTCGGACTCGCCGCCGCGCTGGTGGAGGAGTAGCGCTAGAGCGCCCGCAGGCCGGCCAGGACTCGCTCCATGAACTCGCGGGACGAGCGGTCCCCGAGGATCAGCTCCGTCTGGTGGATCAGCACCAGGCCGATGTCGGCCATGTCGCCGACCAGCACCTTCACCACGCCCAGCGGCAGCCGCAGGTGGGCGGCGATCTCGGCCACCGACCGCGTGTCCAGGCACAGGTCGCAGATCCGGCGGTGCTCGACCGACCGGACGCCGCGGTACCGGCGCCCGTCGTCGGACGTCGAGACCAGCGCCTCCAGCGCCAGGTTGTGGTCGGACCGCGTGCGACCGCCGGTCCGCGTGTACGGGCGCACCCGGGAGCCCACCGAAGCGACCGGCGACGGGCTCAGGACGCGCGCCGGCTCCTCCCACGGCTCCGGCTGCGGGATCCAGCGGGTCTCCGGGTCCGGCGGGGGCGTCCAGCCGGTCCGCGGGTCGATCGGCGGAGCCCACGAAGGCGGGGGCGCCGCCTGCGGTCTGGACACCGGGGGTCTCGGCGCCGGGGGCCGGGGTGCCAGTGGTGCCGGGGGCCGGGGCGGGGGCGGCGGACGAAGCGGTGCCGGCGGGCGAGGCGGGTGAGCGCCGCGAGGGGGCGTCCACGCCGGCTCGAGCGGCGGGGGCTCCGGCTCGTACGACTCCCCGTCCTGCCACTCCGGCTCGGCGGGGTCGTACCCCTCGTCGTAGTCCTCGTCGAAGTTCGCCGAATCGGACGGCGAACCCCACTCGCGGGTGTCCTCGTCGGTGTAGCCCTGCGGGTCCGGCTGGGGGCGCGCCGGCTTGCGCTTGGGCATGATCATCGACAGCGTCGACATGTCGAACTTGCTGGGCGAGTCGAAGCCCTCGCGATCGGTACCGCGGTGCAGTGCGTCCCAGCCGCTGGAGTCCGGATCGTCGAATCCCGAAATCCTCATCGTGTCCTACTGTGCCGGTCGTTACTGATCCGGCCACAGTCACGGCCGGAAGACTTCGCAGCGACGAGTGCGTTCCGCTTGGGGGCCGGCCTGCTTTCGGCCGGATCACTAACCACGCACGCCGCCCTGGAGCTGGGCGCGCAGCTCGGGGGTGATCTGCTGACCGACCCGCTCGACGAGCAGCGTCATCTCGTACGCGACCGTGCCGATGTCACACGTCGGCGCGGCCAGCACCGCCAGCGACGAACCGTCCGAAACGGACATGAGGAACAAGTAGCCGCGCTCCATCTCCACCACGGTCTGGTTGACACCGCCCGCTTCGAAGCAGCGTGCGGCCCCGAACGTCAGGCTGATCAGCCCGGACGCGACCGCGGACAGCTGCTCGGCGCGCTCCTGGGGCAGCCCTTCCGACGGCGCCAGCAGCAGCCCGTCGGCGGACACCAGAACGGCGTGCGCGGCGCCGGGTACCCGGCGCACGAAGTCCGTGATGAGCCAGCCGAACGAACCCTGGCCGGATGCCGTCACTACTGCCCCTCCTTGCTCCTGCGGCGCCGCACGCCGCACCCCGGAGTGGCCGGCACGGCCCACGCTCAAGCGTATTCGCCCCGCCGGTGGTGTCGAGTCGACCACCGGCCGGCCGCTGCGCACCCTACGTGTGCGCGCGACCGCGCTCCGCACCGGCCCGGTCCGGGCCGTGCGGGCGAAGCTCACGCCGCGGCCCGCCGTGACGGGGTGTCCGCGCAGGTCAGCCCGGTGGACGGCGGACCGGGCCGGCGACGCCGTCCTCGACGTTACCGAACCGCGGCGACCGTTCCGTCCTCCGGACGGCGGCAGTGCTCCCCGAAGTGGGTGAAGCCCGTGGAGTTCACTCCAACGGCCGCATCCGGTTCGGGGCGTCATACCCTCAGCCCGCGCGCAGCGCCGAATCGTGCGCGATCGCGTGCTGGACGACGGAGATCAGCACCTGCTTGGCGGAGTCGCGCTCACGCGCGTCGCACGCCATGATCGGGACGGACGGCGCGATGGTGAGCGCGTGCCGCACGTCCTCGATCTGGTGGTGCAGAAGCCGGTCGAAGCAGTTGATGGCCACGACGTAGGGCAGCTTCCGGTTCTCGAAGAAGTCGATCGAGGGGAACGCGTCGGCGAGCCGCCGCGTGTCCACCAGCACGACCGCCCCGATGGCACCGACCGCGAGGTCGTCCCACATGAACCAGAACCGGTGCTGACCAGGGGTGCCGAACACGTACAGCACCAGGTCCGAGTCCAGCGAGATGCGCCCGAAGTCCATCGCCACGGTCGTGGTGGTCTTGTTCGGCGTCGCCGAGGTGTCGTCGTGTCCGACGCTGGCCTCGGTCATCATGGCCTCGGTGGTCAGCGGGTCGATCTCCGAGATCGCCCCGACCATCGTTGTCTTCCCCGAACCGAACCCGCCGGCGACCACGATCTTGGCCGACGAGGTCGGACCCGTCACCTGCGGCGCGTTCGCGTCGGAGTCAAATTCTCCGAAGCCCACTGAGCACCCTTTCCATGAACTCGATACTCGGGCGGTCGCCCACGGTCTGGTTGCTGGAGTGCACCAGCACGAGCCCGAGACCCGCCACGTCACCAATCAACACCCGCACCACGCCCAGCGGCAGCCGCAACAAGGCCGCCACCTCGGCCACCGACCGGGTGTCGAGGCACAGGTCGCAGATCGACCGGTGCTCGGGCACCCGGACCCGGTCGAGCATCCGGCCCTGATCACTCGTCGAGATCAGCGCCTCGATCGCCAGGTCGAGGGTCGCCTTCGTCCGGCCCCGGGTCCGGAAGTACGGCCGGACCAGGCCCGACGTCTCCATCTCGGTCGGCGCCGGCTCGTCGACGTACTCCTGGTGGGCCTGCCGCGGCAGCGCCGCGGCCAGCTCACCGGAGTCCGGTCCCGACGAGTAGTCGCGATCGTTGCTGTACGCGGCGAAGTCGTGCGCGTCGTACAGCGGCCCGCTCGACCCGCCGAACAGCTCCGCTCCCGGGCCGCCCAGCAGCCGGTCGCGGTATTCGCCGCTGCCGGGCTGGATCGGCCGGATCGGTTCCTGACCGGCATTGCTGTCGGTCAGCCAGTTCGGTGGTTCTCGCACAGGGTCGTTGTCGGACGCCTGTACCCGGCGTGACCGCCATTCGCGATCGACCCGTTCCCGGAACGACTGCCAGTCCTCCCGGCCGTCGTCCGGTTGCTCGGACCACCCGCCGGAGAAGTCGTCACCGAGCCGGCCATCGCCCCTCAAGCGCCCGTCGTCCACGGCTCTCTCCTCGGTTCCCGGATCCTCAGCGGCGGATTGCCGAGCCCTGCAGCTGGGCCCGCATCTCCGGTGTCAGCTGCTGACCGACCCGCTCCACCAGCAGAGTCATCTCGTAGACGACCAAGCCGATGTCGCTCTCCGGCGAACCGAGCACCGCCAGACAGGAACCGTCGGAAACCGACATGAGGAAGAGGAAGCCGTTGGCCATCTCCACGACGGTCTGCGCGACCGTCCCGCCTTCGAACACCTTGGCCGCGCCGCGTGCGAGGCTCGTGAGCCCCGACGCCACCGCCGCCAGCTGGTCCGCCCGGTCCTTCGGCAAGCCACGCGAGGCCGCGAGGAGCAGGCCGTCGGCCGACACCACGACCGCGTGGGCCGCGCCGGGCACCCGGTGCACGAAATCCGTGATCAGCCATGCGAAGCTGCCGGCATTGCTCGCCTTGGCATGCGCCTGGCCGTTCGGCTGCGCGGAGCCACCCGGCTGCATTGCACCCGCCCGTGTCACTTTCACTCCTCACTGCTGTCTGTGGTGTTGCCACGCCCCGGAACCCTGCTGCTTTCCAGCTGTTCTTCGGCCGGGAGCTCCTTCAACGCATGCCGTCCCGAGGTGTAGCCCCGCTGGAAGCTTGCCATCCGGCTCCGCGCCGCGGACGCCGAGCGGGTGATCGCACCCGTTCCGGGCATGCCCGCGGTGTTGTCCGCGAAGTTGTTCTGCGCCGGCGCGTCGGCCGAAGGACTGTTGATCGACCCCGGCACCAGGTAGGCGTTCGGGACGCGTTTCGGCAGCCCGGCCGTGGTGATCTCCTCGTTCTTGGACTCCAGCAGCGACTGCGCCTTCTGCCAGCCGTCGTCGGAGGCGCTGTGCCAGCCGTCGTCGGGCGGGAGGAGCGGGTGCCGGGTCGCCGCGGTCGGCTGCAGCTCGTCCACCTGCTCGCGCTCTTGGTGCCGGGTGACCGGCTCGCGCTCCTGGTGCCGGCTGACCGGCTCGCGCTCCTGACGCCTGGTGACCGGCTCGGCGACGACGGTCCGCTCCGCCACCGGCTCGTCGGAGCCGGTGAGCGGCGGCAGGTTCGGGTCTTCACCCTCGCTCTGCGTCGGCACCGGGTCGGCTGCCGATTCGTCGCCTTCACTGAACCAGCGTGACAGCACCGACTGGTAGATGGGCAGCCGCCGGGTGGGTACATCGTCCTCGAGGGCCGACGGACCGACCTCCTCCGCGCGCGACGGGGGCGGTGGCGGCTCTTCCGGCGGGACGAACTTCGGCTCGCGCTTCGGCAGGACCAGCGGCGCGAACTGCGTGTCGCCCGCCCGCGAGCTGGCGCCTTCGCCGTTCTGCGACGGCGTCAGCGGGGCCAGGTCCTCGGCGGTCGGCCAGGCCGGCGTCTCGGGCTTCGGCAGCTCGGGCGACAGGAACGGGCCCGCCGCGCGGCCGCCGCTGACCAGGTCGTCCAGGCTGATCGGCTGGTCGAGCGGGACCAGCCCGCCCTGGTTCGCCACCGGCTCGTGCACCGGTGGAGGCGGAGGCGGCGGTGCCGACGGCGGGATCGGCGTGTGCGCCTGCGTCTGGTCGAAGTCCGACCGCGCGGCCGGGATCGGGATGCTCGGCATCGACATCGACGTCTCGGACCGGTTCGCCGGCAGCGGGGTCTGCCGCGCCATGCCCGGGCGGAGGTGGGTGAGCAGCTCCGCCGGGACGACGACGCGGGCGATGACGCCACCCTCGATGTCCTCGTTCTCGCGCAGCCGGACCTCGATGCCGTGGCGCTTGGCCAGCCGCGAGACCACGTACAGACCCATTCGCCGGGTCACCGACACGTCCAGGTCCGGCGGCTCGGCGAGCCGGCCGTTGACCTCGGCCAGCCGCTCGTCGCTCATGCCGACACCGTGGTCGGTGACCTGGATGGCGAGCGCCTTCCGGCGGGTCACCACGGCGCGCACGATGACCTTCGTCTCCGGCTCGGAGAAGTAGGTCGCGTTGTCGAGCAGCTCCGCGAGGACGTGCACGAGGTCGTGGATCGCGAGGCCCTGGACCGCGACGTCGGGCACGATGCCGACCTCGATCCGGGCGTACTGCTCGATCTCGGACACCGCGGCGCCGATGACGTCGGCGGCGGGCACCGGCTTGGGCACGGACTTCGCCAGGCCGGCGCCCGAAAGCACCAGCAGGGACTCACCGTTGCGCCGCAGCCGGGTGGCCAGGTGGTCGAGCTCGAACAGGCTCGCCAAGTGGTCCGGGTCCTGCTCGTCGGCCTCGAGGCGGTCGATGACGCCGAGCTGGCGTTCCACCAGCCGCTGCGACCGCCGCGAGAGGTTCACGAAGATGCCGTTGACGTTCTCGCGCAGGAGGGCCTGCTCGGCGGCCATCTTGACGGCCTGTTCGTGGACGATGTCGAACGACCGCGCGACCTCGCCGATCTCGTCGCGAGAGGTGACGGGCACCGGCTGGACGGCCTTCTTCGAGGCGCCGACCGGGTCCGGGTCGTCGAGGATCGCCTGCACGGTTTCCGGCAGCCGGGTGTAGGCGACGTCCAGCGCGCTCTTCCGCAGGATCCGCAGCGGACGCAGCATCAGGCGGGCGACGACGAGCATCAGCGCGATCGCGGCCGCCAGCGCGGCGAGCACCACGGCACCGCCGACCCAGGCCGAGTTGACCGCCGCCGTGGCGAGGTCGTCGGCGCGGGTCTTGAGCTGGGCCAGCAGGTTCGACTCGACCGCGTGCAGCTTGTCGGCCGACACGGTGCTGTCCTTGCCGAGCGCCGTGGGGTCGATGTTCGGCGGGTCGGACAGCTGGGCGGCCGCGAACGCCGCGGTCTGGATCCGCCGGCGGTCGTCGACCTCCGGGCCGGAGTAGGTGTCGTTGTAGAGCTGCCGCTGGTCGTCGTCGGCGTTCGCGAGGAAGGCCGCGATCGAGGCGTCCGCACTGGAGGCCGACGCACGCGTCTGGTCCAGGAGGTCACCGGGGAAGTTGGCGCGCAACGCCGCGATCTGCAGCTCGGCGTCGGAGCGGGTGGTGAACTCCTTCGCCTCGCTGATCGCCTGCGTGCTCGTGCCGAGGCGCAGCACGTCCCGGTCGGTGACCGCGGTGGTCACCTCGCGGCCCAGCTCGATCAGCGCGTCGAGGATGCCGGAGTAAGCGGTCATCACCGTGATGTCGGGCAAGCCGTTCGCGGTGTTGAACGCCGCCCGCAGCGGGCGCAGCGCGTCGAGGCGCTGGAGACCGCGGCTGTAGCGGTCCTTGGTCCCCTGGTCGTCGTAGCTGAGGGTCGCCGCCGAGTTGCGCAGGTCGGTGACCTCGCGGTCGACCTTCGCGATCTGCGCGTCGAGCCCCGTCTGCAGCAGCGGGTTCGAGGACGAGATCCGCGCGACGGCCAGCGAGCGCTCGTTCTGCAGCTCGTGCACCACTGTGGTGACCTTGACCGCGAACGCGACCTGGTCGGCGGTGTGCTGGAACTCGGTCGCCTGCTGTGCGTCGTCGACCACGCGCAGCGTGCCCAGCACGAGCGCCGTCAACGTCGGGATCAGGAGGACCGCGGCCAGCTTGGACCGCAGCCTCCAGTCGCGCATGCCGGAGAACAGCCCGGCCTTCCGGCCCGGAGCATCTCCGGGCGACTGCGCGGGGGTCCCTCCTACCCCCGCGGCGTCTTCGTTCGGCACCGCCGCACCACCATCATCGTTCGAGCTCGGGAATCCCTGGTCGGTCCAGCGCCCGCCAGGGCGCATCGCGTTCTCCTCAGCCACTCGTCAGCACGCTCCCGGCGCTCCGGCTCATCGGCCGATCGGCAGGAGCCCAGCGCGAGACGCTACCCGTACGGGTGAAAAGATCGTCTTCGACGGGGGTTCCTGAACCCCGTCCAGCCGGACGGAATCGGTTCAGCTCGAGCATCACGGTCGGGTCCCTGCGCTGGTCCTGCATCGGTCTGTCTCTTCGGCCTAGCCCGCCCGCACGGCGGCTGAGCCCGGCCAGGCAGTGGTCTCCGCGGGGAAGTTTCTCTCAGGAAAAGCACAGCGTGCCCTGGTAAACCGGGGATCGACTTGATCGGCCATCCAGGCACTCTCTCTCACTACATCGGAGGTTGTTACCTCCCCGCAGGTGCAGAGGGTAGCGAACGCTCGGAGAAGATGTAACCCTCCCGACGCTCTGTGCCCGATGTTGCACAGCGTTCGCTCAGTCAGCGCACAGCTGGTGATCGTCTTTTCCGGAACTGGGTCCTACGCTGGGTGAACGACTACGGCGAGTGGAGCAGCGGGTCTAGACCAGAGGCCAAAAGAGTGACGTGCGCCACCCTCTCGGGTATTGATCCCACCCGTTGTGAGCGAGCTGTCACCTTCTCTACAGTGGCCCGCGTACTCCCGAGAATGAGTTACGTACTTCCCCGGGATTCGGTCCACCAACCGTCAATTTTTTTACCCAAGGAGCAGGC
Source organism: Amycolatopsis sp. NPDC051371 (assembly GCF_040682155.1). NCBI lineage: Bacteria > Bacillati > Actinomycetota > Actinomycetes > Pseudonocardiales > Pseudonocardiaceae > Amycolatopsis > Amycolatopsis sp. NPDC051371. The sequence goes on from NZ_JBFBAG010000034.1 coordinate 113,071, forward strand.
CTTGCTTGGAAACGCCATGAGCAGTGGCCGGGTTCGCACTCGCCGCGCCGCGCTCGGGCTCGCCCTCACCGTCGCAGCCGCCACAGCCCTCACCGGCTGCAGTGCGCTCGGCTCGGACGACTCGAGCGCCTCGTCGAACGGGGGCGGCCTGGAGAAGTCGAAGATCAAGGTCTCGATCATGCCCACCACCGACTTGGGCCCGTTCTGGCTCGCCCAGGACGGGGGTTACTTCAAGGCCGAAGGCCTCGAGGTCGAGCAGATCATCGCCAACAGCGGCCAGGCGTCGATGACGAAGGCGATCTCCGGTGAAGCGGACATCGCCCTCTCGACCTACACGCCGTTCTTCATCGCCAAGAGCACCGGCGCAGCGGACGTACAGCTGGTCGCGGACGGCACTTCGGTGAACGCGAAGAGCAACGCGATCGTCACGGTGCCGAACTCGAACGTGAAGACGGTCAAGGACCTGGCCGGCAAGCGGATCGCGATCACGGCCAAGAACACCGCGTCGGACATCCTCACCAAGTCCGTCATGAAGGACCACGGCGTCGACTTCAGCACCGTCAACTGGGTGCCGATCCCGCTGCCGAACATGGCGGCGGCGCTGAAGGACAATCAAGTGGACGCGGCCTACATGCCGGAGCCGATGCTCTCGCAGTCGGCGAAGACCGTCGGTGCGACGCCGGTCATCGACATCAACACCGGCGCCAGCCAGGACTTCCCGCTGACCGGCTACGGCGCGGCGACGAAGTGGGTGCAGGCGAACCCGAAGACCCTCGCGGCCTTCCAGCGCGCGATGAAGAAGGCCACCAGCGACGCGATCAACGACCGCGCGAAGGTCGAGCCGCTGCTGGTCAAGTACGCGAAGATCGACGAAGACACGGCCAAGCTGCTCACCCTGCCGGGTTACGGCTCCACGCTGGACGCCCGTCGCCTCCAGCGGGTCCCCGACCTGCTGCTGCAGATGGGTGTCATCACCAGCAAGGTCGACGCCGCGCCGATGATCGCCCCGCAGGCGACCAACTGACGTGACGAAACTGCTTCGCGGCCTGGCCGGCCTGGTCGGCTTCCTCCTGCTCTGGGAGGTCGTCGTCCAGGTCGGCCTGGTCAGTAAAACCTTCATCCCGCCGCCGAGCGTCGTCCTGGTCACCGTGGTGGACCTGCTGGGTGACCCCGACTTCATCCGCGACATCGTCGCGACCATGCTCGCCTGGCTGATCGCCATCGCCATCGCGGTCGCCGTCGGCGTACCCGCCGGGCTGCTGCTGGGCAGCGTCCCGGTGCTGCGCACCGCCACCGCCGCGATCGTCGAGTTCCTCCGCCCGATCCCGGTCACCGCGCTGGTGCCGCTGGTGCTGCTGGTGATCGGCTCCGGTCCGGACGCGAAGATCTCCCTCGCGGTGTACGCCTCGCTGTGGCCGATCATGTTCAACACCATCTACGGCATGGGCGAAATCGACCCGGTGCTGATGGAGACCGCGCGCGCGTGCGGGACCAGCCGGTTCCGCATCCTGTCGTCGGTCGCGCTCCCGCAGACCGCGCCGTTCGTCTTCACCGGCCTCCGGCTGTCGGCGACCATCGCGCTGATCGCCGTCGTCAGCGTGGAGTTCCTGGCCGGCTCCGAAGTCGGGCTCGGCAGTTACATCCTCGTCGCGAGCACCGGTTCGATGCGGTTCGACCTGGTCCTGGCCGGTACCGTGGTGGCCGGGGTACTGGGGTACCTGATCAACGAAGGGCTCGAGCAGCTGGGCAGGCGGCTGTTCCGCTGGAGCAGCGTCGACCGGGAGGCGATCGCGTGAGCACGGCGACTCTTTCCGGCCGGGTGGGCCGCCGGGCCGCGCGCGGCGCCGCCACCGTCGTCCGCAACTGGCTGCTCTTCGCGATCCTCGTGGTCGTCTGGGAGTTCGCCGCCCGCGCGGGCGGTAGCAAGTTCTTCCCGCCACCGACGGAGATCGCGGTCGCCGCCGGGAAGCTGTGGTTCACCGGCCCCGCGTCGAGCCTCTTCCTCACCGACGCGGTCTTCGACAACGTGTTCCCCAGCCTCGGCCGGATGCTCGGCGGCTGGGCGCTGGCCGCGGTCGTCGGCATCGCGCTGGGCGTGCTGGTCGGCCGGTCCGAGAAGGCGATGGACTACCTCGGCCCGCTGTTCGCGTTCTTCCGCTCGATCCCGCCGCCCACGCTGATCCCGGTGTTCGCGGTGCTGTTCGGACTGAGCTCGGGCATGCAGATCGGGTCGATCATCTTCGGCGCGATCTGGCCGGTGCTGCTCAACGCGGTCGACGGCGTCCGCTCGGTCGACCAGGTGAAGGTGGAGACCTCGCGCTCCTTCCGCACGCCGAAGCGGTACTGGATCACGATGGTGGTGCTGCCCGCGGCGGCGCCGAAGATCTTCGCCGGGCTGCGGGTGAGCCTGTCGATCTCGCTGCTGCTGATGGTCGTCTCCGAGCTGGTCGGCGCGTACAACGGCATCGGGCGGTCGCTGATGAACGCCCAGCAGGACTTCGACTTCCCGACCATGTGGTCGTGGCTGGTGCTGCTCGGCATCCTCGGCTACGTCTTCAACACGATCTTCCTGGCCGCGGAGCGGCGGGTGCTGGCCTGGCAGCCGACCCGTCTCGGCCGCGACTGACGCTGGAAAGGCCTCTCCCATGTCAACCATGCTCGAAGTGTCCGGCCTCAGCCACCGCTACGGCACGGGCGCGAAGGCGCACACCGCGGTGAACGACCTGTCGTTCACCGTCGAAGCCGGGCAGCTGGCCAGCATCGTCGGCCCGTCGGGCTGCGGGAAGTCGACGCTGCTGCGGTGCGTCGCCGGCCTGACCCCGCCGACCGAGGGCACGGTGAGCCTGCACGGCGACCGCGTCTCGGGCGTGCCGGACGACCTCGCCGTCGTGTTCCAGGACTACAGCCGTTCGCTGTTCCCGTGGCTTTCGGTGCAGAAGAACGTCGAGTTCCCGCTGCGGTGGCGGCCGATCTCTCGCGCGGAGCGGCGTTCGCGGGCGGCCGAGGCGCTGGAGCAGGTCGGGTTGTCCGCGGTGGGCGGGAAGTACCCGTGGCAGCTGTCGGGCGGCATGCAGCAGCGGGTGTCGATCGCCCGCGCGCTGGCCAGCCGTCCGGCGTTGCTGCTGATGGACGAGCCGTTCGCGTCGGTCGACGCGCAGACCCGCTTCGAGCTCGAAGACCTGACCCGGCGGGTGCAGCGCGAACAGGGCAGCACGATCCTGGTCGTCACGCACGACATCGACGAGAGCGTCTACCTGTCCGACCGGGTGCTGGTGCTGTCGAAGTCGCCGGCGTCGATCGTGGCGGACCTTCGCGTGGGGCTGCCGGCCGAGCGCGACCAGATCACCACGCGCGAGTCGGCGGAGTTCGTGACGCTGCGCGGTGAAGTGGCGCGGCTGCTGCACGGCGGTACGCCGGCGGATGCGGCCGCGGCCGCGTCGGACGCCGCCGAATGGGACATGGCCGAGCGGGCGAAGAACGTGACGGAGTCCAAGACCGGGAGCTGACGACCGCAGGGGGGATCATGGGGACGGCCAGGGCGGTACTGACGGGATTGCTGGTCCTGCTGGTGACGGGGTGCACCGCGCTGAGCGGCTCCTCTTCGGAGCCTTCGGCGTCGCGAGGTGCCTTGGAGAAACCGAAGATCCGGGTGTCGATGATGTCGACCATCGACACCGCCCCGTTCTGGCTGGCCAAGGACGGCGGGTACTTCCAGCGCGAAGGCCTCGACGTCTCGACGACCGAGGCCGCGACCGGGCAGGCGTCGCTGACGAAGCTGCTCAGCGGCGAAGTCGACATCGCGTACTCGAGCTACACGCCGTTCTTCGTGGCGCAGAGCAAGGGAACCGCGGACATCCGGCTGGTCGCGGACGCGTCGTCGGCCGGGCCCCGGTCCACCGGCGTGGTCGCGCTGCCGTCGTCCGGGATCCGTTCGGTGGCCGACCTCGCGGGCAAGCGGATCGGCATCTCGGCGCCGAACACGATCGCGGACACGCTGACGAAGTCGGTGCTGGCCGACAACCACGTCGACGCGTCGGGCATCAAGTGGGTCCCGCTGCCGCTGCCGAACACGGGGGCGGCGCTGAAGAACGGCGACATCGACGCGGGGTTCCTGACCGAGCCGTTCATCACGCAGGCTTCGCGCACGGCGGGCGCGGTATTGGTGGCCGACACCGGCACGGGGTCCACAGTGGACTTCCCGACGGCGGGCTACGGCTCCCTGGGTTCGTTCGTCTCGTCGTCGCCGAAGACGGCGGCGGCCTTCCAGCGCGCGATGGCCGCGGCGACGCGTGACGCTTCCGCGGACCGCAAGAAGATCGAGCCACTGATGGTGAAGTACGCGAAGATCGACGCGGACACGGCCGCACGCACCGGGTTGCTGACGTTGAAGTCCACTGTGGACGCCCGGCAGCTGCAGCGGGTGCCGGACCTGCTGCTGAAGACGGGCGTCCTGGCCAAGCCGGTGGACGTCTCGGCGATGGTGGTGCGCTAGCGTCGCGCGTGGCAAGTTTGTGGCGTTCGGGCCGCTGGAGTGAGGGCGCTCGCCGGGCCCGAGCGCGGGCCCGGGCCCGGCTCGGTAGCCCGGACCAAAGGTCTTGAATGAGTCATTCAAGACCTCCGAAGACCTGAATGAGTCATTCAAGACGTTCGCACTCGCCGCCGCGCTGTCAACGAACCTCGGACTCGCGACGCTAGCGGTCCGCGGAGTCCGGGAAGACGACGTGCCGGTCGGTGTGCCAGTCGAACAGCCGCCACGTCCCCGGTGTCCCGGTACCTCATGTCGACCGAGCCGCTCGGTGACCCGGCAGCCGGTCAGCCGGGTCACCGCCTCTCTCAGCTCTTCGGTTGTCGACAAGTCAGTAGAGCGTCCGGTCCGACGCGGTCACCCGGATGTGCACCAGCGTCGGGCGCTTGTCCTCCAGCGCCGCCGTCAGGCCCGGGACCAGGCCGGACGGCTCGGTGATCGTCACGCCCTGGCAGCCCATGCTCGCCGCCAGCGCCGCGAAGTCGATGCCGCCCAGCTCGGTGCCCGGGATCTTCTCGCCGCCGATCGTTTCGCCGAGGATGCGGACCGCCGCGTACTCCGTGTTGTCCATGATCAGGATCGTCACCGGGAGGTCCTGGCGCGCGGCCGTCCAGAGGGCCTGGATGCCGTACATGCTGGAGCCGTCGCCGACGACGCCGACGACCTTGCGGTCCGGCCGGGCGAGCGCCGCGCCGATCGCGCCCGGGACGCCGTAGCCGAGCGTGCCGCTGGCCATCGTCAGGAAGCCCGTGTCGGTCGCGGTGATCGGCAGGTGGTCGTGCAGGATGCCGCGGTGGCTGGGCGTCTCCTCGACGATGATCGCGTCCGCCGGCACCAGGTCCGCGAGCGTCGAATAGACGAACTCCGCGGTGAGCTTCTCGCCGCTGGGCTTCGCGGGGCGCTCGATCGGCGCCGGCGCGGGCCGCGTGCTCCGGTCGACCACGTTCAGCAGGGCCCGGACGCCGAGCTTCGTCGTCGCCCGGATGCCGGTGCCTTCGAAGGCGCGCGCGAGGATCTGCTCGTCGTCGCTGACGATGAACAGCGGCGGCATCGGAGCTTCGTCGCGGCCGCGGTCGACGTGGTAGGTGAACGCGGGGGCACCCAGCACGACGACGAGGTCGTGCGCGGCGAGCTTGTCCGAGATGGCGCCGCGTTCCGGGTCGAGGAAGCCCTGGAACAGCGGGTGGTCCTCGGGGAACGAGCAGCGGAACGACATCGGCGCGATCCAGACGCCGGCGTTGAGGCGTTCGGCGAGCGCGACGGTCTCCACGACGGCACCGTCCTGGTCGACGGCTCCCCCGACGACGATCCCCGGCCGTTCGGCGGCCGCGAGCGCGGCGGCGAGCTCGTCGATCGCCTCCGGGTCCGGCGCGTACCCGCGGATGCGGGGCCGGGAGATGACGGACCGTTCGGTGGTGACGGTCCAGTCGTCGGCCGGCACGGACACGAAGACCGGCCCGGACGGCGCCTGCGTCGCGACGTGGTAGGCCCGGGAGAGCGCGGCCGGGACGTCTTCGGCGGTGGCGGGCTCGATCGACCACTTGACGTACGGCTTGGGGAAGTCGGGCGCGTCCATGGCACCGAGGAACGGATCGTGCGGCAGCAGCGCACGGTTCTGCTGCCCGGCGACGACGATCAGCGGCGTCCGGTTGCGGTAGGCGTTGAAGAGGCTGCCGAGCCCGTGCCCGACCCCGCCCGCGGAGTGCAGGTTGACGAGAACGGCGCGGCGCGTGGCCTGCGAGTAGGCGTCGGCCATCGCCACGACGGCGGACTCCTGCAGGCCGAGGACGTAGTCGAAGTCGTCCGGCCAGTCGGTGAGGAACGGGACCTCGGTGGTGCCGGGGTTGCCGAACACCGTGGTGAGGCCGAGATCGCGGAGGAGTTCACGGGTGGCGTCCAGCACCGTGCGCTTGTTCATGTCCCCAGACTAATGCTTAGTTTTGCGAAGGAAAGCCCCAAAGGGCCGCCGGAACCGTGACTCGCACGGCCCCGGCGGCCCTTCCGAAACCGGCTCAGCCGATCAGGCCCGACAAGCCGCTCCCCTTGAACGAACCCCAGCCCGTCACCTGGTCGTATCCGGTGCCGGCGCTGAAACCCGTCGTCCCGTGGAGGGTGTTGTTGCCCGTCGTCACGTCGTGGAAGCCCGTGCCGTACGAGGACCCGTTGCCGATCGAGTAGAACTTCGGGTTCAGGTTGCCCAGGCCGCCGCCGTGGACCTGGTTCTGCAGCGTCGCGAACGCCGCCCACAGCGGGGCCGCGCCCGACGTGCCCCACACCGTCTCCCACGAACCCGCCGTGTAGATGTAGTAGCCCGAGCCGCTCGCCGCGTCGGCCGAGACGTCCGGGACCTTGCGGTAGGTCGTGCTCTGCGAGGACTGCCACGACGGCGCCGTGAACACCGTCGAGATGCCGCCGCCCGTCGAACCGTTGGACGCGCCGTCGTTCCACGCCTTCTCGCTGCTGTACGCGTTCGAGGACGTCACCGTCAGCTGCGTGCCGCCGACGCCCGTCACGTTCGGGCTCGACGCCGGGAAGTCCACGGCCTTCGCCGTCGACCCCGTCTGGCGGTAGCAGTCGGTCGTGCCGTCGTCGCCTGCGGCCGCGAAGTACGAGATGCCCTCCGCGGTGCCCGTCGCGATCGCGTTGCTGACGCTCTTCGCCGCGCTCGAACCCTCCGCGGATTCACAGGCGCCCCAAGAGATCGAGACGACGTTGACCGTGTGGTCCGACGCGATCTTCTGGTACATCGCCAGTTCGCCGGCGCTGGTGTTCGGCGCCTCGTACACGTAGTCGTTCGCCGCGGCCGCCAGCGCGTGCACGACCTCGATGTCGAGCTCGACCTCGATCTGGCCGTCCCCCGGCGCCGAGTCGTAGTTCGCGCCGCTCACCGGGACGGTGGTCACCGAGCCCGCCGAAAGGCCGTACGTGCTGTCGTACTTGGTGACGTCGGCCTTCTTGTAGCCGTCGAACTCGACGAAGCCGACCTTCACGCCGCTGCCGGTCGCCGAGAGACCGCTGGTGCCGTAAGCGGTCTTGAGCACCGGCGGGGTCACCGCCTTGACGACGTTCGGCTTCGCGACGGCGGAAGTGTGCGTCCGCAGCGCGTGGTTGTCGAGGCCGACGACGTTGCCCACGACGCTCGAGACGTCCGCCGGCACGGTCGGCGCGGCGTCGTTGGCGAAGAAGTCCCGGCCGGACGTCTGGTCGTGGTAGGTCCCGATCCGGGTGTGGAACGCCGATTCGAGCTGGGCCGCCGAGCCGGTGAACGTGATGGCCTGCCGGTTGCCGGAAATCTCGATCCCGGTGGCGCCCGCTTTCTCGAGGAATGAGACGGCCTTGCCGACGTCGGCCTGGGTCGGGCCGAACTCGGCATTGAACCGATCCGGGGTCAGAAAGTGGTGGTATTGCGGCGAAGCGGGGTTTTGGACGTCGGCGAGGAACTTTTCCAGCGCCTGCTGGTTGTGCAGTTTCAAGGACAGCGCCGCGGTGATCCGCTGCCCGCCCGCGACGTCGCCGGTGCGGGCGCTGCTGACGAGTGGAGCGGCACTGTCGGCCAGGGTGACCAGGGGTTCCGTCGCGGCGGCGGCGGGGACGACCACGGCGAGGCCGAGCAACGCCGGCAACGGCACGGCGGCCGCGACGAGCTTGCGCAAGCGCATGGGGAATTTCCTCTCGGCGGTGGGGACCGGGCCTGCGCGGAATGCTCGCCGCAGGTTGCCGAGAAGCATAAGAAACCGCTGTCACACCGAGGAACCTACTTTTGTCTGCCCTTTCGCGGTTCCCATTTTCAGTTTCCGAGTGGTTTACCTGCTCATGGCCATTCGATTATCATCCGGAATGCCCGAGATCGTCGACGCGGTCGACGATCTCCCTTGCGTCCGCATTGCCGGAAAACCGGCGGGCCGCCGCCGCCAGCGAGTGCAGCCGCTGCCGCGTCCGCGGGGACCGCAGGGCGGCCGCCAGCTCGATCGCCTCCTCGCCGACGGCGGTGGCGACATCGAGGTCGCCGTCCAGCGCGTGCACGGTGGCGAGCCAGATCAAGGTCAGCGAGCGGCTGCGCGTCATACCCCGGCCGTATCCGGCGATCGCGTCGGTGAGCGCGGGGATGCCGTCGCGGCCGTGCCGGATGTCGACCACCTGGGCCAGCTCGCCGTGCACCGTGCCGACCATCGCCGCCATGTCGGTGGCCCCGAAGAACGAGTCCCACGGCGAAGGCTCGCGCCCTTCGGCTTCCGCGAAGTCCTCGCGGGCGCGGCGCAGGTAGGTCAGCGCCTCGCTGACGTCGGCCTTCTTGGCGTGCGCCCACGCCTGGTTGGCCGACAGGATCGCCTGCGCGAGCTTGGAGTGCGCCAGCAGCGCCGCCTCCCGGCCCCGCGTGAACTCCTCCAGCGCCGCGTCGACGGCGCCGTAGTGCAGGTGCAGCCGCCCGATGCGGTAGCGGATGTTGGCCTGGAGGTCGTCGTTCCCGGCTTCGACGGCCAGCTCCAGCGCCCGCGCGAACGCGACCAGCGCGGCGGCCGGGCGGTCCTGGTCGAAGTTCGTCCAGCCGGCGAGGTTGTACAGGTCGGCCACGGCGGTGCAGAGCCTCGCCAGGACGACGGTCTTGGTCACGCCTTCCAGCAGCGCGACGGCCGCGGGCAGCCGCGACTCGACGGCCACCCGGCAGGCGCCCCCGCCGTAGCGGTAGTCCAAACCCCTGAGCTCGGCGACGACGTCCTCGAGCCGCCGCACGTCGGCGAGACCCACGCGTGCGCCACGCTGGTCGTCCCGCCCTCCACTGCCGTCCATGGCAGCCCTCCGTCCCTAGAGAGCTGCCGGGCAGCTCCCGTTCATTCCCCGCCGGGCCAGGCCGGAGCCCGCTCCTTCGAGGGACTGGCGCCGGGCAGTACCCCGGCGGCGGTCAGCACCACACCCGTGGCGGTTTCCGCGATCTTGACGGCGGCCAGCAGGCCGGTGAGGGCGAGCGAACCACCGAGCCCCAGCTTCGCGAACTCGTCTTCGGAGGCTCCGGTTCCGCGTTGACGCGGTACCGCGCCGGTCACGATTCGGCCTTCCGGCTCGTTCCGGGCACATTCGGGCGATACTCGCGGGGAATCAGCCGCTCCAAGGTGACGGAAATCCACCGCATGGTCGAACTCCTCGTTTCCTGCTGTCCACGCACCGAGTTCTCGAACTGAATACGCGCGCACACGGCGCCGCCTCCCGCACTGCAGATCGATTCTTGAGGAACGTCCGGATCGCGAAATGCGGGACCCACCGTAGCCAGTCGATTGCCCTGAAATCAGCCGCCAACCAGGTCAAAGCTCGAAATGCTCGTGCAGGCGCACGCGCAGCGCCTGCTCGTCCGCTGCACGCGACGAATGCAATTTCGTTGCGTCGGACATCATTACTCCGCATGGGGAAAACATCGGCGGAAATCGTTTTATCCCGCCGATGTCCCGAGAAATCCGGAAGTCGATCAGGATTTCACGAGGTTCACCCAGGTGCGCACCGTTTCGGCGTCCACAGAGGACTGCCAGCCGCCGGGCCGGACCGCACTCCCGACATGGAACCCGCGCACCCCGCCCGCGCGCAAGAGGTGCACCTGCTGCGCACGCAGGCCGCCACCCACGAGCAGCTCCGGCCCGCTGTCGCGCTGCGCGAGCCGCTGCAGCACGGAAAGCCCACTGGCTACGCCGTTCGGGTGCCCGGCCGCGAGCACGGTGTCACAACCGAGTTCGGCCAACTGGTCGTACGCGCGCAACGGATCCCGCGTGCGGTCGATGGCGCGGTGGAACGTCCACGGCAGACCACCGACCTCCTTGATCAGCGCTTCGCAGGCGTCCAGGTCGATCTCGCTGTCGACGGTGAGGAACCCGAAGACGAACTCGCGCGCGCCCGCGTCGATCAGCCGGGCGGTGTCGGCGCGCAGCCCCTCGAGGTCGCCGATGGCGAAGGAACCGTTGTCCCGCAGCATGACCCGCACCGGGAGGTCGGTCGCCGAAAGCACGTCGCGCAGTGTCGCGATCGACGGCGTCAGGCCGTCCTGCGCCATGTCCGTCACCAGTTCGAGGCGGTCGGCCCCGCCCGCCTGCGCGCCTTCGGCGTCCGCCGCGTCCAGCGCGATCACTTCCAGCAGGGGCGTCTTCGAGCTCATGCCTCATCCGTTTCACTGGTTCCGGGTGTCGTCTCCCCTCGCGTGCCGCCCTCGCCGGAAGCCGCCTTGAAGGCTCGTCATCCGCTCGCGTACCGCTTCCGGGGAAAGAGAGAGTATCGGCCGCTGCTCCGGCACCGCTCCGGGGCTCGCCGCCGCATCGGCGGCCTTCAGGAACGGCCAGGTGTCCTCGGCGCCGTCCTCCTGCTCCAGCTCGGCCGGCGTCGGCCACTCGTAGGCGGGCTCGATGGCGGCCGGCGGCGCGACGGGCGACAGCCGCGGCTCGGTGTCCTCGTCGTCCGGGTTCGGCGCCGGCGGCGGCGGGGGTGGCGGCGGAGGCGGGGCCGCGGCCAGTGCGTGCCGCGGCTCGGGCCGGACGGGCTGGGACTCCGGCGCCACCGGACGCGGGGCGGCAGGCGGTCGCGGCACCTCGGGCGCCGCCACCGCCCCGGGCGCCGCCGCCCCGGGCGCCGCGGACGCGTCGAACCAGCGCGACAGGACGTCGCGGTAGGCCGGCATCCGCTCGGTCGGGGCGTCGAGGTCCAGGTGCGAGTCGTCGTCCGCGGTAGGCCACTCCGGGCCGTGGTCGCGGGCCACCACCGGAGCCCGGCGCAGCGGGCCGGCCTCGATCGACGGCGGCGTCAGCTCCTCCGGTTCGGGTTCCGGCTCGGGCTCGGGTTCCGCCTGCGTGAGCGGGGCCAGCGGCGCCAGCAGCTCCGGCTCGGGGGCCGCGGCCGGCTCGGCGGGCGGCGGCGGTCCCGGCATCGGCGGCAGCTCGACGATCAGGCCGGCCGGCACCAGCACGGTCGCGATCAGCCCGCCGTCCTGGCCCGAGCTCAGGCTGACGTCGATGCGGTGGCGCGTGGCCAGCGTCGCGACCACGAACAGGCCCATCCGGCGGGACACCTCGACGTCGACGTCCGGCGGGTGCGCGAGCCGCGCGTTGGTCCGGTCGATCTCGGCCTGCGGCATGCCGGCGCCGTGGTCGATGATCTCGATCTGCCAGTCGCCGTCGTGGGTTTCGGCGCTCGCGACGGTGACCGTCGTGTTGCGGGAGTAGCGCGTCGCGTTCTCCAGCAGCTCCGAGACGACGTGCACGAGGTCGTTGACGGCCTCTCCGCGCACGGCGACCTGCGGCGCCGGGCCGAGCTCGATGCGCTGGTAGTGCTCGACCTCCGAGAGCGCGGCGCCGATGATCTCGTCGGCCGCGACGGCGCCGGCGTCCTCGCGCGACGAGTCCTGGCCCGACAGCACCAGCAGGTTCTCGCTGTTGCGCCGCATCCGCGTCGCGAGGTGGTCGAGCTCGAACAGCCCGGCGAGGGTGTCCGGGTCCTGCTCGTCGGCCTCCATCCGGTCGAGCACCGACAGCTGCCGCTCGACGAGGTCCTGGCTGCGCTGCGAGAGGTTGACGAACATCGCGTTGACGTTCTCGCGCAGCATCGCCTGCTCGCCGGCCAGCCGGACGGCTTCGCCGTGGACCGCGTCGAAGGCGCGCGCCACCTGGCCGAGCTCTTCGCGCGTGAACACCGGGACCGGCGCGACGGCGAGCCGTTTCCGCAGGTTCTCCGGCGCGGGCTCGGGGTCGGTGAGCAGGTTCTGCACGGCCGCGGGCAGCCGGTGCTCGGCGACCTCGAGGGCGGTCCGGCGCAGGATCCGCAAGGGGCGCAACAGGGACCGCGCGATGACGACCGACAGCACGCCCGCGACGAGCAGGACGCCGAGCACGACGCCGCCGTCCCAGATCGCCGCCGCGCGCGCCTGCGCCGCCAGGGAGTCGGTGCGTTCCTGCAACTGGACCAGCAGCGCCTGCTGCACCTGGTGGGCGAGGTTCACCGTGTGCGTCGCCGAGACGTCCCACTGGTTCGCGTCGAGGCCGTTGAGGTTCTGGCCGTTTTCGGTGCGGGTGAGCGCCGACTCGACCATGTCGTTGCCGATGTCGACGACCAGGCCGATCACCGTGTCGTCGAACATCCGCTGCTGCTCGGGCGTCGCGAAGGTGCGGTAGTCGTTGCGCGCGGCGGCGAGCTCGGCTTCGGCGCCGAGCAGCGCGCGCGTGCGGTCGCGGTTCAGGTTGCCCGCCGCGAGCGCCTCGGCCAGCACCGCGCGCTTGACCGACATCTGGTCCTTGATCCGGGCCAGCGCGTTGCCGGCCAGGCGCAACCGCGCGAGCTCCGGGTCCGAGACGTCGGCGGCGGCCGAGTCGCTGATGTCGAGCAGGCCCGAGATCAGCTCGCTGTAGGAGCGCAGCACGGCGTCGGCGGGGAACGCCGAATGCTCCGCGGAGAAGCGGAGACCACCGAGGACGCGCAGCCGGTCGTCGGTCTGTTGCAGGCTTTCCGCCGCCTTGGCGTCCAGCCGGGGTTTACTGTCGGCGAGAGTCCGTTCGAACGTGCCGATCGCCTGGTCGACGCGTTTGCGCTGACCGGTGAGGTCGGCGGTGTCGCCCTGGCGGTCCTGGGCGACGAACCGGACGGTGAGGTCGCGCTCGCGCTGCAGCTCGTGCAGGGCTTCGGCGACCGTGCTGTCGACGCGGCCGCGGGTGGCGAACTCCGCGAGCTGCCGGGCGTCCCCCAGGTCGGAGCTGATCCGCAGGCCGACGAGGGCGATCACCGCGAGCGCGGGGATGAGGAGGACGGCGAAGAGCTTCGTGCCGAGACGCCAGTTCCGGAGCCGCCACCGGCCCCCGGCCGGACGTGGATCCGCCGCGTCGCCCTTGCGGGGACGCTTGTCGCGACGGGTCACCTGGTTTCCTTTTCCGCCGCGGGAGGGAACCCGCGGATCCGACGACACCTCGAACCTACTGAACGGTAGCCCGCTCCATGAAGATCCGAAAGCCGTGCTGGCGCGATACGGCCCTGCCCGCGATCGTATGGGGCGCGGACCATACGATCCAGCACGAGAACGAGATTCTCGCGGTAGGTGAAGGCTCATGATCAGACGCGGACGGTTGATTCCGCTGGTGGCGGCGCTTCTGGCGACCGCCGGGTGCAGCGTGTTCTCTTCCGGCGCGCCCGCCACGCCACCGCCATTGGAACGGACCACCCTGCGCGTCGGTGTGGGCAACGCCATCGACACGGCCCCGCTGAGGATCGCCGTCGCGGCCGGGAAGTTCGGTGCCGCGGGGCTGAACGTGCAGCTCGTCGAGCTCGGCGGCGAAGACGGGCTGGCCAAGCTGACCGCCGGTGACCTCGACGTCACGTTCGGGTCCGACATCGCGCTGTTCCGCGCCGCGGCCGGCGGGACGGCCCTGCAGCTGCAAGGCGAGGCCTACACGTCCGGCCCCAACACGATGGCACTGGTCACCCTGCCCGGCTCCGACTACGTCGTGCCGACGTCGAAGAAGGCGCCCGAAATCGCGGTGAACATGCTCGACGACGTCGGCGCGCTGGCCGCCCGCTCGGTGCTCGGCACGGCGGGCGTCGATGTGGCGAAGATCAAGTTCAAGCAGGTGGCGTTCGACGGGATGCCGCAGTCGCTGCAGGCCGGCGACGTCGACGCGGCCCTGATGATCGAGCCGTACATCACCCGCGCCGAGAAGGACCTCGGCGCCCACATCCTCGCCGACGGCGCCCGCGGCGCGACGCTCGACTTCCCGCTGTCGGCGTACGCGTCGGCCAAGCCGTTCGCCCAGGCCAACCCCCGCACGCTGGCGGCGTTCCGCACGGCACTGGGCGCGGCCCAGCAGAGCGCGACCGACCCGGCCATCATCCGCGACTCGCTGCCGAAGTTCTCGGACATCGACACGACGACGGCGGCGCTGATCTCGCTCGGGTCGTACCCGGCGTCGCTCAACGGGATCCGGCTGCAGCGCGTCGCGGACCTGATGCACAACTCGGGACAGCTCGCGGACCGCCTCGACGTCCAAGCCCTGCTCCCGGACCAGAACAGCTACTAGCCGGATATTCGCTTCTGCCGAACTTGCACTTGGTCTACTTTTGCACTCAGTCTACCCGAGGAGTGCCTGATGACCGACGTCCTGATCGCCGGAGCCGGCCCGACCGGCCTGATGACCGCCGCCGAACTCGCCCTGGCCGGCGTGTCCGTGACCGTCCTCGAACGCCGCGAAAGCCCAAGCCTCCCGCGTCCGGTCGGCCTCCAGCCCCGCACCGCCGAGCTGTTCGACCTGCGCGGTCTCGACACCAGCACGGAGATCGACGGCCCCGGCGGGCACTTCGCCGGCCTGCCCGTCCCGCTCGACCACAGCGTCTGGCACACCCGCCACCCCCGGGTCCTCAACCGCACGCAGGACGACGTCGAGGCGATGCTGGCCGAGCACGCCGTGAAGCACGGCGCCGTCATCGAGCGCGGCCACGACGTGACCACCGTCGAGGCGGACGACGACGGCGTCACGGTCGACGGGCTCCGGGCCCGCTGGCTCGTGGCCTGCGACGGCGCGCACAGCACGGTCCGGCGGTTGCTCGGGGTGCCTTTCCCCGGCCGCACCGAGACCTACGTCGCGACGCTCGCGCACGTCCGGCTCGCCGCCGCGTCCGAACTCGTCCCGGCCCGCGCCGCGCACTTCAGCCAGGTGACGCGGCAGGCGAACGGCTACTGGTCGATGCTCACCCCGCTCGGCGACGGCGCCCACCGCTTCGTGTTCGGCTCCACGACGGCCCAGCCGGGCCGCGACGCGCCGGTGTCGGACACCGAAGTCACCGAAGCGCTGACAGCCCTTTACGGCGCCGAGACGCGCTTAGGCGAGGTGTACGGCGCTTCGCGCTTCAACGACGCGACGCGGCAGCTGGAGCGCTACCGGCACGGCCGCGTCCTCTTCGCCGGCGACGCCGCGCACATCCACCCGCCGCTCGGCGGGCAGGGGCTCAACCTCGGCGTCCAGGACGCGGTCAACCTCGGCTGGAAGCTGGCCGCGACGGTCCGCGGCACCGCACCGGACGGCCTGCTCGACTCCTACCACGACGAACGTCACCCGGCCGCCGGGCGCGTACTGCGGCACACCGCGGCGCAGCGCGTGTTCACGACGCCGGACCGCGACGAGAACGTCGAGGCGCTGCGCGAGATCGTCGTCGACCTCATGCGGACGCCGGACGGCAACCGCTACTTCAGCGGGCTGCTGTCCGGGCTCGCGCTCGACTACCCCGGCTCGCACCGCGTCCCCGACCTCGACCTGACGACGGCCGACGGCCCGGTGCGGCTTTCGACGTTGCTGCACGACGGCCGCGGGCTGCTCCTCGACCTCGGCGACCACGCCACGCCACCCGGCTTCCGCGGGCAGGTCCGCGTCGTCCACGCGGCCACCGAGGACGCCGGATACCGCGGCCGGCTCCTGCTGATCCGGCCGGACGGCTACGCCGCCGACCCCGCGGACCTGGCCCGGTGGTTCGGCTAGTGCCGCGCGCGGCAAGTTCGTCGACGTTCGGGCCGCTGGAGTGAGGGCCGTCCGCCGAGCCCGGGCCCGGCTCGGTAGCCCGGACCAAAGGTCTTGAATGAGTCATTCAGGACCTCCGAAGACCTGAATGACTCATTCAAGACGTTCGCA